>CAYRCM010000099.1:0-20630 GCA_964422715.1 uncultured Myxococcales bacterium | reverse complement strand
GGCCCGTGGCCCGACGCCCGCGGCGAAACGCACGCCGATGCGGCCGGCCTGCCCGACACGGCCGACGCGGAGGGCGCCGGCCCCGACGCCCCCGCCGACAGCGGCGCCCCACCGCCGGACGGCACCGACGGCGGTGGCGATTCTGGCGACGTCGGCCCGGCCGACACCCTGCCCGGCGACATCACGCCGCCGCCGCTCGAAGGGCTCGGCGGGCATTGCGTATCCCTGCGCACGGGCGAGCGCTGGCTTGCCGCAACGTCCGAAACGGCGTTCGGGTTCGGCAGCGAGGCGGCGGCCGCCGCCCGCTTCTACCTCCAGCCCGCCGACCTCACGACGTATCTGTTCTACGACAGCGACCGGGGCTACCTGCTCGCTGACGGCGGGCCGCTGCTCCGCGCGACGGTGCTCGAATCCGACGTGACCCGCGTCGAGGACGGCTACATCTCGGGCGCCGAGTGGACCCTCGAAGCCCACCCCCGCGAGTCGGGGCGCTATCGGTTGCGCAACCGGCGCAGCGGCCAGCTCCTTGGCCTCGACGGGCTCGCCCCGACGGGGGTCGCCATCGCCTTCGAGCCGGCCACGGGCTGCACGGCGCACCCCGAGGCCTCGCTCGACGCCCACGGCACGGTCAGCCGCACCACGTTCGAAGACGGGACGCTGTTCGGCATCGCCGACGCGCACTCGCATCTGCTCACGAACTTCAGTTTCGGCGGGGGCATCTTCCACGGCGGCACGTTCCATCGGCTCGGTGTGGCGCACGCGTTGCCCGACTGCTCGATGGTGCACGGCGCCGAGGGCCGCCACGACTTCTTCGGTCATGTCTACGACGGGGGCGGCAACGACGCGGCCGGCGTGCTCGGGCTGCTCGACGCGTTTCTGGCCGGCGAACTCGCCGAGTGGAACCACGACACGGGCGGCTGGCCCGATTTTCCCGACTGGCCCGACGCGCGGCGCCGTTCCACCCACCAGGTGCAGTACTACCGTTGGCTCGAACGGGCCTGGCTCGGCGGGCTGCGGCTCGTCGTGCAACTTGCGACTTCCGACTACGTGATTTGCAGCCTGATGGTGGCCGAGGGCATCCAGCCGAGCCGCTACGACTGCGAGGACATGACGGCGGTCGACCGCATCATCGACGAGACGTGGGCCATGGAGCGCTACATCGACGCGCAGGCGGGTGGCCGGGGCCTGGGGTTCTTCCGCATCGTGCAGACCCCGGCCGAGGCCCGAGAGGTCATCGCCGCCGGCAAAATGGCGGTCGTGCTCGGCATCGAGACGTCGAACCTGTTCCGTTGTCACCTCACGCCGCGCGCCGGCGGCCCCGTCTGCGACGAGGCCTACGTCGAGGCGCAGCTCGATGCCTACTACGCCCGCGGCATCCGCAGCGTCTTTCCCGTGCACAAGTACGACAACCGCTTCGCTCCGGGCGACGGCAGCCGCGACTTCATCGAACTCGGCAACTTCTTCAACAGTGGCCACTGGTCGAATTTCAGCCAGAACTGCCCGAGCGACGGCATGCCGCGCGGTTGGGACGGCGGCCGGGTCTCGTTTGGCGGCCTCAACGAGCCGCGCGCCGACTACCTGGCCGAAGCGCCGAACGACATGTCGACTTTCGGCGTGCATCCCGCGGCGACGGCCTTCCTCTACTACGAGCCGATCAGCCAGGGGTCCCTCGACGGCGAGTGGTGCCAGAACGCGACCATCACCCCCATCGGCGAAGCGTTGCTCGCCGGCCTCATGCGCCGCGGCATGATCGTCGAGGTCGACCATCTGCCGCAGTGGTCGTACCGGCGGGCGTTCGAAATCCTGGAAGCCAACGACTATCCGGCGGCGGGCACGCACGGCCGGCATTGGGACGGTCGCACGTTCGCCCTCGGCGGCATCTCCAGCTTCGGCCTCGATCGCTGTCAGGACCCCGACAACCCTGGTTCTACCCTGCGCGGGCTGGCCGAGCGGGCGGCACTCATCGCGTCCAAGGGCGGCTACCCGGGGGTGCCGTTCGGTTTCGACCTCAACGGATTCGCCGGGGCCCCCGGGCCACGTTTCGCCGACGGCGCATGCGGCAGGCCGCAGCCGCACCCCATCACCTACCCGTTTTCGTCGTACGCCGGCGACGTCGAGTTCACCGCCCCCTTCCTGGGCAACCGCGCCGTCGACTTCAACACCGAGGGCATGCTGCACATCGGGCTGCTGCCCGAATTGCTGCAGGACGCCCGCGCCGACGCCGCCGACGACGCGAAACTCGAACCGCTCTTCCGTTCCGCCGAGGCCTACGTGCGCATGTGGGAGAAGGCCGAGCGGCGCGCCGCCGAGCTCCGCGCCGGGCGCTGACCCCTTGACGCGTCACCCCAGGCAGCGGTATCCGAGCCACCCGGAAACCGCGGACGGGGCGGCCCTCCGGCCTCCGGGCCCCGCTGCGATCTTCGAGGTGCAACGATGCAGGTCGGCGTCATCACAAATCCCCATTCCCGCAAGAATCAGGCGCAACGCGGCCGGCAACGCGCGCTCACGAACCTCGTCGGGCGCGACGGGCTCGTGCGCAGCACGGCCTCGCTCGCCGAGGTCGCCCCCGTCATCGACGAATTCATCGACCGCGGCGTGCAGTATTGCGTGAGCGACGGCGGCGACGGCACCTTCCACTGGATGCTCAACGAGGCGTGCGCGGCCCTTCACCGCCGCGGGCTCGGCACGGCGGCCCTGCCGCAGCTCGTCCCGACGAACGGCGGCACCATCGACTTCGTGGCCCGCAAGGCCGGCATCCACGGCCACGCCGACCAGATCATCGACAACCTGGTCCAGAGCGTGCGTGCCGGCGCCGCGCCGCGCACGGTACAACTCGACACCCTCGAAGTGCGTGGTCACCGCCCCGGCGACCCGCCGGACGAGTGGGCCTTCCGCAAACTCGGTTTCGCGACCGCCATCGGAGGCATCGGCCAGCGTTTCTTCGCGAAGTACTACGCCGAACCCGAACAGAGCCCCTTGGCCATCCTGCGGGTCATCGCCAAGACCGTCGGCGGCTACTGGGGCACCCTGCCGCTCCTGCGCGCGCTGCCCGTCGTGCCCGAGCCGTTGCGCGAGTACGGCCGCGAGATGCTGTCCGGCACGCCGGCCCGCGTGCGAGCCGACGGGCGCGACTACCCCTACGGGCGTTTCATGGGCCTGCACGCCGGCGCCATCGACGTCGACTTCGGCACGGTGAAGCTGTTTCGCTACGCGGCTACGCCCGGTCGCCTACACATCGTGGTCGGCGCCATGTCGGCCCTCGAAGCCACGTTCCGTTGGGTATCCCTGCTTTCCGGCAGCCCCATACGCAGCCGGCGTTGGCACGAATTCCCAGGACAGGCGCTCGACGTCGAGGCGACCGGCGACGAACGGCTCGACCCCGTCATCGACGGCGAGCTCTTCAACGGCTTCGACCGCGTTTCCGTACGGCTCGGCCCGCCCGTGCGCGTGCCGGCCATCCTGAGCCGCCGGCGAGGCTGAGCGGCCGGCCGGCCTTCCCTCGCAGCCGTCCGATGTCCGTCTTGCTGGGGCGAAAGACCCGGTGCGGCCAGCCCTAGCGCCCGGCCACCACGATGACGAGCACGTCGCTCGTTGGGCCCGCGCCGTCCGCGGCCGTAACGAACACGAAGAGCGTGTCGCCGACTCGACCGGGCACGGCCACCGAGAACGAGCCATCGGCGGCGGCCGTCGTGCGCACGACGGCACCGCTCTGTACGTTGCCCGCGACGAGCGAACTGTCGGCGGGCGCCGCGCCCGGCGCGCCGACGAGCTGGATTGGGCCGGTTCCGTCGGGGGCGCTCGGCAACTCCGTGCTGACCTTGTCGTAGGTGCCGTCCTGTTCGGCGGGCCAACCGTGGTAGCCGCCGGCCGGCTCGTCGCTGGCCGGCACGGTCACCTCGACGAACGGCGAGCGTTCGTCGGCCGTGCCGCCCGTCGGCAGAAACGCCAGCCGCAGCGTCTCGCCGCTGCCGGCCGGCAGCAGCCCGGCGAAACTGCCGCTCGCCGTCGCGGGCCAGGTGCCGACGGCACTGCCGGTGGCGCGTTCGACGACGACGCTGCCGGCCCCGGGGACGGCCCCGGGCAGGCCGGCCAACGCCACCTGCGGGCTGTCGGGCGTGGGGGTCGTGACGAGTACGCGGCCCGTGTCGGGGGCCTCGGCCGGGGTGACGAAGACCTCGGGATCGGGTCCGTTCGGCCCGGTCTCGCGCCCGGGAGAAGGCTGCGGATTGGCCTCGGCGCAGCCGACGAGCCAGCAGAGCCCCGCAAGAAGCGTCCACCCCTGTCGAGAACGGTGCCTCGTCATGGCTGTCCTCCGGCGGCGCTGCCCGACGGCGGGCGCAGCGCGGCGGGCGATCCCCAAGAACGGCGAAGCAAAGAGCAGACCAACCGCACCGCGGGCCGGATTCTGGGCCTCCGGCAGACCTGACCGGCGTTGCGGGCCCTCGTTGGATGTGCACTTATTGCACGCTCTGCACCAGGCCGCCATCGCGGGCGTCATTCTTCGCCAGCGTCGGCCAGCAGGCAGGCCACCGTAGAAAACACGACGCGCCCCGGTGGCTGCGGAGCCAGCCGGGTGATGGCTCCAGCGAGCCGTTCGAGCGCGCCCGCTGCGAGCACCGGCAGCGGGGTGCCGCTCGGCCGGCGGCGCAGCCCGGCGCAGAGCGTCCAGCAGGTGTTGTGGGGCAGGTTGCGCGCCGGAAAGCCGAACACCCGGCACATGAGAGGCCGGTAGATGTACGCGAGGCAGGCGCTTTCGTCGCGCAGCGGACAGGGCAGCGCGCGCAGCCCGCGCAGGTCGGTCTGCTTCTCGGCCGCGATGCTCCACGTGAGCGGTCGCCCCTGTGCCTTGCCGAGCCCCGCGGCGGCGAGCAGCTCGCGCTGCGCGCCGACCTGGGCGCGGGCGCGGTCGACGATCTGCGCGGCGACAACCGGGTCGAGCAGGGCCAGGCCCGCCCGCAGCGCCGCGGCCTCGGCTGGCCAGACCGGAACGAACTGACGGCAGCATTCGCCCGGGCACCGTCCGCACGACAGCCCGAACTGGCCCGCGAACCGTTCGGTCAGCCGATCGCTCGCGGCGTAGATGCGTCCGAGCCGCGCAAGCTGTTGCCTCGTGGCGGTGGCCTCGGTGAGACTCTTGGAGACGGTCGAATCCATGGTCCCCCCTCCGGGCGGTCAGGCTAGCCGCTTCACCGGCGCCTGTCACCTCTCCGGTCTCCGGGGGGCGCCACGGCGCTCGATTTCGCGCTTGACAGGGCGCCGCCGGGCCGTCATGGTCAAACCCAATAGGAGGACGCGAACCCATGATGCGACGCAGACCCCCCAGCCCGCCGGACACCGCGCTCGTGGTCCTCGGCGCCGAGTGCGACGCATTTTCGGGCGGCGCCGCGCCGGTGCCCGGCGCCGACGACATCGTGCCGCTCATCCAGCAGCTGGTCCCGCTCTACGACACGGTGGTGTACGCGCAGCGCGGGCCACGCCGCGGGCCGGCCGGCCCGCCGCCAGCAGCGGCCCCCGCGCCGGCCGTCGCCCCCGACGACGACGCCGAGCCGGGTCCGGCCGCCGAAGCCGCCGCGCTCGGGCTGCACCCCGGCCTGCCGGTGTTCGAACTGACCATCCTCATCCCGTTGCCCGCGCACACCCGGGCGCAGGCGACGAGCGCCTTCGTGGGCACCGAACTTGCGCGGCGGCTCGAACGGCGCGGGGCGGCGCGCCTGCATCTGTGCGGCCTCGGCTTCGACACCCTCATCCGGCCGACGGCCATCGACGCCCTGCGCGCCGGCTTCGACGTCACCGTACTGACCAACGCCTGCCGCGGCGTGGCGGCGAGCGAGGCCGAGCGGCTCGAGGCACGCGACGAGCTCGCGGCGGCGGGGGTCAACTTTCTGCACACGAGCGTCGTGTTGGGCGCCGCCGCCGACGACGACGAGGCCTGACGGCCGAGCGCGCTCTGGGGCAGCGGGCGGGGGCGCAGCGCCGCCGCCCGGGCCCCCGGGGCGCCAAACACCGGGCTTTGTGGCGGGTTGCGGCTCGCCCGGCTCCACACCCCGGCCTCGGGCCGGTCGGCAAGGAAGCTCCCATGGCGAAGACGCCCGACGCGAAGGGCCGCAAGGCCCCGAAGACCCCGCGGCCGAAGTCAACCGGCGCTCCGGCGGCCAAGACCGGCGCCCGGCGCGGCGCCAAGCCGAGCGCGCCCCCCGCCGAGCCGCCCGCCGCCGAACCGGCGCCCGCCGCCGGCGCCCCGTCGGTCGCCGCGGCTCTGCCGCTCGAAGAAACGCCGAGCGGCCTGGCGTTGCGCGAGCTCTACGGCGACCGCTGCCAAGTGTGCGGCCAGACGGTGCGCCTGCACCCCAAACTCACCTTCGCCGAAATCCACGTGCTCGTCCCGCAGGCCACCCCGGGCCCGCTCGACCGCAACCTGGCGCTCGTCCTGTGCCCCAACCACCGGGCGCTCTTCCGGCTCGGGGCCCTGGCGCTCGACCCCGATTCGCGCATGCTCTACGCCGCCGACGACCAGTCGCCGTTTCGCAACAAGCCACTGCTGAGCGACCGGCACCCGCTGTCGGTCGAGGCGCTGCGCACGGCCTGGCAGGCGCGCATCATCCCGCCGCCCGAACTGCTGGGCGAACGCTTCCGCAGCCCGCGCGAAGTCGTCGAAGAGGCCTTCCGGGCGGCGCTGCTCGACGACGAAGAAGAGGCATTCGCCGCCTACATCAGGCTCGTCGCGGGTTCGGAGACCATGGGCGACGCCGCCATCCGCGGGGTCCGCGACTTCTCGTGGCGTCACTTCCGGCGCACGGCGCCCGACTATCTGAAGGAGCGCGACCCGCAAAGCTACGTCATCGGCTCCGTGTCACCCGTCGAACTGCTACCCGCCGACCGCAAGGTGCGCATCCAGATCCAGGCCAAGAGCCGCAACAGCGCGCCGCTCGCCCTCGTCCGCGTCGAAAGCGGCGAGTGGCGCATCGAGTTCAACGGTCTGTAGCCCGTCGGTTGCCTCGTCGGCAGCGTTGAGGGCAGGACGGGCCCCGGTCGGGCCGGGCGCCCGTCGATACCCAGTCGCCTTCCTGCGGATCCCTTTGTTGCCTTCGCTGCTCCCCCCTGCGGCGTACCCCGAGTGCGCCTCGGGGAATCGCGCCTCGGCGCCTCGGCATCCTTGGGCAAGCAACGTGGCATGAGACGGCGCGCGCGGGCGAGGGACCGCCCGCGGACCCGCGCGATTCGCGGCGCAACCGAGTCCTACTGGCCGGTGACGCAGGCCACGAGTTCGGCGGTGCAGAACATGCCGAGGCAGGTTTCGTCGATGAGCGAGCAGCCGTTTTCCTGGGCGCAGGCCGCGAGATCTTCGTAGCGGTTGACCGCTCCGGTCGGCTGCCCGGCGGTGCAGGCGTCGAGGCACGGCTCGTCGTCGACGGCGCACTGCCGCGCGCACTGCAGGATGTCGAGACAGGTGTCGGCACCCTGCCCGGGCACGCAGAAGCCGGCCACGCAGCTTTCGTTTTCGCCGCAGGTGCCGCAGCTGCCGCCGCACCCGTCGTCGCCGCACTGGCGTTCGCCGCACTGCGGCTCGCAGCACGTATTCGTGCCGGGCGCGCACTGTCCGCCCTGGCAGCGGTCGCCGGTGGTGCAGGGATTGCCGTCGTCGCAATCGGCCTCGTTGAAAACGCGTCGGCACTGCCCGTCGTCGCAGAGGTCGTCGGTGCACACGTTGCCGTCGTCGCAGTCGATGGGCGCGCCGGCACAGACCCCGTCGCCGCAGGCATCGCCGGTGGTGCAGGGGTCGCTGTCGTCGCAGGGCGCGCTCGTCGGGGTGTACACGCAGCCCTCGGCGAGCGTGCACTCGGCCACCGCGCACGGCCCGGCGTCGGGGCACAACGCGGTCTGCGGCGTGTGCAGGCAGCCGAGCTGGGCGTCGCAGGCATCGAGGGTGCAGGCGATGTTGTCGTCGCACGTACGCGCCATGCCGGTGCATCGGGCATCGCGGCAGACGTCGTCGGCCGTGCAGAAATCGCCGTCGTCGCAGGGCGTGTTCTCGGCGATGGGCGCGTGCAGACAACCCTCGCCGCGCACGCAGCCGTCGACGGTGCACGGGTTGCCATCGTCGCAGAGCCGCGCCGGGTCGTCGGCGCGGAAGACGCACCCGGCCCCCGGCTCGCAGGTGTCGAGGGTGCACGGGTCGCCGTCGAAGCAGTCGCGGGTCTGGCCGGCACAGCGCCCCCCGGCGCAGACGTCGCCGAGCGTGCAGGAATCGCCATCGTCGCAGGCGAGGCCGTCGCTCGATGCGACCAGGAAGCACTCGCCGCTCTGCGGGTCGCAGGCCGCTTCGACGCAGGGCTCCGGGGGCGTGGCACACTCGATGACTGTCGCGGGGTCGACCTGGCAGCGGCCGTCGATGCACGTGAGCCGCCCGTTGCAGGGGTCGCCGTCGTCGAAGTCGGCGCACGGCGTGTCGTCGACGCAATCGCAGCGCGGGTCGACTTGACCCAGGCATTCGCCGCGGAAGCACACGTCGCTGCCCGTGCACGGGTCGCCGTCGTCGCACGGGCCCGAGTTGTCGCTGTGCTGACAGCCGCGCTCGGCGTGGCACCAGTCGACCGTGCAGGCTTCGCCGTCGTCGCAGGGCAGCGCGAAGGGCCCCACGCACTCGCCGTTCGCGCAGCGGTCGCCGACCGAGCACGCGTTGCCGTCGTCGCAGGCCGCCCCGTCGGGCGACACCACGAAGGCGCACTGGCTCGTGGCCCGGTCGCACAGCGGCTGGCGGCAGGCCGGCGTCGGGATGCCGAGGCAGTCGAGTTCGCTTTGGCAGGCCACCGGCCCGATATCGGCGGGCACGTCGACGGGCGTGTCGCCGCCGGGGGTGTCGGGGCCCGGCTGGTCGGGCGCCGGCACGTCGGGAACGCCGTCGTCGGGCGCGGGCCCGTCGTCGGGCTCCGGCAGGTCGGCAAGGACTGCGTCGCCGTCGGGCGCAGCCGTGTCGAGCCCGTCGCTGACACCGGCGTCGAACGCGCCGGCGTCGAAGCCCGGCGGAAAGTTCTGCCAGACGAGCGTCGGGTCGGGCACGCTGTCGCTGTCGCACGCGAGCGGCGCTGCGCACAAGCCTGCGCAGAGGGCGCAGACAGCGAGCCAAGTCGGAGTGCACAACCAGCCTTTCATCCGCCGATCTCTCTCGGCGCCCGCGGGCGCCTGCCTTTTCCGTGGGTCCGACGCCCCCAACGCCGTACGCGCGCCCCGTGGGGGCCGCTCAGCGGCGGGCGGCCTCGTCGATCCCGACGATGTGCGCCGGAATCGCCGTGAAGTACGCCCCGAGCGACAGGCTGTCGCGGCGCCCGTCGCCATCGCTGTCGACGTCCATGAGGTAGGGCATCATGCCGACCGCCGTCGGGCAATACTCATAGAGTTGCGCGCACATGTCCTCGCCGCTGCCGGTACACAGGTCGGGCTGCCCTTCGGTGGAGCAGCGGTTGGCGACGATGTCGACGAGCGGGCCCGGCAGCATGAGGCAAGCGCAGCCGGCCGCAGCGAAGCCATTGAGCGCATCGAGGATGACTTCGCGCGCCATGTACCCGCCGAGGCGCCCCTCGTCGAGCCGCACGAGCAGCGGATAGACGCTCGTGTCGGCTGTCACCGCGGCTTCGATGCGCGCGTCGTCGAGCACGGCGTGAATCAGCATGCCTTCCATGAGCGGAATGTCGAGGATGACCTGCCCGGGACCGGCCTGCAGGAAGCCGGCGTCGATGGCGGCCGTCTCGAACAGCGCCAACGGTTGGCCTTCGGGGTCGAGCGATTCGGGGGTCACGAGCACGTCGCCCGCGTGCGCGGGATCGAGGTTGTCGGAGAAATCGTCATTGGTGTCGGCCCCCTGATAGAAGGCCACCGAGCATGCGGGCTGGCTCTGCCAATCGCCCACGCCGCGGAACTCGAACAATGTGATGATGAGGCCCGCCTGGATGGCCGAGGCCAGTTCCTCGTTGACGTCGACGTCGCCGAGCAGCCCCGCCAAGAGATGCAGCAGATTGACGAGCCCGTTGTCGGGCTGCCCGTCGCCCGTGTAGTCGAAGCAGCACGGGGTGGCGCCATATTCGGGCAGCTCGAGGTGGTTCAGCAGCACCCCCGGCCCGAACAGCGGCACCTCGCAGCGCCGGTCGATGCAGTCGAGCCCGAAGGGACAGCCGCCGGCGCATTCGCCGCCGCAGCCATCGTCGCCGCACTGCCAGTCGGGCTCGCACTGCGGCGCGCAGACGCAGGTGTGGTCGCGGCACTCGAAGCCGGGACCGCAGCCGGGGCCGCACTGGCCGCCGCAGCCGTCGTCCCCGCACGGCCAGTCGGGCGCGCAGAACGGTTCGCAATGCACGCACTGGCCGGCTTCGCACGATTCGCCCGCCGGGCAGCCGGGGCCGCACTGGCCGCCACAGCCATCGTCCCCGCAAACCCAGCCGGGTGGGCAGTTGGGGATGCACTGGAGGCACACGTGTTCGACGCACACCTGGCCCGGCCCGCAACGACCGCAGGTGCCGTCGCAGCCGTCGCTGCCGCACTGCCAGTCGGGGGCGCACTGCGGTCGGCACACGCAGCGGTGGTCGACGCACGCGCTGCCCGGCGCACACGGCGGCCCGCACTCGCCGTCGCATCCGTTGCTGCCGCATTGCCAGCCGGGCTGGCAGGCGGGCACGCACACGCAGCGGTGGTCCTGACACGCGGTGCCGAGCGGGCAGCCGGAACCGCACTGGCCGCCGCAACCGTCGTCGCCGCACTGCCAGTCGGGCTCGCAGACGGTCGGGCAGACACAGCGATGGTCGACGCAGACGTCGCCCGCGGCACAGCCGGCGCCGCAGAGGCCGCCGCAGCCGTCGTCGCCGCACTGCCAGTCGGGCTCGCAGACGGTCGGGCACACGCACTGGCGATCCTGGCAGATGTGGTTTGGCGGGCAGCCGGCACCGCATTGGCCGCCGCAGCCGTCGTCGCCGCACTGCCAGTCGGGCTCGCACGCGCGCACGCATACGCAGCTGTGGCCCGCACACTGGAAGCCCTCGGCGCAGCCGCCGCCGCACGGATAGCCGCAGCCGCTGTCGCCGCATTCCCAACTGGCGCCGCAGCGCGGCTCGCAGACGCAGACCCCGGCGATGCACGCGTCGTCTTCGGCACAGCCCGGCCCGCAGGTGCCGCCGCAGCCGTCGTCGCCGCACTGCTGGTCGGGCGCGCACGCCGGGACGCACTCGCAGACGTGCGCCACGCAGCGTTCGTTTTCGGCGCAGCCCGCACCGCACGTGCCGCCGCAGCCGTCGTCGCCACACGCCCACAGGCTGTTGCAGCGTGGCTGACACGCGTCGGGCGCGGGCGCGTCGGGTTTGAGCGGTGTATCGGGCGCGCCGAGGTCGAGCGCGTCGGACCCGGTGTCGGCCGTGGTGTCGACCGCGGGCACGTCGATCCCCGGGACGTCGGGCGCGTCGACGGAAACGTCGGACGGACCGCCGGCCGGCTCGGTGTCGCTCGAACATGCGGCGAGGGTCACGAAGAGGACCCCCATCCAGGCCAGAGTGCGCATCGGGACCATGGCTCCTCCCGGAGGCGCTCAGCACGCCCAAGGGTTCACGCGCCCACCGTAGCACCGGGGCCGCCGCCCCGCAAGTCGCCGAGCCCGGTCCCCGGGGGCGGGGGCCGGGGCGATTCCACCCCTGCCGTCTCGCCACACCTGCCGCCTACTCGACGCGTTCGCGGGCCTCCGCTACAATCGGCGCCGCCATGGCGGACGACGACACCATCACCCGACCGTTTGAAGACCTCGAAGAGGCGCTCGGCGGCGAAAGCGAGTTCGTGCTGCTCGTGGTTCCCGGCGGCGATGCCGGCGCCGGGCCCCGCATCCCGCTCGGCATGTTTGGCAGCCAGGTCACCATCGGCCGCGGCTCCGACAGCGACCTGCCGCTCAACGACACGTGCATGAGCCGCCGCCACGCCACGCTGTCCGCGCTCGGCGCCGAGGCGCCGCTGCTGCGCGACGAGGGAAGCCGCAACGGCACCTTCGTCAACGGGATGCGCCTCGGGGCGCGCGCCTGGCCGCTGCACCCGGGCGACGTGCTGCGGCTCGGCTCCAGCCTGTTCGTCCTGTTGCAGCGCGCCGGGCTGGCCCAAGGCGACGACCCCGCGGCTGCCGACAGCCTGCTGTTCGGCAGTTCGCCGTCCATCGCGGCCATCCGCACCGACCTGCGACTGGTCGCGGCGAGCGACCTCACCGTGCTCATCGTCGGCGAATCGGGCACCGGCAAGGAACTCGTCGCGCGGGAGATCCACCGCTTCAGCGGCCGCACGGGTCCGCTCGTCGACGTCAACTGCGGCTCCATTCCCGCGACGCTCGCCGAAACGACCCTTTTCGGACACGCCAAGGGGGCATTCACGGGCGCGCAAAACGCCCAGGAAGGGCTCTTCGCCCATGCCCACGGGGGCACGCTGTTTCTCGACGAGATCGGTGAACTTCCGCTGAGTCTTCAGCCCAAACTGCTGCGGGTCATCGAAAACCACCTCGTCACGCCCGTCGGCAGCACCGTGGCCCGGCCGGTCGACGTGCGCGTCGTCGCCGCGACCAACGTCGACCTCAAGCAGGCCGTGGCCGCCGAACGCTTCCGCGGCGACCTGCTGGCCCGGCTCGAAGAGTGGCCCATTCGCATGCCCACGCTGCGTGAGCGCCGGGAAGACGTCGTGCCGCTCTTCCGGCGTTTCCTCGCCGAGGACGGCATCCAGCACCTCGTCATCGCACCCGACGCGCTCGAGGCGTTGCTGCTCTACCCGTGGCCCTACAACGTGCGCGAGTTGCGCAACCTGGCGCGCCGCCTGGCCCGCCGGCTGCGGGCCGGAGCCGCACCGCGCCAGGAATTGGCGCTCAAGGATCTGCCCGACGAAGTGCAGCACACGTTTGCGCTGCAGCGCGGCCAGGCGCTGCCCACCGGCGACGCGACCGACCCTGCCGCCCAGCCGGCGGCCCCGCTCACCGCGGTGCGGCTGCGCGAGGCGCTCGACGCGACGCAGGGCAACGTGTCGCTCGCCGCGCGACGACTCGGCGTGTCGCGCAGCACCATGTACCGCCGGCTGCGGGAACACGGGCTCGTCGTCGAAGATGCGGGCGCCGAGGCCACCGACCCGCCGGCACCCGGCTCCGGCTCGCGGCATGTGTCACGCGACGGCTGACACACTCGTGACACGTCGCTGACACACTTTTCTTGCTTGCCCCGATCGCCGCAGCGTTCCACTTTACGCGGGTCTGTGTTATGGTACGCCCGTTGCAGCGGGTTTTGCCCGGCAAGGTCGCGACACCGACGCGTCGCAAGAGCGGCGCCGCCGGCGAGTGGAGGAGGGACCCCATGAAACGCTTCGACCGCATCGGGTATCTGGCAGTGGTGGCGGGCTTCGTGCTCACGTTGGGAGCGGGCGGGTGCATGTCGGAAGACGAGTGCACGGGCGCGCTATGCGGCAACGCCCCGGCGGCGGGCGACCCCTCGGGCGACCCGACCCAAATCTCGTACCCCGACAAGCCGTCGCAGACGAGCTCGCCGACGCTCGGCAGCCCGCTCAACGGCTCCGAGTCCACGGCCAACGTCGGCGCCGCCGCCACCGTGGTGCCGCCCACGCAGCGCACCCAGCCGCGCAGCAGCGCTTTCGCCTCGTTGCCCGAGGTCGAAACCGTGACGCTGATCGGCGACGAAACCGACCCCACGCCGGCCGCGCAGCCCTACGTGCCCACCGACGACCCGTTCGCCACCCCGGCGAGCGAGCCCTCGGCCGGCCCCGACTTCGATGGCGTCGACCTGCCGGCCATCCCGGGCTTTGAGCGTCCGCCCACCGACTTCCGCGACGACCTCGTCACCCCCGACGACCTGTCGCCCGAACAGGAAGACTGGACGCTCGTCATGCGCGACTCCATCAACTTCGGGCTCACGCTCGGCCGTCACGTCTACATGGAGAAGCTGAGCCTCAACCTCCAGACCTTCGGCGTGTTCGACTACGAGACCACGGTCGCGAGCGACGGGTTCATCGATCCCGACCTCGCCGACCTCGACGTGTGCCCCTTCGCGCGCAACTTCGACAACGGTTTCGAGCCCACCCCCGACCACTGCGCGTACCTCGCCACCCAGGCCAAGGTCGAGGCCTATGCCGAAATCACGCAGGTGCTCGACGAGAACCCGCTGCAGCTCGACATTCCGCGCAGCGAGTGGATCCCGCAGGCGTACTTCTGGTACGGCCAGGGCGCGCTGAGCGGCATCGAAGAAACCCGCGTGCTGGCCCAGTACGACCTCGCCGAACGCGGTCTCTGCAACGTGCAGCCGTCCCCCCTCGAAAGCTCCTATGACAAGGGCGTCTCGGTCGGCCGTCAGCTCATGATCGCCCGCATCAATGCCTGGCTCGCCGCCCGCGGCCAGACCGCCGACTACCCGACCATGTCGCGCCCCATTCGCGTCTGCAACGCCAACCAGGCGGTGCTCGACGAGGCCTACGGCGACGCCCACTCGCTCGTCACCTTCACGGCGCAATCGCAGCCGCTCTGCAACAACTACGAGCCGCCCACGTCCGACGCGGCCCTGCAGTATGCTCAGGCCATCATCGACTACGAGCGCGGCGTGCGCGACGGCGTCAACGCCGAATACTCCGTGGCTGCCGTGCGCGTGTTCGTCGTGGTCACCTGCAACGTGTCCGACCCGCTGGTCGTCGACCTCGACGGCGATGGCCTCGAACTGCTGGCGCTCAACGCCGGTCCCGACTTCGACCTCTACGCCTCCGGCCTTGCGGCGGCCATGGCGTGGGCGTCGCCCGACGACGGTCTGCTCGTGCTCGACCGCAACGGCGACGGCAGCATCAACGACGGCAGCGAGCTCTTCGGCAACATCGACGCCCAGTACGCCGACGGCTTCGAGCAGCTCGCCGAACTCGACCGGCCGGCTCTCGGCGGCAACGGCGACGGGCTGCTCACGAGCGCCGACGAAGCCTTCGGCGCGCTCCGCATCTGGCGCGACGCCAACACGAACGGCGTCAGCGAAGCCGCCGAACTGCTGCCCTTCACCGCGGTCGGCATCGACACGCTGCCGCTCGCCGCGGCCGACGCCTCGCTCGTCAGCGCCGGCAACGCCATCCCGCGCGTGACGTGGGCCGCCGGCCCGGGCGCGCCGACCCTCGTCGGCGATGCCATGTTGCGCACGGCCCCGTTTGCCAACGTGCTCCGCTAGTCACCCGGTCCGCCTCGCTTCCGTCCCGGCCTCTTGGACTCCCCCTCGCGCTTCCGTAGAATAGGCCACCACCGGGCAGTCACGGCTCCACGGCCGGAGACGCCGCCGGTTGTCCTTGCCCGCGATAGGAGATAGCGACGTTGAGCGGCTCGCGCGTCTTGCTGGGTCTCGGTTTTGTGCTGTGGCTGGCGGTTGCGTGCAACCCGGGGGTCAGTGCCGTGCCCGAAATCCCCGGCGCCGATGGCCAGTGCCAGGACAGTTGCTCCAACGACGACGGCGGGCCGGGCGGGCCCGACACGCACTGGCCCGACACGCACTGGCCCCCGCCGCGCGACGGGGCCGCCGACGAGTCCACTGGGGGCGACACCGGGCCCGCCCCCGACGTGCCCCTGGTCGACACCGTGCAGCCTGATGACACGGTGGCGCCACCCGACACCGCGCCCGACCTCGCGCGCGAGGAGGTCGACGCGCCGGCCGATGTGCCCGCGTTGCCCGACGGTGGCGCCGACGTGCCCGCCCTCGACACGGTGTTCGAACTCGGCGACACCGAGCCCGCCGAGGCCGGTCCCCCGCCCGACACGGGTGGCACCGGCGACCTCGAACCCGCCGACCTGCCCGACGACGAAACCGAACCCGTTCCGCCGCTCGAAATCCGCATCATTGCGCCGCCGGCCGGTCAGGTCGTGTCGGGCGAGCTGCCGGTGAGCGTCGTCGTCAGCGGGGGCGGGCCGAACCGCATGATCTTGGGCGTCGAATTCCACCTCGACAACCGCCGCTTCGACACCGACATCATTCCACCGTATGCCTCCAACCTCGACACGAACGCCTACGGCGACGGCACGCACACGCTCATGGTCGTCACGGGCGACACCCTCGGGCGCACGGCCAGCGCGGTGGTCGCCGTGATCTTCGACAACACGCCGCCGCAGTTCCTGTGGACCGACCCTGCGCCCGACGACTACCGCTTCTTCGAAGATGGGCCGCTGCACCTCGAAGTCGGGCTCGACGACCCGTCCATGATCGAGGTCGTTTCGTTCCGCGCGAACGGCCTCGGCGTCGGCGACCTCTCGGAGCCACCGTTCGAGGTCGACGTGCCCTACGCCGACCTCTACATCACCGAGGCCTCGCTGCCGCGCAACGTGCTCGTGCAGGTGCGGGCGCGCGACCGGCTCGGCCAGGAATCCAACGCATCGGCGCAGATCGTCGTCCACAAGCGCTACCGCTGGACCACCGCGACTCTCGGCGAGATCTGGGCGCCGGCCGTCGCCACCTACGACGGCAACGTGTTGTTCGGCAACAAGAACAGCATGCTCTACGTGCTCAGCCCCGAGGGCAGCGAGGTGCGCAGCCGCGCCGTGGGCGGGCCGGTCAGCGTCGGGGCCGCCGTCGATCCGGCGAGCGGGCGCATCTTCTACGGCACCGAGACGGGGCACGTCGTCATGGTGACGAACGAGTTCGGTGCCGGCTGGGACGTCAATCTCGGCTCTCCCCCCGGCGGCCAACTCGTCTACCAGAACGACCTCGTCTACGTCGTCACGTTCATGGGCACGGTGTACGCGCTGCGCGCGAGCAACGGCGGCACGGCCTGGAGCGTGCCGCTTTCGTGCCAGACCACCTCGTCGCCCGCGCTCAGCGCCGAGGGCACGCTGTACGTGGGCTGTCAGGACCGGCGCGTGTACGCCATCAACAGCGGGTCCGTGCAGTGGAGCTACCTCACGGGGGGCGAGGTCTGGTCGTCGCCGACCGTGGGGCCCGGGCGCATGGTGTACGTGGGCTCCAACGACGGCTATCTCTATGCGCTGCGCGACGAGGGCGGCTCGGCGACCCAGGTTTGGGCCACCCTCATCCAGGGCCAGCTCTGGGGCCGGCCGCTGCTGACGTCCGACAATGCCGTGGCGGTCGCCTCGACCTCCAAGTACGTCTGGAAAGTCGACCTGCGCACGGGCGAACGCATCTGGCGCACCGACGTCAACGAAGGCTTCACGTACTCGTCGCCGGTCGAGGGGCCCGACGGGTTGCTCTACATCGGGTCCACGATCGGCAACGTCGTCGCCCTCGACCTCGCCGAAGGCGCCGTGCGTTGGCGCTTCCCGCTTGCAACGAACACCATCCACGCCACGCCGTTGCTGTTTGGGGGAAACCTGTACGTCGGCAGCATCGATCGCTCGTTTTCGAGTCTGCGCGTACTGGCACCCGCCGAATAGCCGGCCATCGAGGGTTCGGAAAGCATGGACATCTTCTACGAAGTCGGCGATTTCTTCCGGCGGCTGTTCATGGGGCGCGTGCACGGCGCCCAACTCGGCGTCCAGAGCAAGATCGCGGGGCTCAACGCGCGTGCGCGTTCGAAAGTGGCCAACGCGGTCAACCAGGCCATCGACTCGCGCATCGAACGCGTGCAAGAGAAGATCGTGCCGAAGAAGAAGCCGTAGTTCGGGGTCGCCGACCTGTCCTGCCCGGCCGAGCCGCTCAACCGAAATCGGGGCGGAAGAATGCCACGGCAAGCACGATCGCCACGCAGAACGCGTACCAGGCGGGCTGACCGCGGCGCAGCCACTGCCAGGTGCCGGCGTCCCCGCCAAGCGGCGTGCCGGCATCGAAGGCGCGGGTCGCGCGCACGACCGAGCTGAAACGACCCACCGCCGTGATGAACGTGCCGCCGGCGAGCACCATCGAGGCTAGCGGCATGTTGTCGACGAGGCCGCCGACGGCCATCAGCACGAGGCGTTCGGGTCGCTGCCAGAAGCCCCCCGGCGTGTGCCCCACGAGTTTTTCGCCGAGCGTGCGCAGGTAGCTCACGAGCAGACTCGACAGCAGCGCCATGAGGCAGGCCCCTTCGAGCCAGGGACGGCCGTGGAACTGCACGAGCAGGCCGACGAGGATGCCGCTGTCGACCACGCGGTCGAGGGTCGAGTCGAGGAAGGCGCCGGTGCGCGATACCTGGCCGCTGCCGCGGGCGAGATTGCCGTCGAGCATGTCGAGGGCGCCCGTGCAGAGCATGAGGAAGCCGCCGAGCGGGTTGACGCCGAAGCCGAACGCCACGGCGGCCGCCAGCCCCATGGGCAAGGCGGCCACGGTGAGCACGGTGGGGTGGACGTGCCGGCGCGCGAGCGCGCGGATGATGTTGGGCAGCGGTGACGGTGCCATGGAGCGCTCCCCCAGGCGGCGCGTGGAGCTCAGCCCCACGGCCACAAGACGAGCTGCACGACCGCGAGGGCCATCAGGCCGGCGACGACGTCGTCGGCCATGATGCCCAGGCCCCCCGGCAGCGCCTCGGCCTGCCGGACGGGCGGCGGCTTGAGGATGTCGAACACCCGGAACGCCGCAAAGGCCAGAAACCCCACCCACGGCACGGGCGGCGCCCCAAGCAGCGCCACCAGCGTGCCGACGACCTCGTCGAGAACGAACGCGCCGGGGTCGTGGCCGTGGGCCCGTTCCATGGCATTGCCCGCCACGACGCCGAGGACCGTGAGGCCCACGATGGCCGCCAACCAGACCGGCCATGGACCCCCGAGCAGAACGTAGCCGAGTGCCGCGACGGCGCTGCCCGCCGTGCCCGGGGCGAGGGGGACGCGCCCGACGCCGCACACGGTGCCGCACCACTCGAACCAGCGCATCGTGCCTCCGCTCGGTTGTCGGGATACCCCCATCGGGATTCCATGACTGTGAGGCTAGCCGCGCGTCGGGCGTTCGTCAACGGGCGCCCGGCGCACGCGGACAGGCGGGTGGCAGCAACTCGGGGCGATACTCGAAGTGCATGGTGTCGTAGTGCAGCCACTTGCCGCCCCAGATGAAACCGTGGCGTTCGAAGACGGCGACGATCTCGGCCGGGATGCGGTTGCGGTAGCGCGGCGGGCTGCCGGCGCGCGCGGCCCAGCGCCAGTAGTCGCTCTCGGCCACCGGGAGGTCGATGGCGATGCCGAAGGCGTGCGCGCTGAGCCGCGTGGTGCCGTGGATGCGGCGCCAGCGGAAGGTGCCGGCCGGGGGTATGAGATAGCGCAGCAGCGGCGCGGGCAGGCCCTCGAGTTCAGCAGCGACCCGACGCAAGGCCGCAGCCGCGCCCTGACGCGCATTGAAGAGCACGGGCCGGCCGCCGCGGCGCGGCAGCCACGGCACGGCGGCGAGTGCGCGCTTCACCTCGGCCGGACTGCGGCCGTAGAGCGCCCCGAGGAGCGCCTCGGAGCGCACCCGGCCCGGGTCGTCGGTGGGGGCGCTGCCCGGCGGCAGCGGCCCGAGCGGGTAGGGGCGGAAGAACAGGTCTTCGATGTCGGCGGTTTCGAGCCGCTCGTCGAACGTCTTGGCCGGCCGGCCGTCGTCGAAGACGAGGCGCGTGCCGTCGGCGAGGCGCACGAGCAGGCGACCCGGGCCCGCGGGGTCGGGCTCGAGGCCGGCCACGGCGTCGGGGTAGGCGGCCTGCAAGCAGCGGAACGCCGGGGGCGGGGCCGGGGCGGCCAGCGCGCCGGCGAGGGCCACGGCCGACACGAGCAGCGCCGCCGCGAGGGCCGAAGCCCGGAGGCCGAGACCGCTCGGGCAGTGGAACGCAATGGGCAAGCCGATGTCTCCGCTTCGCATGGCTGCCGGCGCGAGTCCCGCGGCCCGGTCGCGCCGCAGGGTATGCGGGGCCGAGCGCCGCACACACCCTCACAGCGTGGCGCGCACGAGCGTGAGGCGCAAGCCGCCCGCCGCAAACTCGTGTACGGCCGTGAAGCCCGGGCCGAACCAGGCCGGCTCGGCCCGTCCGCCCACGACCAGCGTGGCCTGCCAGCCGCGAAACCGGGTGCGCAGCGTGCCCGCCAAGCCGGCGTAGAGCGCCCGCAGCGCGCGCGGGTTGGCGAGCCGCACACCGAACGGCGGGTTGGCGACGACATGCCCGGCCGCGCTCGGCGGGTGCACCGCGGCCACGTCGGCCACCGCGAACGAGACGTGCTCGGCGACGCCCGCGCGGGCGGCGTTGCGCCCGGCCATGGCCACGGCCGCGGGATTGCGGTCGGAGCCCCAAAGCGGCGCGAGCGGGGCGCTGGCAGGGCGCGCGCCGCCCGCCGCCGCCCGGAGCGCCGCGAAGGCGTCGGGCTCGAACTCGGGAAACGTCTCGAACGCGAAGTGTCGCCCGAGCCCCGGAGCGCGGCCGAGCGCCATGAGCGCCGCCTCGATGACGAATGTGCCCGAACCGCAGAGCGGGTCGAGGAGTGCCGAGGTCGGCGTCCAGCCGCACAGCTGCAGCACGGCCGCGGCGGCCGTCTCCCGCAGCGGGGCGCGGACCACCTCCGGGCGGTAGCCGCGCCGGTGGAGCAACTCGCCCGACGTGTCGAGGCTGACCGAGCAGCGGTCGGCCTCAAGCCGCAGCAGCACGCGGTGGGCGGGGCCCGGGGCCCCCGCGGCGGCCGCGCGGTGGGTGGGCCGGCCGGCGCGACAGGCACCGATGGCCGCCTC
>CAYRCM010000098.1:0-20632 GCA_964422715.1 uncultured Myxococcales bacterium | reverse complement strand
CCGCCGAGCTTCGCTTCGAGCGCGTCGAGGTCGACCTCTTCGTCGCCGTCACCGCCCGCCGGCTCGGCCTTGACCGCCGGCTCGGCCGCAGGCTGCACCGCGCCGGCCGGCTCGGCCCTTGCCGCCTCGTCGCCTTTCTTCGGCTCGTCGCTGCCGAGCTTCGCTTCGAGCGCGTCGAGGTCGACCTCTTCGTCGCCGCCCTCGCCGTCCGTCGGCTCCGCCTTGCCCGGGGGGGCCCCAGCCGCGCCGCCGGCGCCACCGTCGGCTCCGGAGGGAGGTGTGGGCGTTGCTGCCCCTCCCTTCGGCTCGTCGAGCATCTGCTTTTCGAGTGCTTCGAGATCGACATCGCCGTCGCCGGCGGCCGGTTTGGCCGCCGCCGGAGCCGCTTGGGCGGCCGGCTCGGCACCCTGGCCCGCCGGCGCGGCCGCTCCACCCGGGACGGGCTTGGGCGCCTCGATCGGCAGTGCCGCGATGAACGCGGCCTCGGCCTGTTCGTAGGCCGTACGGGCATCGGCCGGCGGCCCCTGGCGCTCGCGCTCCTGCACGATGGGCGTGTAGACCATGGCGGCGATGGTGGCGTACAGGATGAGGGGCAGGCTCGGGGGGAAGATGAGCCCGCGGCTGCCGCCCGTCGTGAGGAGCCCGAGCGAGAACCTGTCGGGGTACTGCTCCCTCAACAGGATGGGGAAGAGCAACCCGCCAAGCGCGATGATGGTGACGCCCGAGGCCCCCGTGAACGCCGTGAAGAAGGCGCAGGTCGCAAGCGCCACGATGGCGAGCCCACCGGGCATCCAGCCGAGCGCGGCCTTCGAGATGTTGACGAGGCGGGTGGGCGTCTTGGCCGCCGCCATGAGGAAGCCCGCGAACGTGAAGAGCGGGATCGCGAGGAAAATGTCCTGACTGACGACATCGCCGACCTGTTCGAGCAGGCTGCCGAGCGGGTCGGTCGCCGTGCCCGAAAAGATGAGCAAGGCGAATGCCGCGATGACGAGAAAGAGCGGCGCCCCGAGCATGGCTGCGACGAGAACGCCGATGATGGCCGCGATGGTCATGGCGCCGCCTCCTTGCCGCCGTTGCCGGCAGACGCCTCGGCCGGGCTCGCGCCACCGGCCAGCTCGTCGGCCTCGGTCTCGGCCCCTGGCAGGAAACCCTCGATGAGTTCGATGAGCGCCCCCACAACGAAGTGCAGCGTCATGAGCACGAAACCGAGCGGCAGCAACAGCGCGAACACCCAGGTGGGCACCCGCACCTCGGTTCCGGCGCTCCAGACTTCGGCGCACAGGGTGCGGCCGCCGTCTTTGCACGTATCGAGTGCGCACTGCGGCGGCGCCCCGGGCACGCACTGCGCGCCGGAGGCATCCGGCACGTAGCCCGGGTCGCACGGGCAGGCGGTCTCGCCGCCCGCGGATTGAGGCCCGCACGGGAGCGCTTCGGGTCCACGGCAGAAACCGGCCGCATCCTCCCGAAAGCCCGGCTCGCACAGACACTGCGGCTTGCCCGCGACGACCGAGCAGATGCCCTTCTGCGGTTCGCTGCACTGCCAGTCGCGGCACGGGTCGGGCGAGACGGGCTCGCAGGTGCCGCCCGCCGTCAGATTCTGCCCGGTCGGGCAGAAGCAGCCCGCGGCGAAGCCTTGCCCGAGGGTCGCGAAGGTGACGTAGGTGCCCTTCGGCACCTCGTTGCCCATGAGCTGGCGGTAGCTGCCGACCACAAGCACGATGGACATCGAGATTCCGGCGAGTTGCATGAACAGTTTGGCCCAGCGCTGCGCCCCTTGCGGCAGCAGCCGGCCCGCCACTTCGATGTTGATGTGCCGCCCGCGTCGGGCGGCCAGGCTCGCGCCGAACAGCGTGACCCAGAGCAC
Source organism: uncultured Myxococcales bacterium (assembly GCA_964422715.1). Taxonomy (GTDB): domain Bacteria; phylum Myxococcota_A; class UBA9042; order PWKZ01; family CAYRCM01; genus CAYRCM01. The sequence goes on along the minus strand of CAYRCM010000098.1, from coordinate 18,768 downwards.
CATCTGTTGGGGCAAGTCGGTCAACCAGGGCGCGGCGAGACTCGCCGAAATGTTGCGCAGCACGACGTTGAAGAAGTACAGCAGCAGCATCACCACGAACGCCGCAACGAGCAGACCGCTCTCGACGTACGCGATGGCCGTGTCAACCTTGAAGAGGCCGCGCAGGGCGGGGTGGCTGGGCTGTCGCATGGGAGCCTACTTGCATTCGCCCATGTAGCGCAGGACGAGGTCGAGGTAGCTCTGGTCGTACAGTTTGCCAACGAGCGCTTTGGCGATGACGCGTCCCTTGGTTTGGAAGTCCTGCAAGGCGGCCTTGTCGGGCGGCACGCGGTTCAGGCCCTCTTCGACCATGCCGTCGAGCGATTTCTTGTTGTCGCGGACGGTGAGTTTGGCGAGCGCGTCGAGGAAACCCTTCGTGGACTCGGCCACGATCTTCTGCTGCTCGGGGTTGAGTTGGGCCCACAGCGTCTTCGTCACGATGACGGCCCCGATGGCGTTCGAGACGGCCACGTCGATGACGTGTTCGAGGTGTTCTTCCCACTGCAGCGCGGTCAGCGCCATGGGCGTGTTGTACACGGTGTCGACGAGCCCGGTCTGGAGCGATTGCTTGACGTCCTGAATCTGCAGCTGCGTGCCGTTGATGTTGAAGGCGGCAAAGGTGGCGATGCCCACCGGGTCGGACTTCCAGACCCACGGTTTGGTGCCGGACAGGTCGGCAACCTTGGCGATGGGCTTCTTCGAGAACAGGTAGACGCTGCCGACATCGGCCCAGCCGATGAAGACGAAGCCCTTCTGGTCGAATTTCTTGATGAGGTCGGCTTCGAGCTTGGCCCGCACGCACTGCTGCTGCTTCGGGCTGGCAAACAGGAACGGCACTTCGAAGATGCGCGACTCGGGCACGTGTTCGCCGAGGCCGACGCCCGTCATGCCGGCCGCATCGAGTTGCCCGAGGCGAATCTTGCGGTTCATCGCGGTGTCGTCACCGGTGGTGCCGGCGAAGATCTTCATCGTCACTTCGCCGGCGGTCTTCTTCTCGATGACGCGCCGCACGCGTTGGAGCACGTTGTCCCAGGGGGAGCCCGACGGCGCAAGGGTGGCAAACCGAATGACCACCTTGGCCGGGGCGGCCGTCGCCGCGGACGACAGCCCGAGCAGCAGGGCCAGTGAAGCCATCCCAATGAATCGCAACATGCTGTGTCTCCTTTGTGGTCGTAGCAGGGTTCACCCGTAGCCGCGGGCGCCGTCTGGAGGCGGCGCTCGGGCCGGGTCAGTCTTCGCTTTCTTCAGGGTCGGGGGCGGGCGCCGGGTCGGGTTCCCCCGCGGGCGCCGGGTCGGGTTCGGCATCCGGCTCCGCCGGGGGCGCGTCCGGCTGCCCGGCCGGCTCGGCGGGGGCGTCGGGCTCGGCCTCGGTCCAGGGCGCCGCGGGCTCGTCGGGCTCCTCGGCCCCCGGCTCCTCGGCCCCCGGCTCGCCGGGCTCGCTCGCCCCCGGCTCTTCGCCGGCCGGCGATGCGTCTTCGTCCTGCACAAAGAGTTCGTCGGCCTTGTCGAGCAGTTTTTGCGCGATTCCCTTGGAAATCGCCGTAATCAGCATCTCGCGCGGGTCGATGTCGTCGGGCGCATCGAGCACCTGTTGCAGGGTCTTCTCGAAGAGCTCGCGGTCCTGGATTTGCACCGCATAGTTTTCGGCGTAGAGCACCTGGGCCAGCAGGAAGCGGCCTTGCGTGATTTCGAAGACTTTGCCGAAGTGCTCGCGGGCGAGATCGGGGTTGCCGCCGAGCAGTTGCGAACGTCCCCCGAAGTACATGCCGAGGAAGAGGTGTGGGCCACCGTGGAAGTACGTCGCGTCGAGTTGCTGCACGCGTTCCATGATGACGCGGGCAAACTTGAGGACGCGGACGGCGTCCATGTCGTCGCGGTTCAGGTTGATGTAGCCGCCCCAGCAGATGCCGGCCCAGAAAAGCGGCGCCGCATCCTCCTTCTCGAACTTCCCGAGCAGACTGCTCAGGTTGCGGAAGTTCTTCACCGCGCTTGGAAACGACTTCTGGCGCTGGCCGAGCACGCGGAAAGCGTATTCGCGGCCCTTGAGGTAGAGCCGGCTCGCCCACTCGGGATCGTCGCGCTCGATGAGCCCGAGGGCGAAACTGCAGTTCATTTCGGCCGCGCGCACAAGCAGTTCAGCGTTCTGGGGCGAGGACCGCACGAACCCGTCGAGCATCATGAGCAGCGCCGGCGCCGCCTCGCGCGCTTGCCGGACGGAAGATTCGGCGAAAAACGCGGCCTTGATGTCGTCCATGCTGCCCGGCATGTTGTCCGCGACCATTTTCTTGATGGTGCAGGCACTGCCGACGGCGAGAAGCAAGCAAGCGAGAGTTGCGATCGTCCGTGCGCGCCCCATGCCTTTTCCCTCCGTTGCGGCCCCGAGGAGCTTGAAATTTCGCGATTACAGCACACGCCGCTTGCCAGCGTCAAGGCGCGTCAGGGACCCCGGATCGATGGGTGGCGCTTGCATCGTGGCGCCCGGCCCGGCCACAATCGCGGAGGGTCGGCGGTCCCGGCCGGGCGCTCCGTGGCGCCGGCCCTTTGCGGACTCATGGAGGCGGCAATGGTCAGGACGAGGCCGAGTCGGCAGGCGTGGGCGGTCATGGCGTTTCTCCTCGGTGGGCTCGGCGCGAGCCCGCCTGCACGCGCCGATGACGATGCGACCGCTCTCGGCATTCAGGTGCGCAACGCCGTCGAGTTCGGCAAGGCCCAGCCGGCGCTGCTGTTCCGGCCGGCCCGGCCCGTTGAAAGCCTGACGGTGACCCTCGCGCGTCAAGGCGATGCGGTCACCCAGACCCTGACGCTCGGGGCGCTCAAGTCCGGCCAGGAACGGGTCGCCGAGTTCGAGCAGCCGGTCGGCGCCCACAGCTATGAGGCCACGCTCAAGGGCCGCTGGAAGGGCGGCAAGGCCATTGCCTTCGGCTTCGGCTTCGAGGCCAAGAGCGTGCAGCCGCTCGAAATCACCGTCTCGAAGGCCGACATCGACCTCGAAAAGCGGGTCGTGCAGGTCCGGCTCTCGCGGCCCGCGGGGGAGGTGCGCCTCGAGGTTTTCGGCGATGGCGGGCAAAGGCTGGCCGAAGTCGCGAAGACATTCTCGGGCGAGCCGGCCGGAACCCGGCTCGCGGTCTCCTGGCCGGCCCGCGGCAGCGTCGTCGAGCGCATCAACATCCGCGGGGTCGACGAACTGGGCTTCTGGGCGGGACTCGAACTGACCCCGTTCATGGTTCACATTCCGCATGATGAGGTCGTGTTCGAGTTCGGCAAGTGGGACGTGCGCCCGAGCGAGGAAGGAAAACTTCGCGACAGCCTTCAGAAATTGCGCGAGGCCCTGCAACGCCACGGCAAGGAAATCCAGATTCAACTCTACATTGCGGGCTACACCGATACGGTCGGCTCCAAATCGGCAAACCTCGACCTCTCGCACAAGCGGGCGCAGGCCATCGCCGCCTGGTTCAAGCGCGCAGGCGTGGGCATCGACATCTTCTGTCAGGGCTTCGGCGAGGACGTCCCGGCTGTTGCCACCCCGGACGAAACCGCCGAGGAGCGCAATCGCCGCGCCATCTACGTGCTGTCGGCCGGTCCCCCGGCCGTGACCCCCGCCATGCCCCAGGCCCGCTGGCAAGCCCTCTGAACCTTGCCGAAGGCCCTGCCGTCGCGCTACGATGCCGCCGAGCCGCGTCAGGACGTGGCCCCGCGGTGAATAAGGGTGCTGCCCCCGCGGTCCAAGCACACAGGGTGACTGCCGGTGCCCGAGCCGAGCGACAAGACGCTCGTCGAGCGTGTTCAGAAAGGCGACCAGGTTGCGTTCCGGCAGCTGGTCGAGCGCTATCAGCGGAAGGTGTACTCCCTGTGTTTCGGCATGGTGCACAATCGCGAAGACGCGCTCGATCTGACGCAGGAAGCCTTCGTCAAGGTGCACCGCTACCTCGACCAGTTCCAGGGCGATTCGAGTTTCTACACGTGGCTGTACCGCATTGCAGCGAACCTGGCGATCGACCATTTGCGGCGCGAGGCCAAGCGGCGGGGGCAGGCCGACTACGACGACGCCATCGACCACACGCAGCCCGACCAGGGCGACTTTCCGCTCGTGTCGCCCTCGGCCACCGAGACGCCGTCGCGCACCCTGCAACGCAAGGAGCTGGCGCAACAGATCGGCAAGGCGCTCGACGTCCTCAGCCACAACCATCGCGAGATTCTGCTGCTGCGCGAGGTCGATGGGCTTTCCTACACCGAGCTGGCGGAGGTCCTGAAGATACACAAGGGCACGGTCATGTCGCGGTTGCACCACGCGCGGCGCAACTTCCAGGCAGCCATCGAGGACTACCTGGACGGCAGCACGCCGTGAGCCCCCGCGGCGGACCGGCTTGGGAGAGCGCCTCGGGACCGGTCGCAACCGGGACCCGACGCGGCATCGCGGCGCGGATGGGAGTTGGGCCATGAAATGCGCAGAGGTCAAAGACCTGCTTGGGGCCTTTGTCGACGGCGAGCTCGAAGCCGACGAGGCGCAGGCGGTTGCGGCCGAACTCGAACGCTGTGAAACCTGCCGGGCCGACGTCGAACGCCTCCGGCTTGGGCGCGAGGCGCTCATCGCGGCCATGGAACAAGAGGCCGACGAGGTCTCGTTCGACGGCCTCTGGGACCGCATCGCAGCCCGCATCGAGCCCGTGGCGCCACCGCTGCCGTGGTCGGCGCGCCTGCGGGCGCGGCTCGGCGAATTCTGGGCACGGCGTCGGTTCGTGCTCATGCCGGCGGCGGGCCTGGCTGCTGCCGCCATCTTGGCTGTGGTCGTGCTGACCGGCGGGCCGACGCCCCCCCCGGCCCAACCAGGAGGCGTCGAGCCACCGACGTTGGCCCGAATCGGACGCGGCGCTCCCGACGCCGTCGCAAGCGAGGGCCGCCCGCTGCGACGGCGTGCGCCGGAGGGCATGGTGGCGTCCAACGAGGCGTTCATCGAGCAGTACGAAGTCGAAGCGGGCACGGTGGTCATCGATCAAGACCCCGAAGACCCGAACCAACCGCTCATCGTGTGGCATTTCCTGCCCGAGGACGCCGGGGCGCCGGGCCCGGAAGGAGACATCTAGCCGCTTCTCTTGCGGCTTCTCTATCTGCGAGGTAGACAGGTGCACGGGCGCACGGCGCGAGCGCCACGAGGAACGATGCAACCTGACCTTCCGCCGCGGCCCTCTGGCGCGCCGCACGGCGGCCGGTCGGGTGAGTCAGGGGAGGCTGGGCCGACCCGCCAGCACGCGTAGGGGGTCGACCGGGTGCGAGGCATGCAAGGGCACAGCACGCAAGAGCGGCCAAGACCGCACGCGGGTTCGGCCAGAATGCGGCGGGCGACGTCGTGGCGGGCGGCTCTACGGGCCTGCATTGTCATCGTCGTTCTGTGCGGCGGGAGTGCGGCCTACGCGGCCGTGCGCGCCGAGATCGTCGTCATTCACGCCACGGTGAGCCAGGGCAAACCCTACGTCGACCCGGCCCTGGCGCCGCTCGCCGACCTGCTGCGCAAGAGTTTCGGATCGCGCTTCACCGCGTTTCGCCACCTGTCATCGAGTGTGTTGTCCTTGCCGTTCGGCCAACCGCAGAGCGCTCGGCTGCCGAACGAACGGGAGCTCACGCTGACCCTCAAGGGCAGCGACGGACGCTACCTCGACGTGCTGATGGAGTTGCAGGGGTTGCGTACAACCGTGCGCATCCGCGACGGCGGGATGTTCTTCCAGGCCGGGCACGCGTTCCAGGGCGGCATGCTCGTCTTGGCCATCACCGTGCGTCAATCCTGACGCCACAGCGGGTCGGTGGCCGCTCGGCGGCGCCGCCGCCCGGCCCTCCCGGCAGCGCCTCACAACGGGTGCCATCCTACAGATTTCAGGTCGTTATGGGGTCACTGGGCCTCGTTGCGGACGCCACCGGAGGGCACCGGGAGCCTCGGCGACGGCGGGCACAGGTCGATTGACAGCGGGCGATTTCCTTACTAGAGTCACCCTGTTGCAAGTTCTTTCCCCCCGAGGGGCGGCGGTAGGTACATGACGGGATTCAACGTGGCGCGCATCCTGGTGTTGGTTTTCGTTCTGTTCGGGGTCGGCGCCCGCCTTGCGGCCCAGCCGGTCCCTCCGGAGCCTTCGGCCAAGGAACAAGCGCTGGCTCTCTACGAAAAGGGCACGGCGCTCTACGGCGAATCCAAATTCGCCGAGGCGGTGGTCTTCTTCGAGAAGGCCTTCGCGCTCGCGCGCGAGCCGGCAATCGCTTACAATATCGCAAAATCATACGAAAAACTCGGACAGTATGCCCAGGCCATCGAGTTCTTCGAAGGCTACCTGAAACTCCAGGTCGAAAAGACGGGCCTGCCCGCCCAGGACAAGGCCGACGTCGAGGCCACGGTCCGCTCGCTACGGGAGCGCATGCTGCCGCAGAACGGCAAGGTCGAAATCGTTTCCGACCCGCCGGGGGCCAACGTCTACCTGAAGACGCGCGAGGCGCTCGTCGGGCAGACACCCTACACGGTCGAACTCGAGCCGGGCACGTACTCGTTCTGGGTGCAGAAAGAAGGCTTCCAGGAAGTCTCCGAAAACGTCGTTGTCGAACGCGGCGTGCCGAAGCAGTTGAAGTTTCAGTTGATCGAGGTCATCCCCACGGGCGGGGTGCGCTTCGCCGTCAACGTGAGGGGTGCCCAGATCTTCGTCGATGGCAAGGTCATCGGCCTTACGCCGTTCAACGGTACGGCCGACCTGCCCGTCGGGCGGCACCAGATCGTGATCTCGAAAGAGCGCTACGGCGAGACGAGCCGCATCCTCGACGTGGTCGAGGGCCAGACGGCCGACGTCGCGGCCGACCTGTTCCTGCGCAGCACGCCGGCCTCTTGGCGTTCGTACGTGGGTTGGACCGCGGTGTCGCTTGGGGTGCTCGGCATCACGGGCGGTGCGCTCATCAAGGTTTTCGGCGACGAACGCAACTACTTCGAAGACCAAGGCGAATTCAAGGATCTGCAACTCTACCAGCAGCTGAGCTACGGGCTCGGAGGCGGCCTCATGGCCATCGGCACCGGGTTGGTCATCTGGGAGTACGCCCGCAAGGCCGTCGACTCGGGCGACCTCATCGTCGACCGCACGGCCGCCGACCGCCCGCCGGTGCTGTTCAGCGCCGGTGCGGGCCCCGGTGGGGTGTCCGTCGAGGCCCTGGTGCGTTTCTAGGCGCCCGCGGGCGCAGGTAGACGGCAACGCAACGCGGCCGGGTCCGTGGCTGCGGAAGGAGCGCAACGTGCGAGGCGTGCGGTGGGGCGGGGTCGCGATGTTGTGGGGCGGCGTGGGGCTCCTCGTGGCCGCCGCGGGCTGCGTCGAAGGGCTATCTCCGCCGAAGCCGACGGAGATGGTCGAAATTCGTGAAGCCGACGAACTCGTCTTTCTCTTCGGCGACAGCGAAATCTGCTCGAACGCGGGCAGCCCTGCCGTGGCGTGCGGCGACATCGAAAACGGTGCGACCGCCATACCCGAGACAAACCCGACGGTGCTGTTGCGTCTCAAGCCCTTCGCGATCGACGTACACGAGGTCACGAACTTCCAGTACGAATACTGCGTCGCTACGGGCCCTTGCATCCAGCCCAAGTACGACAATGCCGGCGACGCGGTCGAGGTCTACTACGGCACGGCGCGCTACCGCAACTACCCGGTCGTCAACGTGACCTGGGTGCAGGCCGACGCCTACTGCCGCTGGCTGGGCAAGCGCCTGCCGACCGAAGCCGAATGGGAACTCGTGGCCGGCGGGCCGGCCCAGACGCTCGCCGAGAAGCGCCGCTACCCGGTCGCCCGTGAGCCGAACGACATCACGCGTTGCCGCCAGCCCGAGAACCGCGACATCTCGGCGGTCTACTGCACGGAGCAGGTCCAGACGAGCCCACAGGCGGTGGCCGAATCGGGCTACGACCAGGTGGCCATCGGCACGGGGCCTGCCGGCGACGGCGTCGTGTACGATCTGGCGGCCAACGTGCGCGAGTGGGTGGGCGACCCGTACGTGCAGCGCATCTCGTGCGCCAAGTGGTTTCTCGACACCGACGTCTACTGCCGCCTGGACAGCGAATGTGCGTCGGGCGTGTGCGACGGCAATGCCTGCGCCGACCCGTGTCGCGACTGCTCCACGTGCAGCCAGACCGACGACCCGACATTGTGCATGCAGCAGTGCACCTTCGGCACCGACTGCCCGGCGTGCGCGAACGACGCAAACTGCTACCGGCAGTGTGCGGGCGCCTACGAGGACTACCCGGGCTGGCCCATTTGCATCCAATACCCTCCGGGAGAGGCGGTCGACCTCACCACCTTTGGCAACTCGTTGGCGATCGCCCACGGCCAGGAAGAAGGGCTGCTGCGCGGCGTGCGCGGGGGCAGCTACCTCACCGACCGCGACGCGACGTGCCGTATGCGCTCCGCCGACCGCATCCAGTATGAGCAGCCGAACCAGGTCGACTTCAACCTGGGCTTCCGCTGCGCCGCCGACCTCGAATAGCCCGACCCGACCGCGACCCCACCCCAGTCCGGCAGCACTCGCGGCTCCGCCACGGTGGCACACCACGGCCCCGGTCGCGCCGGAGCCCTGGAGGAACCCCTGCGCGGCGACGGCAGGGCCGCCGCACGCGGGCGGCTCAGCGGAGGCCGGAGGGCGGATCGGCGAGCATGACCAGGCCGTCGGCGGGCAGGTGCGGCGGCAGCGGCGCGCCCGGCGGCAGTGCGGGCATTCCGGGCGGCACGAAGCGGCGCACGACCTCGCAAAGGCCGGGTACGCGCACCTGCCGCAGCAGCCGGCAGGTGATGGTGTTGACGAGCGACTCTTCGGCTTCCCGTTCGGCGTCAGTGGCATCGAAGCGCTGATGATGCTTGAGGAAACGCACGACATGCACGAGCTCGTGGGTGAGCACGAAGACGAGCAGCGAGAACAGCGGAAACGCGCCGCCCTCCGCGCGCAGGCGACGCAAGATGGTGTGGTCTTGCAGGCAGATGCGAAAGAGCGTGCGCGGGGGCCGAACCGGTCGATCTTGGCCTTCGTAGCGCACGAGGTGGGCGAGCACATCGGCGGGCACCACTTCGCGCGGGTCGAGGTCGGCGAGCGTGCGCAGGTCGACGGCGTGGCGGTCGTTGTCGAGCGAGGGCAAGGCGAAGGAATCGCCGGTGACGTCTTCGGCGAGCAAGTAGGCGCGGCGCGCCGTTTCGACCTCGCGCGGCCCGAAGTGCAGGTCGGGCGGCGGGGTGGAAAACGCCGGATCGTGGCAGGAGGCGGTCATGGTGCGTCACGCCGCGCCGCGTTTGCGGCCGGGCTGAATTTTGGGCCTCCGAGGCGGCCTGTCAAGGTGGGCGGGCCGCGCCGCCACGGTCAATCGCCACTGGGGCGCAGCGCGGCGAACTCGCCTGGGCCGAAAACCTGAAGGTAGCGGCTGTGCACGCCGGAGCAGCGGCGGCTCCAGGCACAGGCCGAACAGCCGGGAAACTTGCGTTTGTCGGGCGGCACTTCGAGCGCACGTTCGGCGGGCACGGGCTCGGAGAATTCGCGCAGGCCGGACTCGATGCAAGTGGGAATGCCGCAGTATTCGGGCATGACGGGCCGCAGTCCAAGCTCGCGGGCCAGCCGCAGGCCCGCCAGGACCGTGGGCGCGGCCTCGGCGTAGGCCACGAGCGTTTGGCGGCCCGCAACGACGGCACGGCCGTTGGGGGCTACGAAGGAGCAGAGCAGCGGGTCGAGCTGCGCGGCGAAGCGAGCCTGCACGAAGCGAGTGAAGTCATTGAAATGCGGGAGGTTCTGGCGACACAGCACATGGTTGAGCGCGACCGGGAGGCCGACGCGCAGGGCCGCGGCGATGCCTTCGAGCTTCGCGCCCAGCAATTCGGGCCGGCCTGTGACGGCGCCGAGCCCCCCCGGAGTGTGGCCCGGTAGCGAGACGAGCAGATCGAGGCGAGGTACGGTGGCGAGGTGACGCAGCAAGTCGCCTCGGGCGAGCCGGGTGGCGTTCGTCTGAAGGGTGATGCGCTGGAAGGGCAACCCGGCAACCTCGCGCAGCCAGGCCCCAAGCCACGGCAGCAGCGTCGGCTCGCCGCCCGTGAGCACGAGCACCTTGGCCCCGTGTGCGGCGGCTGCTGCGGCGGCCGCGCTCGCCGCCGCCGGGCCGTCGACCAGATTGGGTACGCTGCCGGCCACCGTGTTGCAGTAGACGCAGCGTTCGTTGCAGGCGGCCGTGAGGCGCAGCTCGAACTGGTGGCCGCCATGGAGGAACGCCGGCGCGGGGCCGTCTGCGGATGCCGGAGGGGCCGTGGCGAGCAGCGCGGACACGACCTGGGTCCGCGCTTCGAAGTGCCCGAGCCAGCGGATGGCCGCGTCGAGGGCAGCGCGCGACGCGCGCGTGGGGCCGATTTCGCCGTGGCCAAACGCCAGGCCGGCCCCACGGGCGAAGACGCGCAGGCCCGGACGGTCGCGTTCGACCCACACGACGACGTAGTGACGGGCGTCTGCGCTTTCGAGGCGCGCCTCGAGTTGCGCGTGTCGGTCGGTCAGCGCGGCGAGTCGCCAGCGCGCCGTGTGGGCGCAGTCGGCGAGATAGCGTTCGAGCGCTGCAAGATTGCGGTCACGGCGAAGAGACGTTTCGGCGGCGGACATGGCTGGCCGTCCAGTCGCGTCGGGCCGGCTCAGGGCGCCCGGGTGACGATCGTGCCCGCGTCGCCGGCGGCCCAGACAGCGGCCCCCGGCCCGGCGACAGACACGGCGCGCAGCGGGGCGAAAGTGCCCGCGTCCTCGCGCGCGAAAGGGCCCTGCGCAGGGCCGCGCCAAACGAGCCCGCCCCAACCGACCGCCACGAGTAGAGCGGACCCGCCGCCCAGACCGTAGAGGTAGTCGCCTGGCGACTCGCGGACGATTTGCCAGGTGCCGGAGGGGGCGCGCTGCAGCAGGGCGCCGTGGTCGCCGGCGACCCAAAGTTCGGGGCCGTCGAGCAGCAGCGCGTGCAGGTCGACGAGCGTCGGGACCGCCTCGGCCTGCCAACCGGCGTCTGGGTCGCGGCGGAGCACGGTGCCACGGGCGCCAACCGCCCAAAGGGTGTCGCCCACCGCGCCGAGGGCCGTGAGACGGGCGGCCGTGGGGCATTCTTCTGCGACCCACTCGGAGCCCTGCAGCCGAAAGACGGTGCCGTGGTCGCCCGCAACGAACAGCAGCCCGCCGGGACCGCCAGTGACGGCCCGCAGGGCGGCGTCGGTCGGGGGGGGCAACTGCGACCAGCGCGTGCCGTCGAAGTGCAGGACCAGGCCCGCCGCGCCCACCGCAAACACGTCGTTCGCCGTGCGCCCGAAGAGGGCGTAGAGCGAGGCGGTCGTGGGGGTCGGCTGGAGTTGCCAGCCGCTGGGTCCGCGCTGGAGCGCCAGTCCGGCGTCGCCGACGGCGAAGAGCTCGCCCCCCGGTGCTCCCCAAAGCGCCCGCAGCGTGGCCCGCGGCGCCGTCGCCTGGTCGCTGAACTGGCCCGTCGCATCGAGCGCCACGCCCGTTCCGGCGGAACCTACGGCCCGGATGTCGGCGCCCGCGCTCGTTTCGCAGCCCGCGAGCCCGAGCAGCGTGGCCTGGCGGGTGGTGGGGCCGGCGAGGTCGACGAGCGACCAGCGGGCCCCGTCGTAGGCCACGAGCACGCCCGCGGCCCCGACCGCAAACACCGCGCCGGCGTGGCGCCCCCAGACGGCGTGGAGATCGCGCGCGAGAGGGTCGTTCGTCGTGTCGGCGCGCCAGCCGTTAGCCGTTCGGCGCGCCAGTTCGCCGTTGGTGCCGACGGCCACGACGAGCGACCCGTCGGCCGTGCCCCACAGACCGCGCACGGTGGTGGCGGGCCCGAGCACCTGTTCGGCGACCCAGGCCCCGCCGCGCCAGGCGAAAACGAGCCCCCCGTCGCCGGCGGCATAGAGATCGCCCGTCTCGTTGCCCCAGACGACGCGCAGATCGCCCGACGTGAGCGCCGACTCGACGGAAAGCGGGCCCGCAACGCTGCCGCGCAGCACGGTGCCCCCCTGCCCTACCGCGACGATGGCGTCGCCCGCAAGCCCCCAAACGCCATAGAGCGTGGCGTCGGTGGGCGTGGGGCGCGCTTGCCACTGTGCGCCGTCGAAGGCGAGCAGCGTGCCGGCGGCGCCGACCGCCACGGCCCGCCCGCCGGCGAGACCGGCTACGCCGTAGAGCTCGACCTCGGAGCCGGAGGCGCTCGGCGCCCAGCCGGCGCCGAAGCCCCGGAGAATGGTGCCGCCGCTACCGACGGCCCAGAACTGTCCGTCGGGGCCGCAGCCGGCGGCGTTGAGGTCGCCGGTCGGACCGAGCGGCTCGATGCGCCATGGGGACGGCGGGGCCACCGCATCGGGGGCATCCGCAAGACGGGCGGCATCGGGGGGCGTGAGGTCGGCGGGGCCGTCGCCGACGGGGGCATCCGGTGCGCCCGCGGCGTCGGTGCTGTCCCGGGAGTCGGCGGCCGGTGCGGCAGGGCCCGGGGCGGCGCAGCCGAACACGCCGAGCACGCCAAAGGCCACAAACGCGCCGCACACGAGCCCGCAGAAGCCTGCGCCGGGCATGCACGGGGCGCCGCCGAGGAGGCGCCGCGCGGGCGGGCCATCAAGGGGCTGCATCTTCCTCTTCTTCGGGAAGCTCATTGAGTTGTTTCAAGTCCAGGCCGGCCGGATAGCCGTAGCTCACGTACTGGTCGTAGCCGTACACGATGACGCCGACCGGGACGTCGGCGTACACGTCGTGAACCCCGTCCGCAATGGCCAGTCGCGCAACGGAGTAGTCGCCGGTGCCGACGAGGTCGAATTCGGGAACCGGGACGTAGGCCCCGTCGAGCAGCACGTCGGCGCCCGTCGGCACGATGATGTTGACGTAGTCGAACGCGTATTTGTCGGGCGCGAGAAATACGTATTCCTTGCGGTACTGCTCGTGAGGCACGGCCAAGATGAAGGCGGGGTCGCCGGTGCCGGCGTCGCCCGGCTGGCTGCCCATGACGTTTGGATCGGGGGCCTGTTCGGCGGCCAGGAATTGCCCGACCTGGATGGGCCCCTGCGAGCGGATCTCGAAGTGTTCGCGGCTTTCGAAATCGAACCACTCGCCCTTGTGCAGCACCGGGATGGCGACCTGCTGGGGCAGCGTCGTGACGCGGGTGTTGTCCTGGGCGGCCAGCACGCGCCAGACGTCTTTTTCGAGCCCGCGGTCGTAGCTCTTCGTGGCGATGAAACTCTCGCCCCAGGACTTGACGGGCAGCAGCTGCTCTTCGAGATGGTCGGCGCAACAGGTGATGAAGGCGGAGCAGTCGGCGTGCGTTTCGCAGGGGGTCTCGCCGTCCCAGGCGCAGACTTTTTCGGGCCGGCCGCCAATGCCGCCGAGGCCGCTCGGGTTGGCCTCGCAGTGGTTCGTGTTGGGGGCGTTCGAGGCTTCGCTGCCGCCAAAAACCGCCACGTTGCGGTTCGCGAGCACCACGGTGCCGGTCATGTCGGCACCGATCTCGTCGGTCTCGATGCTGAACACCTCGTACTGCGTGAGCACGCGCGTGATGCTGTCGCCCGGTTCGAGGTGCGGAATCTCGCGCTCGGCTTGAGGTCGCCCTTCGGCCTCGCCGACGAGGGTGGGCGCCGTCACGGTCATGGTCACCGTGGTTTCGCCCGGTTGCACGGCGATGACCGTGGCGTAGGAGCGCAGTTGCTCGAAGGACTGCTCACGCGTCATGACGATGTAGTACTTGCCGAGCACGTTGACGGGCAGGAGCAGCGACGCGTCGTTGGAGTAGACGTTGACGTTGTCGAGCGGGTTGAACTGGTAGGCCGTGATCGGAATGGAGGCCACGACCCGGTAGGCCCGCGGCGTGATGGTTGTGCCGTCGATGTCGCGCCGCGGCAGGTAGAAGGTGCGCAAGCCTCCGGGCGGCACCGGCGAGAGGTCGAGCAGCCCACCCGTGCGGTTTCGGGTGACCAGTTCCTCGGCGGCCAGCGTTGCGTTCCACTGGAAGATCTGGACGGTTGCAGGATAGCGCGGGTGCGGATTGGACACGACGATGGCGTAGGGCGCGCCCTGGGCGTCGTAGTAGCCCGACCGGCCTCCGCTGACGAAGGCGTTGTCGAGGTCGGCACCCCAGTATTCGCAGCCCATGTACGAGTTTTCTTTGATGGCCAGGTCGCAGAGTCGCAGGCACGTGCCGCTCTGGCAGACGCGGCCCGTGTCGGCGCCGTGGCAGTTGTCGTAGGGCTCGTAGGCGGTGCCGTCTTCGCGGCAGGCCAGCACAACGTCGTCGTCCTCGCAGGCGCGGCGGCCGGGCGCGCAGGCCGAGCAGTGCGGCGTGGGCGCGCTGAGGCAGGCGCTGTCGCCCGTTTGGGCGGCGCAGACGATTTCTTCGTACCCCGTGCCATCGGCGTTGCACTGCACGAGGCGGCGGAGATCCTCGGTGCACGACTGCGGCGTGCCCGAGGTGCAGACCGGGCCGACGATGACTTCGGGGCGACCGGCGCTGTCGCCGCCGGCCGCATCGCCCGCGTCGGCCGGGCGGCCGTCGGGGGGCACCGTTGCGTCCGAGACGTCGCCCGGGGGACTCGCGTCCGGGTCGCAGCCGGCCAGCACCGACGCCAACGCGGCGCAGAGCAGCACGCTCAGCAAGCGGGCGCCGAGGAGAGGGGCCATGGGCATCGGGGACCTCCGTGGGTCGCAAACGCTCCGGCCGCGAACAGGGCCCCGAACCCGGGGTGCGAGCGCGGCCGTGCCCCCCACCATAGCGGGGTCACCAGGCATACTTCAAGGCGACCTCGCTGTTGAGCACGGGCGTTTCGCGGCCGGACAGCAAGTACGGGCCGCGGTTGAGGAAGTCGCGCGAGAGCAGCAGGTCGATGGTGAAGCCGGCAAACGTGAAGCCGGCTCCGAGCGAGAACTCGGTGAGCACTTCGGAAGACTTGAGCAGGCGTTCGGCGCCGGCGAGATCTTCTTCGAAGTGCTCAAAGAGGATGGTCTGGCGCGCCCCGAAACGCAGGGCGACCCAGCGGGCCGGTTCGACTTCGGCCGCGAAGCCGTAGTAGGGCAACGCCATGCGGCGCTCGTCGAGGGGCACATCGGCCCCGGCGCTGAGCCTCCCGGTCGTGAGCCACGCCCCCAGCCCTGGATAGAGGCGCACGCCGGGCCAGGGTTCGATGCGCACGTCGGCGCCAAGCCGGGCGTTCCAGCCACGCCAGGTGGCCTTGGCGGGCCCGCCGGACTCGCGAACGGCCTCGGATTCGTAACCCAACTCGGCATACGGCACGACGGCGACCGTGCGCGTGGCCGGAATGTCGGCACGCGCAACGATCCCGACGCCCCAGATGCCATCGGCCCCAAAAACGGGGGGCGCCGTGTTGCCCGCGGCCGCGACGGCGTGCTGCTCGAACGTGCCGACGCCGCCGCGCAGTGCCAGGTCGAGCGAGCCGTCGCGCCCGAGTTCGAAGCCGAAGCCGAGCCGCAGGTCGAAAAACAGGGCGTTGCGGTCGTTGTCGCCGGTTTCGTCTTTGCGCCGGCCCGTATCCGCAAAGGCGGCCAGCAGCAGGCCACCCCGCCACAGCCCGAAATCGTGCGCCACGAGCGCCAGGGCTTTGAGGTCGGTCTGAACGGCCCCGAGCGCGCCGGCCACGGCCGTCTTGCGCTGTCCGGAGCCCTCGAAACGGTCGGGGTAAGCGATGGCGCGGCCGGCAACGAGCCAGCTTTGGGCCCCACCGTAGACCCCGAGCACGGTGTGGGGGCCGAGCGTCCAGTGGGTGCCGAATTCGACGAGCGGCTCGTCGGGGCGAACGCGGTCGACGAAGACGCGGTTGCCGTAGTGAACGAGGAGCGTGGGGAAGAGTTGGACGTTGCTCTCGTCGGCGACGGTGACCTGCTTCTCGGCGCCGCCTAGCGCCGCGACGCGGACCTTCGTGGCCAACGCCCCGCCGGGCACAACGAGACAAACGGCGAGAACCGCACACGCACAGGCTCGTGGTGTCGCCATGGGCCCTCCTCCGCCCCGCTTCACGGGGCGCGAGCCGCCCGGGGGCGCGCCCCGCGGGCCAGAATCAGCCCGCCTCGATCACCAGGCGGCGGAACGGGCCGTTGCCCTCGGAACGCGTGCGCACTTCGCTGCGGCCGGCGAGGGCCGTGTGGACCGCGCGGCGGTCGCCCGGGTTGAGACCGTCGACCTTGAGCGCGCGCCCGGTTCGGCTGACGACGTTGCCAAGCCGCGTCCCGAGGGCTTCGAGCTGCTGCTGGCGCTGGCGCTTGGCCCCTTCCGTTTTCACGACCACCCGTTGGCGGGTTTCGGGGAAGGCGCGCAGCAACACGCGGGTGGCAATGGTTTCGAGGGCTTCGCTACAGCGCGGCGGGGCCCCGGACTCGGCGCCCACGGGGGGCACGCCGAGCTCGACCTCGATGACGTCGCCGCGGGCCGCGCCGCGGACCGACCAGTCGTGGCCCATGCGGCGCACGATTTCGCCGAGCACGTGAACCACGAGTTCGGCCGCCGGGGCGTCGGCCGGGGCGCCCTCGGGCCGGCGCGGGGGCCGCGCGGCAAGCCGTCGGTCGGCCTCGCGCAGGTCGATGATGCGCCCCTGCGCGGCACTGCCCGCCGCGGCTGGACCGCGCGCCGGCAGAGCGCTGCGCACGCCGTCGTCGGCGAGCTGGCCGCCGTCGGCCGCGTTGAGCACGCAGATTTCGACGCCCCCTTCGGGCAACGTGCGGCACTCGTACTGCATGTCGGCGGGCCACATGCGCAGCGCTTGGCTCGCCAGCCAGAGCGCCTTGTCTTCGTTGGGCCCGCGAAACGTGGCTTGTTGCACCGTGACCCCCTCGGTCGGGCGTGCCGCCGCTACGGCGGCAGCCCCGTGGTTCAGGCCGTGGCCGCCCGCGCGCGCGGCGGGCTGGCTTTGCGATTGATGTACCACTGCTGCGCAACACTCAAGAGCGTATTGATGAGGATGTACCAGACGAGACCGGTGGGCAGCCCCAGCATGACGAACGTGAACATGATCGGCATGAGCAGCATCATCATGCGTGCCTGCTTGGAATCGGCCGTGGACGGCGTCAGCCACTGCTGGAGCGCCATCATCACCCCGAGCAGCAACGGCAACACGTAGTAGGGGTCGGGGGCCGAGAGATCGTCGATCCAGAAGAAGAGCGGCGCCTGGTACAGTTCGACCGACGAGTAGATGGCGCGGTAGAGCGCGATCCAGAAAGGCATCTGGATGAGCATGGGCAGACAGCCGCCGAGCGGATTGACCTTCTCGCGCTTGTAGAGCGCCCACATCTCCTGGTTGAAGCGCTGCTTGTCGCTGCCGTATTTGACCTTGAGTTCGTCGAGTTGCGGTTTCAGCTGCTGCATGCGTTTCATCTGCCGCATGCTGCGCTGCGTGAGCGGCAGGAGTGCCAGCTTCACAAGGATCGTGAGCAGCAGAATGGCCACGCCCCAATGCGGAATGAGGGCGTGGAAGAAGCGCATGATGGCGAGCATGGGCTTCGCGAGCACGCCCACGATCCAGAAATCGAGGGACTGTTCGAGGGCGGGGTCGACTTCGTCGAGCGCCGACTTCTCTTTGGGGCCGACGAAAAACGTGTAGCGGGTGGCGTTCTCGCCGTCGCCGCGGGCCCGCAGCGCGTCGTAGGAGCGGCGCAGGGCTTCGAGTTCCGCGCAGCGGTCGGCAAGCCGTTCCTTGTCGCCGGCGGGGCGGTCGGCGAGTGCTCGGTCACACAGTTCGCGGATGCGGCCAGCCTTGGCCTCGGCCGGGATGTCGGGCGCGCCGACGAGCCCGTCGAAGAGACGCCGCTTGCGCTCCATGTAGCCGTTCCAGAGGGCCTCGGGCGGCGCGCCGGGCGGGACCCCGAGGCGGGTATAGAGCCCGGCGCAGTTCGGCAAGCCGCGACCCTCGGGGAACCAGTCTGGGGCGCAGGCGCCGTCGACGCCCGCCACGACCTGGCTCTGGCCGGCGGAGGTGACGAACGCTCGGTAGACCGCGCCGATGGACGTTTCGCCGCCGCCCGCGTTCGGCACCGCGGCGCGGAACCCGCCAAGCCGACACTGCGTATCGCCGCCCGAGCGCGGCAGGGCCGCCAGCAGGAAGTAGCGCGTCTCGACGCCGGCGAACGTGACGCCGCCGCCGAACGCGCGTTCCTGGGCGAAGATGTCGTCGTTGGGCTTGCCGCCACAGCCGCACCCGGACATCTGGCCCCCAGCGGGCAACTGCACCGTGTCACCGGCGAGACAGATAGGGTGCAATACGTCGGGCGGCGGGCTTGCGAAGGCCATGCAGCCACTGGCCGTCTCGACGGGCGGCTGCCAGCCGTTGACGTCGACCTCGAGTTTCTGGCGGAGATCGCTCGGGCCGAGATTGTGCACGCGGAACTCGACGTCGAACGCGTAGCGCTGCGGCTGGTACCGGATTCTTTTCTCAAAGAAGACCTGGCTCTGGTCATGCGCCGGATCGGGCCAGACGTAGACGAGTTCTTCGGCGGACTTGCGCACGAGCGTGAAGCGCTGGTCGGGCTCGACGCAGGGTTCGCCGCGGGCGCGCCGCGCACTGCATTCGACGGGCGGCTCACCGAGGAAGACGCGCTGCAACGGGCCCCGCCGCCAGACGGAGAACGTCACGCTGGCGCTGCTGGCCGGTGGCGCGGCCGGAGCGCTGGCCACCACCGGGACGGCCGCGGGCGCGGGGACCGCCGGCGCGGCCAGTTCGGCTGCGCCGGGCTCGGCGGTGGCGACAG
>CAYRCM010000097.1:0-20984 GCA_964422715.1 uncultured Myxococcales bacterium | reverse complement strand
GCCGGCCGCGGACGCGGGCCGGGACCGGGCGGCGGGCCGAGCAACGCCGTGCAGAGCTCGGGCAGCACCGCTTCGGCCTCGCCGCCGACGACCGCGTCGGCCGCGCCGGCAAAGGCCGGGTCGGCCGCGCCGTGGCCCACCTCGGGGCCCCCGAGCACGAGCCGCACCTGGGGCGCCACGAGCTGCAGCAGTTCGACCACCTCGGCCAGCAGCGCCACGTTCCAGATGTACACGCCGAGCCCAATGAGCCGCGGGGCCTCGGCCAGGAGGGCCTCGACGATGTCGGCCGCCCGGTCGTTCTGCGTGAATTCGAGCATGGCCGCGTGTGGCTGCCACGGCCCGAGATTGGCGTAGAGCGCACGCAGCCCGAGCGCCGTGTGGGCGTAGCGCGCGTTGGCGGTGGCGAGCACGATGGGCGGCATGACGGCCCTCTCCGGGTGCGGCGGCCCGCGGCGTCGGCCCGCGCGTGGCCCCATCCCTACGGCAAGGCGGCGCGGATTTCAAACGGGCGGGCCGGGCACCCCCAATTCCCCACCAGCGACTGGGTCCGAGCGAGTGGAGGCGGGGCCAAGTGCAAGGAGGCTAGCCGATTTGGGCGGAGGCGTGGCAGCGCCACGTCGAGCACCACATTGGTGCAGCCGACGCCGCAATTGGGCCCGGATCCGCTCGCGAAACGGGAGATAGGTGGGGAATTGGGGGCACGCCCGGCGCCTTGACCGCCCGCCGCACGGCCGGCATATTGGCGGCGCGGGGCAAGGAGTCCGGACGACGCAGCGCAGGGGCAGAGCGAACCGCCCCGGGGCAGGCAGTGCCGCCGCCCAGGCGGAAACGCCGGCGCCCCAGCCGAGGAGCCATGGCACGAATCGCGGTCATCGAGGACGAAGCCGACCTGCAGACCCTGCTCGGCTACAACCTGCGGCTCGCGGGTCACGAGGTGCTCGCGGCCACCGCCGGCAGCGACGGGCTGCGCCTCGCCAAGGAACGGCGCCCCGACCTCGTGTTGCTCGACCTCATGCTGCCCGACCTCCCCGGCACCGAGGTGCTGAGACGCCTCAAGCGCGATCCGGCGACCCAGGCCATCCCCGTCGTCATGGTCACGGCCCGCGGCGAGGAAGTCGACCGGGTCGTCGGCTTCGAACTCGGCGCCGACGATTTCGTCGTGAAACCGTTCAGCACGCGCGAGCTGCTGCTGCGCATCGACGCCGTCCTGCGCCGCACGCAGGCCGCCGGGGCGCCCCCGCGCCTCGTCGAGTTCGGCCGGCTGCGCCTTGACCGGGAGGCGCACCGGGTGTTTGTCGATGGCGGCGAAGTGCCGCTGACGGCGCTCGAATTCCGGCTTCTCGTCACCCTCCACGAACGGAAGAACCGCGTCCAGTCGCGCGCGGCGCTGCTGGACGCCGTATGGGGCATCGAGGCCGCCATCACGACGCGCACGGTCGACGCCAACGTCAAGCGCCTGCGCGAAAAGCTCGGCGCAGCCGGCGTCTACATCGAGACCGTGCGCGGCGTCGGCTACCGCTTCGCGAGCAGCCCGCAAGAGGTCCACCCGTGAGGCTCGGGGTCCGCACCAAGCTCTTCCTGCTCTCCCTCGGGCTCATCGCCGGCTCGCTCTTCGCCGCCGAGGCCTACCTGACCGGCGCTCTCGATCGGCTGCTCACCGAGCGGGCCTGGGTCGACCTGCGCACCCGGCTCGGTCTCGTCGCCCACGCCGTGGCCGCGGCCCCGACGATCGAGGGCCCGGCCGGCGACGCGCTCGCCGACAGCCTCGGCCGGCTCGCCGCCGCGCGCGTCACCCTGATCGGGCCCGACGGGGTGGTGCGTGGCGACTCGGCCCTGCTGCCCGCCGCCGTGGCCCGGCTCGAAAACCACGGCAATCGCCCCGAGGTCGAGGCGGCGCTCCGCACCGGCACGGGCGAGGCCACGCGCTACAGCGCGACGGCACAGATGCGCACCGCCTATGCGGCCGCGGCCGTGCGTCGGGGAGCGGAGCTGCTGGCCGTCGCCCGCCTGGCGCTGCCGCTCAGCGCCGTTGACGAAGCGGTCCAGGGGCTGCGGCGCCTGCTCTTCCTGGGGGCGCTCGTGGCCCTCATCGTGGCGGTACTGCTCTCGGGTCTCGCCACCCATTTCGCGGCTCGCAGCCTGCGCGCGCTCACGGCCGCCGCCCGGCGCATGGTGGCGGGCGACCTCGGAGCCCGCGCGCGGCTTGCCGGCCGTGACGAGGTCGCCGAGATCGGCCGCGCGCTCGACGAACTCGTGCAAAACCTGGCCCAGTCGTTGGCGACCCTGAAGCAGGAAAGCGACTTGCAGGACGGCATCCTGAACGGCATGCGCGAAGGGCTGCTGCTGCTCGACGCCCAGGGCGCGGTCCGGCGCGCCAATCCCGCGCTGCGCGAGTTGTTCCGGCTCGGCCCGGACGTGGTGGGCCGCTCGTGGCTCGAACTCAACCGGCATCCGGAGTTGAAGGGCCTCTTCGACCGCGTGACCCGCGCCGGAGCCCACGCCAGCGCCGAAATCGAAGTCGGCGACCTTCCGCCGCGACACCTCCTCGTGCACGCGGTCCCCCACGGCCCGCCTCCGCTCGGGCTGCTCGTGCTGTTCGTCGACGTCACCGAACTGCGCCGGCTCGAATCCATGCGCCGCGACTTCGTGGCCAACGTGTCGCACGAGCTGCGCACCCCGCTTGCGACGGCGCGCGGGGCCATCGAGACGCTGCGCACGGCGCTCGCCCACGACCCGGCCGCCGTGCCCGGATTCCTCGACATGCTCGAACGCACGGTCGACCGGCTGCACCGCCTCACGCAAGACCTGCTCGACCTCTCGCGGCTCGACGCGGCGGAGGTCCGCCTCACCCCAGAGCCCCTCACGCTCGCCGCCGTCGTGGCCCAGGTGCAGGCCGCGCTCGCCGACCGGGCAGGCGCGCGCGGCATCACGCTGCACGCAGAACTGCCGGCCGACCTGCCCGCCGTGATGGCCGACCGCCGCGGGCTCGAGCAGGTGTTGACGAACCTTCTCGACAACGCGCTGTGCCACTGCCCGCCCGGTACCGCCGTGCGCGTGCACGCCGCCCTGACGGCCGATGCCGTGCGCGTGGCGGTCGCCGACACGGGGCCTGGCGTCGAGCCCCGGCACCTGCCGCGGCTCTTCGAGCGTTTCTATCGCGCCGACGCCGGGCGTTCGCGCGCCGCCGGCGGCACCGGCCTCGGGCTCGCCATCGTGAAGGGCCTCGTCACCCGCATGGGCGGGACGGTCGGTGTCGAGAGCCCGCCGGGCGCCGGCGCCACGTTCTTCTTCACGCTGCCGCGCGCGCGCGCCTGAACCACCCGATTCTCACCCGGCGCACCGGTTTTTTGCTGCGCTGTCACCGTCCTGTCACAAAGCCCAACGATCCTTGTGCAGACCGTGTCGGTCGGCGGAGGAAGGCCCGTTGCAGCCCCAAAAACCAGCCCCGGCAGGCAGCGCCCTCGGACCGGCCCCCGGCCCACCGGACCGCGCCGCACGCCGACCGCAAGCGCGCACCGCCGGCTTCGGCGAGCGGCTGATCGGGCTGGGCCTGCTCTCGGCGGGCCTGGTTTCGGTGGCCACCACGGCCGGCATCGTGCTCGTGCTCGGCGTGCAGTCGTTCGCCTTCTTCAGCGAGGTGTCGCCGGCCCGACTCCTCTTCGACACGCAGTGGACGCCCCTTTTCCACAACCCGCACTTCGGCATCTGGCCGCTCGTCGCCGGCACGGTGCTGACGTCGCTCATCGCGGTCGCCGTCGCCTTGCCGCTCGGGCTGCTCGCGGCCATCTACCTCTCTGAATTCGCCTCGCCGCGGGTGCGCCGCACCGTGAAGCCCGCGCTCGAACTGCTCGCCGGCGTGCCGACCATCGTCTACGGCTACTTTGCGCTGACGACCCTGACCCCGTTTCTGCAGTCGTTCGTCCCCGGCCTCGCCGGGTTCAACGCGCTCTCGGCCGGCATCGTGATGGGGGTCATGATCGTCCCGCTCGTCTCGTCGCTGTCGGAGGACGCCATCTACGCCGTGCCGACCGGCTTGCGCGAGGCGGCCTATGCGCTCGGGGCCGGGCGGCTGCCGACCATCTTCCGCGTGGTGCTGCCGAGCGCGCGCTCCGGGGTGGCGGCGGCCTTCACGCTGGCGGTCTCCCGGGCCATTGGCGAAACCATGGTCGTCGCCATCGCGGCAGGCCAGCAGCCGCGCCTGACCCTCGACCCGAGGGTGCCGATCGAGACCATGACGGCCTACATCGTGCAGGTCTCCATGGGCGACCTGCCGGCCGGAACGCTCGGCTACCACACGATCTTCGCCGTGGGAGCGGTGCTGTTCGTGATGACGTTCGCCATGAACGTCGCCACGCACCGCCTCTCGCGCCGCCTGCGGAGGGCCCGATGAGGCCGCGCATCCTGTCCCGCCCGAGCGAGCGGCTCTTCATCGCCGTGTGCTGGCTCGCGCTGGCCCTGCCGCTGGGGTTGCTGCTGTTTCTGCTCGGCGATGTGTTCGTGACGGCTCTCGGCCGGCTCGATTGGAGTTTCCTCACGAGTTTCCCGTCGCGCCGCGCGAGCAGCGCCGGCATCCTGCCGGCCGTCGTCGGCAGCGTGTACCTCGTGGGCCTGACGGCGCTGATCGCCCTGCCGCTCGGCACGGCCGCGGCCATCTACCTCGAGGAATACCGCGGCGAAAGCCGACTCGCGGGCTTCATCGAGTTGAACATCGCGAACCTGGCCGGGGTCCCGTCGATCCTCTACGGGCTGCTCGGCCTCGAAGTGTTCGTGCGCACTTTGGGACTGGGCCGCAGCCTCATCGCCGGGGCGGCCACCCTGGCGCTGCTCGTGTTGCCGATCGTCATCATGGCGTCCCGCGAGGCGCTGCGCACGGTCCCGCAGGGGCTGCGCGAGGCTGCGTTGGCGCTCGGCGCCACGCGCTGGCAGACGACGCGCCGCGTGGTATTGCCGATGGCGCTGCCGGGCATCCTGACCGGCGCCATCTTGTCCATCTCGCGCGCCATCGGCGAGACGGCACCGCTCATCGTGATCGGCGCCGTGACGTACATCTCGTTTCTGCCGACGGGCCTCGATTCGGCGTTCACGGCGCTGCCGCTGCAGATTTTCAACTGGGTGTCGCGACCGCAGGAGGCGTTTCGCACGAACGCCGCCGCGGGCATCGTGGTGCTGCTCGCGACCCTGCTGCTGCTCAACGCCGTCGCCATCTTCGTGCGCAACCGGGCGCAAAAACGGAACACCTGATGCCCACAAACGAGGCGGTCAAATTCACCGTGGACACGCTCGCTGCCTTCTACGGCGCGACCCGCGTGCTGCACGGCATCTCGGTCGACATCCCGGCCCGCGGCATCACGGCCGTCATCGGCCCGTCGGGCTGTGGCAAGTCGACGTTCGTCCGCTGCCTGAACCGCATGCACGAGACCGTCGCCGGCGGACGGGTGACGGGGCAGGTGCGCCTCGACGGCGAGGACATCTACGGCCGCGGCGTCGACCCGGTGGCGCTGCGCCGCAAGGTCGGCATGGTCTTCCAGAAGCCGAACCCGTTTCCGTCCATGTCGGTGCGCGAAAACGTCCTGTCCGGGCTGCGGCTCACGGGACGGCTCGACCGCGCGCGCGCCGGTGACATCGTCGAGCGTGCGTTGCGGGGCGCGGCGCTCTGGACCGAGGTGAAAGACGCGCTCGACCGACCGGGCGGCGGGCTGTCCGGCGGCCAACAGCAGCGGCTGTGCATCGCGCGGGCGCTGGCCGTCGAGCCCGAGGTGCTGCTCATGGACGAGCCCTGCTCGGCGCTCGACCCCATCGCCACCGCGCGCATCGAGGACCTCATGCAGAGTTTGCGCGAGCAGTACACCATCGTCATCGTCACGCACAACATGCAGCAGGCGGCGCGCGTGTCGGACCGCACCGCTTTCTTTCTCATGGGCGAGCTCATCGAGTACGCTGCAACGAAGGAACTCTTCACCTCCCCGCACGACCGGCGGACCGAGGACTACATCACGGGAAGGTTTGGCTGAGCCCATGGCCGCGAAACACACCGACAGTACGTACGAGCAGGAGCTGCGCACGTTGAAGGAGCGCCTGCTCGTCATGGCCGGTCGCGTCGAGGAGATGATTGGCGGGGCGATCCGCGCGCTGACCGAGCGCGACGCGCCGCTGGCCGAGCGCGTGCGGGCCGCCGACCGCTTCGTGAACCGCGACGAGGTCGACATCGACGACCAGTGCCTCTCCATCCTCGCCCGCCGCCAGCCCATGGCCTCCGATCTGCGCTTCATCACGCGGGTCTTGAAGATGGTGACCGACCTCGAACGCATCGGCGACCGCGCCTTCGATATCTGCCGGCGCGCCATCCAGCTCGCCGCCTTGCCCCCCGTGAAGCCGTACGTCGACATCCCCGCGATGGGCACGAGTGTCCGCGCCATGGTGCATGACGCCATCGAGGCCTTCATCGCGGGCGACGCGGCGCAGGCCGAGGCCGTGCTGGCCCGCGACGACGAGGTCGACGACCTGCACGCGCGCATCGACCGCGATCTCGTCCACGAGATGATCGCCGACCGCCAACACGTCGAGGCCGGGCTGCACATCCAGGCCGTGGCGCGCGACCTCGAACGCATCGGCGACCACGCGACGAACCTGGCCGAGCAGGTCATCTTCATGACCAAGGGCCAGGACGTGCGCCACCGCAACAAGCTCGCCGAGCCGTAGCCCGCCACCTCCGCCGCGAAGGTTTTGCACCGTTGTCACATCGCCGCCACAATGCGCCCGCTACGTTTCGATCATGAAAACTACGCGGAGCGCAAACATGACCCAAGCAATGCTGAACGGCCTGCTCCTGGCGCTCGTGACGGGCCTCGCAGCCGGCCACGCTGGCGCAGCGGAGCCCCCGAGCGCGGCGACCGAACCGGCCGCACACCCGACCGCCGGCTACGACAAAGGCTTCTTCCTCGGAACACCCGACGGCAACTACCGCCTCCTCGTGAACGCCCGCGTCCAGGCGCGCTACGCCTACGAGGCCCTCGAAGACGCAGCCGATCTCAACGCATTCTCGATTCCGCGGGCACGCCTGAAGCTCGCGGGCCATGTGGCCACGAAGCGGCTGACCTATGCCTTCCAGGCCGATTTCGCCAAGGGCACGGTGGCGCTCAAGGACTTCTACGTCGACTACGCTTTCGTGCCCGACTGGTTCCATGTGCGCGCAGGCCAGTCGAAGCGTCCCTTTTCGCGCCAGCAGCTCGCCTCGTCCGGCAAACTGGCTTTGGTCGACCGCGCACGTACCGACGAGGCGTTCGGCGCCGGCCGCGACATCGGGCTCGCGTTCGGCAACGACTGCGAGAAGTCGCCGCCTTTCGAGTGGGCCCTCGGGCTGTTCAACGGCACCGGCGAGAAGCCCTGGTTCAGCGGCACCGTGAGTGCCGACACGGTCACCCGCGGCGCGAAATTCACGAACGTGCCGGCCAAGTTCTACCCCATGCTGGTGGTGCGCCTCGGCTACAACTACGGCGGCATCCAGGGCTACACCGAGTCTGATTTCGAGGGCGGGCCGCCGCGCTTCGGCCTCGGGCTGAGCGGGCAGCTGGGCTTCGACACCGACGGCGGCCACGACGGCACGCTCGCGAGTGAGTTCGATGCCATTTTCAAGGCGTACGGCTTTGCGACGAGCGGCGGCGTCTACCTGCGCTCCGGCCAGAACGGCAGCGCCTGGCGCGAGCAGGACTTCGCAGCGGTCGGTGCCCACTGGCAGGCGGGCTACCTCATCGCCGGGTTCGTCGAGCCCGCACTGCGCTACACGTTCATCGGCCCTGACGGCACGGACAACGACCTGCACGAAGTGACGGCGGGGCTGTCGGTCTACTTCTGGAAGCGGCATGTCCAGTGGCAGTCGGATGCGAGTTGGCTGCGCCGCGCGCAGGCACCGGGCGAGCGCACAAACGACTGGATCGTACGCTCGCAGGTGCAGTTTGCCCTGTGAGCGGAAGGAGAACCGGGATGTTTCGACTGGGTTTGTTCATCGCGATCGCAACGGCGGGCGCGGCGCTCACGGACTGCAAGTCGGGGTCCGGCGGGGGCGCAGGCGGGGGTGCGTCCGTCATCGCCGCCGACGGGTCGAGCACCGTCTACCCCATCACCGAAGCCATGGCCGAAGAATTCGAGAAGCAGAGCGGCACCAAGGTCACGATCGGCATTGCCGGGACGGGGGGCGGGTTCAAACGCTTCTGCGCCGGCGAGATCGCCATCGCCAATGCCTCGCGCCCCATCAAGCCGTCCGAGGCCGCCCAGTGCGCCACGGCCAAGGTCGGGTTCGTCGAACTGCCCGTGGCGTATGACGGCATCGCGATCGTCGTCCACCCCGCGAACGACTGGTGCACGACCATGACCGTGGCCGAGTTGAAGACCCTCTGGACGCCCGAGGCGCAGGGCCGCGTCCTGAAGTGGAACGACGTACGGCCGGGTTGGCCCGACCGGGAAATCCACCTGTTCGGCCCCGGGGTCGATTCGGGCACCTACGACTACTTCACCCAGGCGGTGGTCGGCAAGGAAGGGGCGAGCCGCGGCGACTACACCTCCAGCGAGGACGACAACGTGGTCGTTCAGGGGGTCGCAAACGATCCCCTGGCGCTCGGCTTCTTCGGCCTGGCGTACTACGAAGAGAACAAGGCCAAGTTGAAGGTTGTGGGCATCGACGACGGGGTCGCCGAAAACGGCGCCGGGCCCATCGTGCCGTCCGCACAGACGGTGCAGAACGGCACCTACCAGCCGCTGTCGC
Source organism: uncultured Myxococcales bacterium (assembly GCA_964422715.1). Classification (GTDB taxonomy): domain Bacteria; phylum Myxococcota_A; class UBA9042; order PWKZ01; family CAYRCM01; genus CAYRCM01. The sequence continues at coordinate 12,226 of CAYRCM010000097.1, read as the reverse complement.
GCCCGCTGTTCCTCTACGTCGCCGAGAAGGCCGCAACGCGCAAAGAAGTGCAAGACTTCATGGCGTTCTATCTGGGACCGGCGGGCCGGCCGCTCGTGACCGAGGTCGGCTACGTGGCGCTGCCGGAGAGCGCCCAGGCGCTCGTCACGGCGCGCTTCGAGGCGCGCAAACTCGGTACGCTGTTTGCTTCGGGCACCGGCTCCCAGGTGGGCCTCACCATCGAGGCGCTGCTCGCCCGCGAACGCTAGCCTGACGGGGCCCCCCGGGCCTGCCCGGCGGCCGGCCGCGTCAGTCGGCGAGCACCTTGGCGAGGGTGCCGCTCGCCACCGGGTAGACCTGGATCTCGCCGCCCGGGCCCTTCCAGACGAGCGCAAACGGCATGTCCCAGCGCTGCAAGTCGAAACGCAGGCGCCCGGCGGCCGGCTGACCCGCGAGCAGCGCCTTGCACTCCTTGCTGCCGAACGAGTCTTTCATCGGTTTGAGCTGCCCGTGGGCGACGTCGAGGCGGAAACTGCCGCAGTCGATGGCCTTGGCCTGTTCCTTGAGGAAGGCCGCGACCCCGCCCGTGAGGTTCTTCTCGGCGTCTTTGAGCGCCTTTTCGGCGTCTTTCTGGGCCTTTTCGGCCGCTTTGAGGGCGGCCTTGGCGGCGCCGGCGGCGTCTTTGGCCGCGGCCTCGCCGGGGCTGCCCTTGGCGGCGCCGGCCTGCGTTTCGGCCGTGGCGAGCGCCTGGCCGGCGGCCGTCGCGGCCTTCTGCGCCTCGCCGAGCCGCCCCTGGGCGGCCTGCAAGGCGGCCTGGAGCGTCTGCTGCACGGCGGCCGCGTCGATGCTGAGGCTCACGTCAGCCTCGACGACGCGGTGGCCAAGCGCCACGGCGCCCTTGAGCGCGCGCCAGCCGCTGACCTGCCAGTTGCGGATGGCCACGGCGAGCCCGCCGTAGTTGCGGCTGAACTCGGGCGTCGCAGCTGGCAGCTCGGCGAGCGGCGGCGGCTTGTCGGGGGTGAAACCCTTGAACTCGGCCACCGGCAGCCAGGCGAGCGTCTTGCCGGCGGCGGCGAGCAGCCGGTCGCCGGTGGCGTAGTGCGCGGTCATGGCTTCGCTGCCCTTCTTCGTCGTGTGCTGCACGGCGCGGGCGGCCTCGGCGAGCGGCAGGCCGCGCAGCAGGCCGCCCTTGCGTTGCAGGGTGGCGAGCGGTCCGACGACGAGCGGGTCGCCGCCGGGCACGACGAAGCGCAGGTAGAGTTCGAGGGTCACGTCGCTCGGCTGCAGTTCGGCCAGGAGCAGCGTCGGGCAGCTCGTCTCGGTGACGGTGTAGCGCTTGCGCTCGCCGGGTCGGAACGGCCACTCGGGCACGTCGCGCTCGCGGATGAAGGCGCCCGCGCCCTTGTTGGCGTGCGGATCGAAGGAACGCTCGGCGTCGGCGCGCGCAAAGCACACCTGCTTGCCGCCGGCGAAGGTGTAGGTGGCCCACACCCAGACGTTGTCGCCCGTGACCACGGCGTCGCCGCGGTTTTCGACCTCGACCGTGAGCCCGAAGCCGAAAAACGGCCCGCGTTGGCGGACCGTGCTCGTGCGCTCGGGGTTGTCGACGCTCGCGAGCGTCCAGGCGCGAAACTCGGGCGAGTAGAGCCGGAAGTCGCGCACGTCGACGGCGAACTTGGTCTTCCAGGCCTCGCTGCCGGCCGTGGCACGCTCGTCGGCGGCGGGCGTGTCGAGCTGCCGGCAGAGGCCGCGCAGCGCTTCGAGGATGGCCGATGTCTCGGCGGCCCCGGCCGCCGATCCGAACGGCAGCGACTCGGCCACCACGGGCTCGGCGGGCGCGCGGGGCGCCGGCTCCGGGGCCACGACGACGGGCACGGGCCGCACGTTCGGCCCGGTTGGTTCGGCGGGGGCGGCGCAGCCGGCAAGCCCGGCCAGGCCAAGCAACGAAACGACCCACAAGGACAAGCGTTTCACGGTTTCCCTCCTCGTTCGGTGAACGGTGGCGGGCGGAACGTACGCCATCCGGGCGGGGACGGCAAGCGGTGGCACGAAACCCCAATCGTCGGGTCTCCTTGTCGGCCGCGGCGGCATCCCGCGTCGAGCCGACGATTTGGGCGAAACGGAACTTGGTGGGGACTTGGGGACGGTCTGCAGGGGGCTCGGGCGTCAGGGCCGCTCGTTTTTGACCGGCAGCTCGGGGCTGGCCGCCGCCGGCTCAGGATCGGTGGCGGAGGGCGCTTCGCCGGCGGGCTCGGCGGGCTCGTCGAGCCACCATTCGGCGATGTCGAGTTCGACGGCGTCGAACGGTTCGGCGCGCACCTTGGCCGCCCCGCCGAACGCCTGCAGGAACGACCAGCGCCCGTTTTCGAGGCGCAGCACTTCGAGCGTGCGCGCGTCGGGGTCGATGAGCCAGGCGTGCTTGACCTGGAACTCGGCGTAGAGCGGCAACTTGCGCACCCGGTCGTGGCGCGCCGAAGACGGCGAAACGATCTCGCAGACCCAATCGGGCGGCAACGCGATATGGGGCGCGCGCGGCACGACGGGCATACGCTCGCGGCGCCAACCGGCAAGATCGGGCACGAGCACGTGGCGGCCGAGGTGCAGTTCGGGTTCGTACCAGACAATCCAGCCGCCGGGCCGCTCGGGGCCGCCGCGCGAGCGGCCGCCGAACGGACCGCCGATGCCGACGAGCGCCCGGCTGCCCGCCTCGACGTGCGGGGGAGCCGGACGCGGACTCAGCACGAGTTCGCCGGCGACGAGCTCGGCCACGAGGTGCGTCGGGGCGTCGAGCACATCCCGGTAGGTGGCCTCGCGTTCGGCTTCGGCGAAGGCCCATTCGGGGCGAGCGGCGACCATGACTGCCTCCTCGGCCGCGGGCATCGGGCCCCCGGCGCGGCAACACCGGCAGTGTAGCACGGGCGGTGTGGCCGGGGCCGCGCCTCAGGGCAACGTGCGGCGCAGGGCGGGAGGAGCCGCGCCCGGCGGAGGGCGCCTTGACAGGTGCCGGTGCGGTCCGGAGGATGCCGGGATGGGAGGGCCCGCAAGTGAAGCAGGAGTCCTGTCTCACCCAGAACAGCCCGCTGCTTGTTGCGGTGAGCGATCTGGACGGCTCGAACAGCCGCTTGTGGACGATCTACCGAGGGGCCACCAGCAGCAACCTCTGGTACAAGGAGACACGAGGATGGCAGTAGCAACACGGTCAGGCATGCACCCGCGACTCTGCAGGCGCGCCGCCCAGTTTCTCCTCCTCTGGGGTGCCCTCGTGGCCGGTTGCGGCGCGGGCGGCTGCAACGGATCCCCCGCGACCTGCGGCTCGGGGTATGGGCCCCGAAGGTCCGCCACAAACCCTAACCGCCTGGAGATCGACCCGGCCGAGCGCACGCTCCGGCTGCGGGCATTCAGTCTCTGGGAGTCCTTCAGCGACAACGTCCCCGAGGGCGGGAGCATGACCATCCGACGCGAGATCGACGTCCTCGGGCTGCTCGTCGACCTTGGCGACTGGACCGTCACCGTCGAGAAGGCCCAGTGCACGCCCGAAACGCCGGCCCAGGCCGCTGCGCGGGGTCTCTTGGACGGTCCAACAGCACCCCACGCACAACTCCCGAGTTTCGTCTACCAGGGTTGGGACGCCCGCCTCCCCTGGATGCAGCGTGGTGCCAATGCAACTACCCAATCCGCGGACGGAACGGGCGAGGTTGAGACGTGGTCATCCGATGGTCTCTACACGACGGGGGTGCTGCGTCTCGACTCCTTGACCGGGGCGCAGAGCGCGCTCTTCTGGCGCTACGAGGCTCAATTCGGAGTCATGAGCATCAAGAGTCTCGGTTTGAGTCTGGTGGACTGCCACGCCCAGTGCTGCGTGGCCTACCGCTTGGCGGGCCCCGACGGCGAGATGGTGTGGGGCGTGGGCGACCCGAATATCGAGGTCGGTGCCGTGCTCCCGCTCACGCGCCTGCCACCCGCGCGCGCTGCCGGGTTGGTCGACAACCGGTCCAACGTCTACGGTAGGGGCGACGACGAGTTCGGTGGCGTCCCATTTCCCTACGGATCCGCTGGCGATCAGGTCGCCCGCGAGATCGTTTGCGGTGAGGCCAGCCCGCGACCGTTGAGCGAATGGGCCGACTTCGAAGCCTGCGACTTCTACGACCTGATGACCAACCCAGCCCACTACTGCCCGTAGTTCCGCGCTTCCCCCGCCTCAGCGCAGCGTCCGCCTCAGGGCGGGAGGAGCCGCTCCCGGCGGAGGGCGCCTTGACAGGTGCCGGTGCGGCCCGGAGGATGCCGGGATGGGAGGGCCCGCAAGTGAAGCAGGAGTCCTGTCTCACCCAGAACAGCCCGCTGCTTGTTGCGGTGAGCGATCTGGACGGCTCGAACAGCCGCTTGTGGACGACTTACCGAGGGGCCACCAGCAGCAACCTCTGGTACAAGGAGACACGGGGATGGCAGTAGCAACACGGGCAGGCAGGCTCCCACGGCTCCGGGCGTGTGCCGCCCGGGTTCTCCTCCTCTGGGGTGCGCTCGCGGCCGGTTGTGATGACGGGGAGGCCGGTCCGTCTGGCGGCGGCGGCCGTGGCCCCAGGCTGTCGGGCTTCGCCCCCAACGGCATCGATCTGCTCGCCGACGCGGGCAGGCTGCGCCTTCGGGCGTTCTCCCACTACTCCTACTCTGGCGACAACGTCCCGGAGGGCGAAAGTGCGACCACGGAGGAGTCTATCCGCCTGCTCACGCTCCTCGTCGACATCGAGGGTTTCACCGCGACCGTCGAGCGTTCCGAAACAGCCGAAATCGGCCTCGACCAAGCGGCGGCTCAGGGCCTCATCGAGGGCCCGGCGACCCCTGGCGCCCGTTGGTCGAGCTACCTGTACCATGGCTGGGATCTGACGCTGCCCTGGGTGACGTGCAGCGAGCAGGTCGAGGTCAACGAACCCGGCCAGGACCTGACCTTCACCTGCGCCGAAGATGGCTGGACGGAGGTTGAGGGCTTGGGGGTGGGTGTCTTGCGGCTCGATTCGCTCGTGGGCGGGCCTGCCGCCCTGCTTTGGCGGCAGGGCGGGAACCTGTTTTGGCCCAGCGTTCTGGTGGGAATCGTCGACTGTCGGTCCACGTGTTGCCGGGCGTATCGGTTCGTGGACGACGAGGGCGAGGAGTTGAGTCACTACGACGTACCGCGGCTTCAGGTGGGCACGACACTGGCGCTCGCATCGCTGCCCCAGAACTCCGCGGCCGGGGTCGTCGACGTGAGCGCGCAGGCGCATCGGTCGAGCGGGGTGGCCATCGACGGCTCCGGGGTTTGGGGGGTGGCCGGCGACCAGGCCGCCCGCGAGATCGTCTGCGGCGCGGCCAGCCCGCGACCGTTGAGCGAATGGGCCGACTTCGAAGCCTGCGATTTCTACGACCTGATGACCAACCCGGCCCACTACTGTCCGTAGTGCCGCGCTTCTCTTCTCCTCAGCGCAACGTCCGCCGCAAGGCCAGGGTCGCCGAGAGAAAGAGGGTGACCCCGATGGCGGCCAACGCCGTGAACGGCGCCGCGAGATCGGCCACGGTGGCCCCCTTCAGCAACACGGCGCGCAGAATCTCGACGAAGTGCCGCACGGGATTGAAGGCCGTGACGGGCTGCAGCCAGGTGGGCATGTTCTCGATGGGCGTCATGAAGCCCGAGAGCAGGATGGCCGGCATGATGCAGAAAAACGCGGCCATGAACGACTGCTGCTGGGTCTTCGCCACCGCACTGATGAGCAGCCCCACGCCGAGCGTCGTCAAGAGGTAGAGGCCGCCCGCGAAAAACACCGTGACGAGCGAGCCCCTGAGCGGCACGCCGAACACCCAACTGCCCACCCCGAGCACGAGCCCGAGGTCGATGAGCCCGAAGAGGGCATAGGGAATGGTCTTGCCGAGCAGCAGGGTGGTGGGGCCGATGGGGGTGACGAGCACCTGTTCGAGCGTGCCGGCCTCCTTTTCGCGGGCCAGGCCCATGGCCGTGACGATGAGGGTGACGATGAGCAGCAGGGTGGCCGCGACCCCGGGCACGAAGTAGACCTGGCTCGACAGCGTCGGGTTGTAGAGCACCCGCGGCTCGACGCGCAGGCTCGGCGGGGCGACGGCGACGCCGAGGGTGCCGGCGAGGCCGGCCAGGCGTTCGCCGGCGAGGGCGAGCGAGCGGCGCAGCGCGTAGGCGGCGACGGCGTTCTGGGCCACGATGGCGCGGTTCGAGTCGCCGCCGTCGACGAGCACCTGCACGGTCGTCGGCCGGCCCTCGGCGAGACTGCGGCCAAACCCGCGCGGAATGACGAGGGCCACGGTGGCATCGCCATGGGCAACGTGTTCCATGGCGGCCGTGCCCGTCGCCGGCTCCCGAAGCGGCGGCAGCCACGCGCCGGCGAGAAACCGTGCAAGAAAGCCCCGTTCGCGCACGGCGGCGTCCGGTGCGGCCGGGCCCGCCACGGGGTCGAAGGCGTCGCCCGCAAGAAGCCCGGCGGCGAAGGCGCGGCTCTCGGCCGTGCCGTCCTCGTCGGCGACGAGCGTCGGCACGTGCTCGACCTCGAGGTTGACGGCAAACCCGAGCACGAAGAGCTGCATGACGGGCGCGATGATGAGCAGCGCCGCCACGCGCCGGTCGCGAAACGTCTGGCGCAACTCCTTGGCGATGAGGCTCAGCAGGGCCGTGAGCATGCGCGCCTCCTCCCGGCCGTCAGGCGACCGCGCGCCGGAAGCGTCTGAGCGCCAGCAGCAGCATGAAGAAGAAGTAGGCCGCCATGGCGAGCAGATCGACGCCGATGACGTCGAGCCCGTTGCCGCGCAGCAAGATGGCGCGCAGCGCATGCACGAAGTAGCGCGCCGGCAGCACGGAGGCGATGAGCCGCAGGACGAGCGGCATGCCGTCGACGGGGAAGAGGAAGCCCGAGAGCAGGAGTGCGGGCAGCAGCGTGCTGATGGCCGCCACCTGCGAGGCCACCATTTGGTTCTTCGTCACGGTCGAGATGAAGAGGCCCTGCATGAGCATCGCGAGCAGCATGAGCAGCGCCGCGGCGAATACGAGCAGCAGGCTGCCCTGCACCGGCACGTCGAAGACGCTGACGCCGATGGTCAAGACGAGCAGCACCTGCACGATGCCGATGACGAAGTACGGCGCGAGCTTGCCGAGGATGACTTCGAGGCGGCCCACCGGGGTGGCGAAGAGTTGCTCCATGGAGCCGCGTTCGTACTCGCGGGCGACCGTCAGCGCCGTCAGCATGACCGCGACCATGACGAGGATGATGACGATGAGCCCCGGCACGAGGAAGCGGCTGCTGCGGAGCGCCGGATTGAACAGGGTATGCACGCGGGCTTCGATGGGGGTGGGCAGCGATGCGCCGACGAACGCCAGCAGATCCTGGAATTGGGCCTGGGTCGCTTCGAGGGCCAGGGCTGTTGCGTACCCCTGGGCAATGGCGGCCGTGGTGTTGTCGGAGCCGTCGAGCAGCAGTTGCACGGCGGCATCGGCGCCGCGGGCGAGCGCGCGGTCGAAGTCGGGCGGGATGACGAGGGCGGCCTTGGCGACGGCGTTGCGAAAGAGCGGCTCGACGGACCCGGGGTCGGTGCGGCGGGCGGCGACGACGAAGGTGTCGCCGGCGGCGAAGCGTTCGACGAGCGCCCGCGAGCGGGCACTTTGCTGCTGGTCGACGACGACGAGCGGGATGTGGTCGATGTCGAAGCGCACCGCGAACCCGAAAAGGAAGATCAGCACGAGCGGCATGCCGAGGGCGAAGAGCAGCACCTGGCGGTCGCGCAAGATGTGCATGACCTCCTTTTCGGCCATGGCGAAGGTGCGCAGCAGCACCCGGCGGCGGATGGCGCGGCTCATGGCGCGGCTCCGACGAGTTCGAGGAAGACGTCTTCGAGGGTGGGCTCGACGGCCAGCACGGTGAGCCCCGCAAGGCCACGCGCGGCGAGGCGGGCGGCGAGCGCCGCGGGTGCCACGCCTTCGGCGCTGAGCCGCACGTGCACTTCGCGGCCAAAGGGCTGCACGCGGCGCAGCTCGGGGTCGGTGCCGAGCGCCGTGCGCAGTTCGCGCGCCGTGACCGGGCCGTGCACGGCGAAGAGCGAGCCCGGCACGTGAGCGCGCTTGAGGCCGGCCGGCGTGTCGAGGGCCACGAGGCGGCCGTCGACCATGAGCCCCACGCGGCGGCAGTACTCGGCTTCGTCGAGGTGGTGCGTGGTGACGAACAGCGTCGTGCCGGCGGCGGCGAGCTGCCGGATGATGCGCCAGAAGTCGCGCCGGCTCTTGGGGTCGACGCCCGCCGTGGGCTCGTCGAGAAACAGCACGGCCGGCTCGTGCAAGAGCGCCGACGCCAGGGCCAGCCGCTGGCGGATGCCGCCCGGCAGCGTGCGCGTGAGCACGTCGCGCCGGTCGGTGAGTGCGGCGAGTTCGAGGGCGGCGGCGATGCGCGCGCGGCGGCGGTCGCCCGTGAGCCCGTAGGCCCCCGCGAAGAACGTCAGGTTCTCGGCCACGGTCAAGTCGAGGTACAGCGAGAATTTCTGCGACATGTAGCCGATGTTGCGGCGCACGGCGACCGGCTCGCGGGCGATGTCGTGGCCGGCGACGCGGGCGGAGCCGCCGGACGGGGCAAGCAGCCCGCACAGCATGCGGATGGTCGTGCTTTTCCCCGCGCCGTTGGCGCCGAGGTAGCCGAAGATCTCGCCTTTGGGCACCGCGAACGACACGTCCTGCACGGCCGTGAACGCGCCGAAACGGCGCGAGAGCTCGCGCACTTCGATGATGGGCGGCGCCGCGGGCGGGGCCGGGGCCGGGGGCGGCGCGACGGGGGTGCGGGGCGCGCTCATGCGGCCACCTCCTCACGCACGGCCGCCGGGTCGGCTTGCAGGCCGAGGAACACGTCTTCGAAGTCGGGCGGCACGGGCGTGGGGCGCCAGTCGGGTTTTTCGGCCGTGAGCCAGGCCGAAAACGCGGCCGCGCCGGCGGCGGCGACGACGACGCGCAACTCGGCGCCCTGCGGAGAAAGCGCCAACACCTCGGGGCGGGCTGACAGCGCCGCCTCGGCCGCATCGCGGGCCGGCGCCGCGATGAGCAGCGTGCGGTGCACGAAGGCGCGCACGAGCGCGCCGGGCGCCCCCTCGGCGAGGAGTTTGCCGGCGTGCAGCAGGCCCACGCGGTGGCAGCGCGCGGCCTCATCCATGTACGGGGTGGCGAGCAGCACGGCCATGCCCTCGCTCACGAACTCGTGCAGCAGGTCCCAGAGGTCGCGGCGGCTCACGGGGTCGACGCCGTTCGTCGGCTCGTCGAGCACGAGTACCCGCGGTCGGTGCAGCAGCGCGCAGGCGAGGCCCAGTTTCTTGTACATGCCGCCCGACAGCGCGTCGGCGCGGCGATCGCGGAAGCGTTCGAGCCGGGTCAGTGCGAGCAGGCGTTCTTCGCGCGCCTGGCGTTCGGCCTTGCCGAGGCCGAAGAGGCGGCCGAAAAACCGCAGGTTCTCGGCGACGCTGAGGTCGCCATAGAGACTCGCCTGCTGGGGCATGTAGCCGATGGCTTCGCGCACCGCGAGCGCCCCCGCGTCGACCGGCAGGCCGAGCACACGCGCGGCCCCGGCGTCGGCGTCGAGCAGCCCCACGAGCAGGCGCAGGGTGGTCGTCTTGCCGGCGCCGTCGGGGCCGACGAGGCCATAGAGTTCGCCCGGCGCAATCGCCAGCGTGACGCCGTCGACGGCGTGCACGGGGCCGAAGGCGCGCCGCAGCCCGTGGCCGGAGAGTGCCAGGCCGGCGTCGGGTGCCGGGGCCGCCGGCTCCGGCGGCGCTTGGGGGGCGCGGCGTGTCATTCGTCGCCCCGCGCCGTCCCGGGGAGCACGATCTCGACCGGCATGCCGGGCCGCAGCCGCCCGTCGGGGTTCGGGATGCGCGCCTCGACCGCGTAGACGAGGCGGTCGCGGTCCTCGCGCGTCTGCACGTTGCGCGGCGTGAACTCGGCCGACGGGGCCACGCGCCGCACCACCCCCTTGAAGCGCACCTTGGGGTAGGCATCGGCGGTGACTTCGCAGGGTTGCCCCGGCTTGGCGGCGTCGAGCTCGGCGTTCGGCAAGTAGAAGATGGCCTTGACCTCGCGCGTGTCGACGAGGTTCAAGATGCGGCTGCCGGGCACGACGACCTCGCCCGGCTCGAAGTTGCGCGACTGCACGATGCCGGCGGCCGGCGCCGCGATGCGGCACTCGGCCACGGCGACGCGCGCGCGGTCAAGGGCTGCCGCGGCGACGGCGAGTTCCTGAACCGCTGCGGCCTGCTTGGCGCGCGCGAGTTCGATCTGGGTCGCGGCGGCCGTGGCGGCGCCGGCGGCGGCGGCGGCCTGGGCCTCGGCGGCGCTCACACTCGCGTGGAGGGCCTCGGCCTGGCCGCTCAGCCCGGCCACCTGCGTCTCGGCCTGGTCGAGCAGTTGGTCCGACGTGGCGCCGGACGCGTGGACCGTCGCAATCCGCTTCGAACTGCGTTTGGCGGCGGCGAGTTGCACGGCGAGCACGCGCTGCTGGGCGCGGCTTGCGCGCGTCGCGGCCTCGGCGGCCGAGCGCTGGCTCGTGGCCGTGGTGGCACCCTGCGCCGCGAGTTGCACGCCGAGCTCGGCGGCGTCGCGCCCTACCGTGGCCGCGGCCGCGGCGGCCTCGGCCTGGGCGAGGAGCGCCTGGGGCTCGCGGCAGTCGAGTTCGACGAGCAACTGGCCCGCCTCGACCCGGTCGCCCTCGGCCGCATGAATGGCCACGATGCGGGCCGCGAGCCGCGCCGTCACGTCGACCTCGGTGCCCTCGATGGTGGCGCTGCCGCCCGACGGCCGGCCGGCCTCGAGCCGCTGCGCCCGCAGTTTGAGGTAGAGGGCCACCGACAGCCCCACGGTGAGCACGATGAAGAGGATGAGCGCGCGTTTCATGGGGAACTCTCCCTACGGCCCGCCTCAGCGCCCGGCCGCGGCGGTGGGGGCGGCAAGTCCGGTTTGGCCCTGGGCGCGCAGACGTTCGGCGACGGCCATGGCGGCCTCGAAGCGCGCCTTCAAGCGCGCGAGGCGCGCGCCGTCGACGGCCTCGGCGGCGCGGCGCACGTCGAGGGCCGTGCCCGTGCCGGCTTTGAGCGCCGTTTCGGCGGCGCGTTCGTACACCTCGGCGGCGGCCACGTTGCGTTCGGCGGCGGCGAGCGCCGCCGCGGCGCTCTCGGCGCGGGCGGCGGCGTCGCTCGTCTCGCGTGTGAGGTCTTCGCGGGCGGCGGCTTCGAGCGCCGTCAATTCGGCGGCTTTGGCGGCGAGTTCCTGGCGCTGGCGGCGGCGCAGGTCGCCGTCGAACACCTCCCAGGTGAGGGTGGCGCCGAGCGCGTAGGCAAAGTCCCAACCGTCCGTGGCGATGAAGGTTTTGGGGTACTGGTAGGCGACACTCGCGAAGAGATCGACGGTGGGCCAGTAGCCGCGGCCGAGCGCCGTGCGCTGGCGTTCGACGGCCTCGCGGCTCATGGCGAGGCGCACGAAGGTCGGCGAGTCGGCCGGAGCCGCGGCCGGGCCGGGTACGGCCGGGGCGAGGTCGGCGAGCCGGTCGCCGAGGTCCACCGCCGCACCGGCGCCGAGCCCGACGAGCAGCCCGAGGGTGGTGCGCAGCCGCTTGGCGTTCTGTTCGGCGTCGACGAGGCGCGCTTCGAGTTCGGCGACGCGGCTTTCGGCCCCGGCCAGCGCCAGATCGTCGCCGAGACCGGCGGTTTTGCGGGTCGTTTCGTCAGCCAGCGCGCGGCGGGCGGTTTCGAGCGAGCGCGTGGTCACCGCGGCGATTTCCTCGTAGAGCAGCACGGCGAGGTAACTTGCGCGCACCGAGTAGGCCACGACGGCGGCCCGCTCGGCGCCCTCGGCCGTGGTGGCGCGGGCCGCGGCCTCGGCCGCGCGGATGCGGGCGTCGCGGGCGAAGGAATCGAAGGCGCGCCAGCCGACTTTCAGGCCCGTGCTCGCGAACTGGTCGGAGCCGGCCTCGCGCCGCACGACCATGGGGCCCGTGGTGCCGGGAATCGTGAGACCCGTGTCGATGACGAGTTCGGCCACGGGTCCCTGGAAGCGGTAGTTGGCGTCGAGCGTGACGCGCGGCAGCCAGGCCGTCTGGGCCTCGGCGACGCGGCGCTCGGCGCCGTCGCGGGCATGGGCCGCGGCGGCGAGCGCCGGATGCCGGTCGAGCGCGCGGCGCACGGCGGCCTCCAGCGTGAGGGCGGCCGGCGGGGCCGGGTCCGACGCGGCCGGCGCGGG
>CAYRCM010000096.1:0-21031 GCA_964422715.1 uncultured Myxococcales bacterium | reverse complement strand
TGTCGCTGCCGTCGGCCACCGTGTCGTTGTCGTCGTCGGGGTCGCACGCGTCGCCCTGACCGTCGCCGTCGGTGTTGGTCTGCGTCGTGTTCGGCACGAGCGGGCAGTTGTCGGACGTGTCGGCCACCGTGTCGTTGTCGTCGTCGCTGTCGCACGCGTCGCCGAGGCTGTCGCCGTCGGTGTTCTGCTGGTTCGTGTTGGCGACGGTGGGGCAGTTGTCGGACGTGTCGGCCACCGTGTCGTTGTCGTCGTCCAGGTCGCAGACGTCGCCCTGCGCATCGCCGTCGTTGTTGGCCTGATTCGTGTTCGCGACGAGCGGGCAGTTGTCGGACGCGTCGGCCACCGTGTCGTTGTCGTCGTCGCCGTCGCACGCGTCGCCCTGCGCGTCGCCGTCGGTGTTCTGCTGGTTCGGGTTGCTGACGAGCGGGCAGTTGTCGTTCTGGTCGACGACCCCGTCGTTGTCGTCGTCGCCGTCGCAGACATCGCCCAGGCTGTCGCCGTCGGTGTTCGTCTGGTTCGTGTTCGCGACGAGCGGGCAGTTGTCGCTCGTGTCGGCCACCGTGTCGTTGTCGTCGTCGGGGTCGCACGCATCGCCCAGGCTGTCGCCGTCGGTGTTGGTCTGGGTGGCGTTCGGCACGAGCGGGCAGTTGTCGGACGTGTCGGCCACCGTGTCGCCGTCGTCGTCGGGGTCGCACACGTCGCCCTGACTGTCGCCGTCGGTGTTCAGTTGGTTCGTGTTGGGATGCAGCGGGCAGTTGTCGCTGCCGTCGGCCACCGTGTCGTTGTCGTCGTCGGGGTCGCACGCGTCGCCGAGACCGTCGCCGTCGGTGTTGGTCTGGCTCGTGTTGGCGATGAGCGGGCAGTTGTCGCTCGCGTCGGCCACCGTGTCGTTGTCGTCGTCGGGGTCGCACGCGTCGCCCATGCTGTCGCCGTCGGTGTTGGTCTGGCTCGTGTTGGCGACGAGCGGGCAGTTGTCGTTGACGTCGGCGACGGTGTCGTTGTCGTCGTCGAAGTCGCAGGCGTCGCCGAGGCTGTCGCCGTCGGTGTTGGTCTGACTGGCGTTTTGCACGAGCGGGCAGTTGTCGTTGACGTCGGCCACCCCGTCGCCGTCGTCGTCGGGGTCGCAGGCGTTGCCGAGCCCGTCGTCGTCGGTGTCGGTCTGCGTCGGATTCGCCACGACAGGGCAATTGTCGACGGCGTCGGCCACCCCGTCGCCGTCGTCGTCGCTGTCGCAGGCGTCGCCGATGTCGTCGTCGTCGAGGTCGGCCTGGTTCGTATTGGCGACGAGCGGGCAGTTGTCGTCGCCGTCGGCCACCGTGTCGTTGTCGTCGTCGGCGTCGCAGACGTCGCCCGCGTGGTCGCGGTCGGTGTCGGTCTGCGTGGGGTTCGGCTCGAGCGGGCAGTTGTCGCTCGTGTCGACCACCCCGTCGCCGTCGTCGTCGGTGTCGCAGGCGTTGCCGAGCCCGTCGGCGTCGGTGTCGGTCTGCGTCGGATTCGTGACCGTCGGGCAGTTGTCGGCCGCGTTCAGGACGCCGTCGCCGTCGATGTCGGTGTCGCACACGTCGCCGAGCCCGTCGTCGTCCTGGTCGGCCTGGTTCGTGTTGGCGTTGAGCGGACAGTTGTCGCTGCCGTCGGCCACCGTGTCGTTGTCGTCGTCGGGGTCGCAGGCGTTGCCGAGACTGTCGCCGTCGGTGTTGGTCTGCCCGGGGTTCGCGAGCAGCGGACAGTTGTCGACGAGGTCGAGGACCCCGTCGCCATCGTCGTCGTCGTCGCAGGCGTCGCCGAGCCCATCGTCGTCGGTGTCGGTCTGGGCGGTGTTCGAGACGAGCGGGCAGTTGTCGTCGCCGTCGGCCACCGTGTCGTTGTCGTCGTCGCCGTCGCACACGTTGCCGAGCCCGTCGCGGTCGGTGTCTTCCTGGCCGGAGTTGGCGATGAGCGGGCAGTTGTCGCGCGTGTCGATGACCCCGTCGCCGTCGTCGTCGCCGTCGCAGGCGTCGCCCAGCCCGTCGTCATCGGTGTCGGTCTGCGCCGAGTTGGCGACGAGCGGACAGTTGTCGCTCGCGTCGGTCACCGTGTCGTTGTCGTCGTCGGGATCGCAGGCATCGCCCAGCGCGTCGCCGTCGGTGTTGGTCTGCGTGCCGTTCGGCACGAGCGGGCAGTTGTCTTCGCCGTCGGCCACCGTGTCGTTGTCGTCGTCGAGGTCGCAGGCATCGCCGAGCGTGTCACCGTCGGTGTTGGTCTGCGCGGCGTTCGCGAGATTGGGGCAGTTGTCGCGCGTGTTGAGCACCCCGTCGCCGTCGAGGTCGGGGTCGCAGACATCGCCGATGCCGTCCTCGTCGAGGTCTTCCTGCTCGGGGTTGTAGATCGTGGCGCAGTTGTCTTCTTCGTCGATGAGTTCGTCGCCGTCGTCGTCGACGTCGCACAGATCGCCGTCGCCGTCGTCGTCGGTGTCGACCTGACCCGGGTTGAAGACCGCCGGGCAGTTGTCGGTGGCGTCGGGGATGCCGTCGCCGTCGTCGTCGAGCGCGCAGGCGTCGCCCACCCCGTTGCCGTCGGTGTCGGCCTGGTCGGGGTTCGCGGTGAGCGGACAGTTGTCGTCCTCGTCGGGCACGTCGTCGTCGTCGTCGTCGTCGTCGCAGGCGTTGCCGAGATGGTCGCGGTCGGCGTCGGCCTGGTCGGCGTTGACGACGAGCGGGCAGTTGTCCTGCGTGTCGGCGATGCCGTCGCCGTCGTCGTCGGTGTCGCAGACGTTGCCGAGTTCGTCGCCGTCGCTGTCGAGTTGGTCGGTATTGGCCGCGAGCGGACAGTTGTCGTCGCCGTCGGCCACCGTGTCGTTGTCGTCGTCGGGGTCGCAGGCGTCGCCGAGCGCGTCGCCGTCGGTGTCGGTCTGGCCGAAGTTCGGCAGGGTCGGGCAGTTGTCGGCCGCGTCGGTGATGGTGTCGTTGTCGTCGTCGTTGTCGCAGGCGTCGCCGAGTCCGTCGTGGTCGGTGTCGAGCTGCGCGGTGTTGGCGACGAGCGGACAGTTGTCGGCCGTGTCGAGCACGTCGTCGTCGTCGTCGTCGTCGTCGCACACGTTGCCGAGCCCGTCGCCGTCGGTGTCGGCCTGGGCCGGATTGCTCACAAGCGGGCAGTTGTCGAGGCTGTCGTCGACGCCGTCGCCGTCGTCGTCGGGGTCGCAGGCGTTGCCCTGGCCGTCGCCGTCGGTGTCGGTCTGCGTCGGATTGGCGGTCGTCGGGCAGTTGTCGCGCAGATCGGCCACCTCGTCGCCGTCGTCGTCGAGGTCGCAGGCATCGCCCGCCCCGTCGTCGTCGAGGTCGCCCTGGCCCGGATTGCCGACGAGGGGGCAGTTGTCGATGGCGTCGGCGACCCCGTCGCCGTCGGTGTCGTCTTCGCAGGCGTCGCCGATGCCGTCGCCGTCGCTGTCGCCCTGGTTCGGGTTCGGCGTCGCCGGGCAGTTGTCGCCCGTGTCGGCCACCCCGTCGCCGTCGTCGTCGAGGTCGCAGAGGTCACCCATCCCGTCGTCGTCGAGGTCGTCTTGCTCGGGGTTGGCGACGAGCGGGCAGTTGTCTTCGGGGTCGGTCAGTTCGTCGTTGTCGTCGTCGGGGTCGCAGGCATCGCCTTCGCGGTCTTCGTCGGTGTTGGTCTGCTCGGCGTTCGGCGCATCGGGGCAGTTGTCCTGCATGTCGGGCACGGTGTCGCCGTCGCGGTCGCCGTCGCAGGCGTCGCCGGCCCCGTCGAGGTCGGCGTCTTCCTGGCCGGGATTCGCGATGACCCGGCAGTTGTCGGCGCCGTCTTCGACCCCGTCGTCGTCGTCGTCGGTGTCGCAGGCGTCACCCGTGCCGTCGCCGTCGGTGTCGAGTTGGTCGGGGTTGACGATGAGCGGGCAGTTGTCGTCGCCGTCGGGCCGGTTGTCGCCGTCGTCGTCGTCGTCGCAGGCGTTGCCCGCGTCGTCGCTGTCGGTGTCGGTCTGGTCGTCGTTCGGCACGTCGGGACAGTTGTCGAGCACGTCGGGGATGCCGTCGGCGTCGTCATCGTCGGCGCAGGCGTCGCCCACCCCGTTGCCGTCGGAGTCGAGTTGGTCGGCGTTCGGCACGAGCGGGCAGTTGTCGTCGCTGTCGGCGACCCCATCGGCATCGTCGTCGTCGTCGCAGGCGTTGCCGAGCCCGTCGCCGTCCTGGTCGGCCTGCAGCGGGTTGACGACGAGCGCGCAGTTGTCGCTGCCGTCGGGGACACCGTCGCCGTCGTCGTCGGAATCGCACGCGTTGCCGCTCGCATCGCCGTCGGCGTCTTCCTGGAGCGGGTTCGCCACGGTGCGGCAGTTGTCTTCGGCGTCGGCGACCCCGTCCTGGTCGTCGTCGCCGTCGATGCAGTCGGCGAGCCCGTCACTGTCGGTGTCGGCGTAGTTCTCGTCGCGCACACCGTCGCAGTTGTCGTCGATGCCGTTGCACGCTTCCTCGGCCAGTGGGTAGACGGCCGGGTTCAGCGGCGCGCAGTCGACGCCATCGGCCGCGAGATCGTTGTCGTCGTCGGGATCGCAGGCGTCGCCCTGGAGGTCGAGGTCGAGGTTCTCCTGTTCGGGGTTGCCGACGAGCGGGCAGTTGTCTTCTTCGTCGGCCCAGCCGTCGCCGTCGTCGTCGGGGTCGGCGCAGTTCGCCACCCCGTCGGTGTCGAGGTCGGGGAAGCCTTCGTCGATGCTGCCGTCGCAGTTGTCGTCGTAGCCGTTGCACGCTTCGATGGCGCCGGGCTTCACGAGCGGGTTCTGCGGCTGGCAGTCGTTGACGTCGAGCACGAAGTCGTTGTCGTCGTCGGGGTCGCAGGCGTCGCCCTGGCCGTCGAGATCGAAGTTCTGCTGGTCGAGGTTCGCCACGAGCGGACAGTTGTCGTCGCCGTCGACGAGCCCGTCGTTGTCGTCGTCGGGGTCGAGGCAGTCGGCCACGCGGTCGCCGTCGGTGTCGACGAACGACTCATCGGTCTCGCCGTCGCAGTCGTTGTCGAGCCCGTCGCAGGCCTCGGAGGCAGCCGGCGTGCCGAGGCAGTCTTCTTCGCCGGCGCGGCAGCGCGTCGTGCCCTGGCACTGGCCCCACTGGCTCTCGATGATGCAGGGCAGGCCGTCGGTGTCTTCGTCGGTTTCGCCGTCGCAGTCGTCGTCTTGCAGGTTGCACGCCTCGGGGGCCGGGGTCGGGCCCTCGCAGGCCGAGAGCCCATCGGCCAGACAGCGGCGCGTACCCGGGCAGGTACCGGCGTCGCTAGCCACCGGACAGTCGGTTTCGGCGCCGACCTGCACCGCGAACGGCGAGCAGCCGCACTCGCCCGATTCGGGCGCACAGAGCATGGCCCCGTCGCCGTACTGCACGCTCATGTCTTCGCAGCGGTAGCCCGTGGGGCAGAGGTTCTTGTCGGAGCAGCGCGTGTGGCAGTACTTGCCCGCGGCGCCGTGATCGACGCAGGCATGGTTGCCCGAACCGGCGCCGAGTTGGCAGTCGGTGTCGATGCGGCAGGGCATGCACAGCGGCAGGTGCGCCGGGCGGCAGATGTAGGCGCCGTCGGGCGAACTCGCGCTGAGCATGGAGCACACCCAGCCCGGGGCGGGGCACTCGGTGACGCACACGATGGAGCAGACCTTGCCGTCGGGGCCGTCGACGCAGTAGCCGCTGAGACACTGGCCATTCTCTTCGCACGGCCAGAGGAAGGCCCCCGGGGCGATGCCGCCGTCGCCGGCGAGTTGGTCGCCCGGTTCGGGCACGTCGGCGGTGTCGAACTGCGGCACGTCGCTCGGCGCCGGGCTGTCGAGCGGCCCGAGGTCGGACGGCGTCGCGGCATCGAAGTCGCCCGTGGGCACGTCCTGAAGCGGCGGCAGGCTGCCGCCCCCGCCACCGCAGCCCCCGAGGGTCACGAGGATGGCGAGCCACAGAGACGCCGTGCCCAGGATGCGCGGGGCGAGGCGCGCAAGCCGACCAGTCGCCGTTGCCATGTTGCTGCTCCTGACGAGGGTTGCCCGCTCGGTGGGGCGCCGACACTTCGTGCGCCCGAAACGAGCGGGCCTGATTCTATCGAGGGTGGGCCGGAGTGTCACGCGGAGGCGCTGCGCGCGGGCGCAGCCACGGAACGGAGAGCGCGGCGGTCCAGAATCCGTCACCGCGCCGAGGTCCGAGCGAGTGGAGGCGGGGTCGATCGCAAGGAAGCAAGCCGCTTTGGGCGCAGTCGTAGCAGCGCTCCGGCGAGCACCAAAGCGGCGCGGCTGACACCGCGAACGGCCCCGGATCCGCTCGCGAATCCCGGTGTGGGTGACGGATTCTGGACGGTGTGGGCTAGTTGCGCTCGCTCATCATGGCGATGCCGCACAGCGCGTGGCCGGCGATGGCGCCGAAGATGAGGACGTAGGACAGGATCTGCACGATGGACAGGCCGATGTTGATCTTGAGGATGCCGAACGTGAAGATGGCCGCGAGCACGATGCCCGCGATGACCAGCAGCGCGCCACCGATCATGTAGGTCCAGCCGGCTTTCTGGGTCTTGCCCTTGTTGCCGAGCAGCGCGATGCCCGGGACGAGCAGCGAGGCCGCCCACGAGTAGGCGAACAGGTAGGTCATCGCCATGAGCATGCCCACCATCATCATGATGCCCGTGACGAGCAGCAGGATGAGGGCCACCGGCAGCAGGATGGCGAGGAAGCCGGCGAGCGAGTTGAGGCCGCCGAACAGTTTCTTCAGCCCGAAGAAGCCGAGGCCCTGGCAGATGCCGCCCGCGATGACGAGCAGGCCGAACAGAATCATGATGCCGCCGGCC
Organism: uncultured Myxococcales bacterium; assembly: GCA_964422715.1. Classification (GTDB taxonomy): domain Bacteria; phylum Myxococcota_A; class UBA9042; order PWKZ01; family CAYRCM01; genus CAYRCM01. Next base: position 14,245 of record CAYRCM010000096.1, on the reverse strand, counting down.
GTGCGCGCTTCGCCGGCCCCGCCGCCCATGCTCAGCAGCCCACCCGCGGCGCCGAACGCCAGCATGATGAGCAGACCGATCGCGTGCAGGAAACTGCCGATGCCACCGGCCATAAGAAGTCCAGACGGTCTCTCGTTCGACATGGAACTCTCCTCCGCTTGCGGGCCCCCCCCAGGGGACCGGTCGACAAAGAATGCCCGGCATCGTTGCCAGGCCGTAAAAGAAGATGAGGCGCACCGTACGCGCAAACGCCAGATGCGTCAAGGCGCCCTGCGTCATGCCGCCGACGCGCTATAATCGCGCGCCGCCCCACGCCGCGGGGCCACGGGAGCGACCCATGGCGAGCCCCATTGCAGACCCCATCGCCCGGCCGGACGGGCCGGCCGCGGTACCCGCCGACGACGCCGTGCGGCGCGTGGCCGACGCCGTGCGCCGACGGGTGCTCGCGCACACGCTCGCCGAAAACGGCGGCTATCTGAGCCAGGCGTGTTCGGCGGCCGACATCCTGGCCACGCTGTACCTGCGGGTGCTGCGCATCGGCCCCAGTGCCGGGCCGCTCGTGCCACTACCGTTTGCCGGCGCGCCGGGTGCCGGCCGGCCCACGCTCACGGGCGCCGCCTACAACGGCCCGCGCGGGCCCGAATTCGACCGGTTCATCTTCTCGCCGGTGCACTATGCGCTGGTACTCTACGCCACCCTCATCGAGACGGGGCGGCTCCACCCCGAGGCGTTGCGCCAGTTCAACCGCGACGGCACGACGCTCGAACTCATCGGCGCCGAGCACTCGCCCGGCCATGAGGTCACGGCCGGCTCGCTCGCCCAGGCGCTGAGCCAGGCGGCGGGCATCGCGCAGGCGCGCCGGCTCTGCGGCGAGCCGGGCCGCGTCGTCGTCTTCATGTCCGACGGCGAATTCCAGGAAGGCCAGACGTTCGAAGCGTTTGCCGCGCTGGCCTACCACGGGCTCACGAACGTGCTCGTGTACGTCGACGTCAACGGCCAGCAGTGCGACGGCCCGATGGCGAGCGTCATGACCATCGACCCGCTCGGCGCGCGGCTCGGCGCCTTTGGCGCCGACGTGGTCGAGGTCGACGGCCACGACGTGCCGGCCCTCGCGGCGGCCGGCGGCCCGTCGGCGGGCCCCGGGGCGCGCGTGGTGCTCTGTCGCACCGACCCGTGTCGCGGGCTCGATCTCCTGCGCGAGCGGGCGCCACGCCTGCACTACGTGCGCTTTCGCAGCCCGGCCGAGCGCGCGGCCTACGCCGCGGCGCTCGCACGGTTTCCAGCGCCGGCCGATGCTTCGCCGGCCCCGCTCGAAGCGCAGCCTGCCGCCGCCGCTCCGCCCCGGCCGGCCGGGGCGCCGGCACCGCCCGCGTCGCCTCCGCCCGGCGTCGCGGTGTTGGCCCCGCCCTATGCGTCCGTGCTGCGGCCGCACGCCCAGAACCTCGTGCGTTTCGCGGCCAGCCACCCGGAACTGGTCGTCCTCTCCGCCGACCTCACGGCGTCGTGCGAGGCCGATCTCTTCCGTGACACGTACCCGCAGCGCTTCTTCTCGCTCGGCATGGCCGAACAGAACCTCATGAGTTGGGCGGGCGGGCTCGCGCGCGAGGGGTTGAGGCCCTACCTGCACACGTTCGCGGTGTTCCTGACGCGCCGCACGTACGATCAACTCGCGATGTCGGTGGCCTATCCGAACCTGCCGGTGCGCCTCGTCGGCTTCCTGCCCGGCATCACGACGCCGGGCGGGGTCACGCACCAGGCCATCGACGACGTGGCGCTCATGCGCGCGCTGCCGAACCTCACCGTGGTCGAATGCGCCGACGCGACCGAGGTCGAATCGGTGCTCGCCGCCGTCCACGAGTTGCCGGGGCCCGTCTACCTGCGCATGCTGCGCGGCGAGGTGCCCCGGCTCTTCCCGCCGAGCGCGCCGTTCGAGCTCGGTGTGCTGCGACCGCTCGGCACGGGAAACGACGTGCTCCTCGTGTCGAGCGGCATCTGCACCGAGGAGGCGCTGCGCGCGGCCGCGGCGCTGCGCGCGGCCGGGGTCTCGCTCACGCACCTGCACGCAGCCACGCTCAAGCCGTTCGACGACCCGCAGTTGCTCGACGCCGCGGCGCAAACCCGCCACGGGGTGGTCACGCTCGAAAACCACACGGTCGTGGGCGGGCTCGGCTCGGCGGTGGCCGAACGGCTGGCCGAAGCCGGCATCGGGCGGCGCCTCGTGCGGCTCGGGCTCGCCGACCGCTTTGCGCACGGGGCAAGCCGCGGCTACCTCCTGCGCGAATACGGCCTCGACGCGCGGGCGGTGGTCGACGCGGTCGGCGCGTTGCTCGGCACCGCGCCGGCCGTGCCCGCGGCGGCGCTCGGGCCCGACGCCGCGCCGGCGGCGCCCGCGACGCCCGGCGCGCGGCCCGAAGCCCTGTAGCGGCTCGAAGTTCGACGTCCGCCCGGCCGGGGGCGACGCGAAAGGGAAGCGCGCATGCTGAGCCACGACGCCGAGACACTGCTCGAACCGCTCCTGCCCGACCAGGACGGTGTCCTCGTGCGTTACGAAATCGCCCTGCCGCTCGCCGAGGCCGCGCGGCGGGCGGCCGACATCGCGGTCGAACAGACCGTCGAGTTCCCGCCCGAACTCATCGCCCAGCGCGCGCTGCGCGACGCCATGGTCGGCCAGGTGCTCCAGGTGCGCGAACTCGCGGCGGGCCGCAGCGTGGCCGTGTTGCGCTACGCGCTGGCGGTCGTCGGCAGCGAACTGACGCAGTTGCTGAACGTGCTGTTCGGCAACATCAGCCTGACACCGGGCGTGCGCCTCGTCGACCTGGCGCTGCCGCCCGACTGGCTCGCCCGGGTCGCCGGGCCGCGGTTCGGCCGCGCCGGGCTGCGGGCGCGCACGGGGGTCGGCGAGCGGGCCATCGTGGCCACGGCGCTCAAACCGATCGGGCTCACGGTGCGCGAACTGGCGCGCCGCGCGCAGGACCTGGCGCTCGGCGGCATCGACCTCATCAAGGACGACCACGGGCTCGCCGACCAGCCTGTCTGCCCCTTCGAAGAACGGGTCGAACGCGTGGCCGCGGCCGTGGCCGAGGCCAACGCGCTGACGGGCCGCCGCTGCCTCTACTGCCCGAACGTCACGGGGCCGGCCGACCTGCTGCCGCTGCGCGCGCGGCGGGCGCGGGCGCTCGGCGCCGGGGGCATCCTCATCGCGCCGGGGCTCGCGGGGTTCGACGCGCTGCGCCAGGTCGCGACCGATCCGCAGGTCGACCTGCCGATCCTCTGCCATCCGGCGTTGCTCGGCAGCTTCACCACCCGGCCGAGCGACGGCATCGCGCATGGCGTCCTCTACGGCACGCTGGTGCGGCTGTTCGGCGCCGACGCCACCATCTTCCCGCACTTCGGCGGCCGGTTTGCGTTCACGCCGCTCGAGTGCGCCGAAATCGTGCGCGCCGCCCGCACACCGCTCGGCATGCTGGCCCCCATCCTGCCGGTGCCGGCCGGCGGCATGGCGCTCGCGCGCGTGCCCGAACTGCTGCGCTTCTACGGACCCGACGTCGTGCTGCTCATCGGCGGCGACTTGCACCGCCACGGGCCCGACCTCGTGCAGAACGCGCGCCGCTTCGTGGCTGCGGTCGAACGCGGCGCCGTGGCCGCGGGGCCCGAGTAGCGCGCGCCGCGCCGCGGAAACGCACCGAATCGGAAGACTTCAGGGGGACGGGGGCACCGGGAAGACGGCGACGGCGCCGACGCGTCCGGGGTCGGCGGCGGGCGGCTCGAATTCGGGCAGGCTTTGATTGGCCGCGTGCGTGCCGGCGCCGTTCACGATGCGCACGAAGAGCGCCAACGTGGCGCCCTCGGCCGGCACGGCGGCCCCGAACACGGTTTCGAGCGGGATGCGCGCCTCGACGACCCCGCGACCGCCCGCGGCGTCGGCCGTGCTCACGACCTGACCGCAAAGCCACGGCAGATCGCCGGGCGGGGTGAGCCGGCGCCAGCCGGCGCCGGTCGACTGGCCGAGGTCGCTGCACGTCGGGTAGCCGGCCCCGGCGTAGCCCGCCATGCCCACGGACGCGAGCGCGATTTCAGCGCCGAAGTCGGGGTCGGCCACGGTCAGCGGGGCCGCCGCGGGGTCGGTTTCGGACACGCAGAGCGCGTTGTCGACGGCCGGCGCCGCGTCGGTGCAGTCGCGGGCCGTCGTGAGCCCCGTGCCGGCGCCGTAGTCGGCGTCGAGGTAGAGCACGATGGCGTTGTGCGCCTCGACCTGGCCCTCGATGGCGAGGAACAGTTCGTCGCCGAGCACGGTGAGACAAAGGCGGTGCAGCACGTTGTAGGGCAGCGGGGTGCCGCTCCAGTCGCTCGCGACCCCGTTCAAGGTCAGGCAGTCGCCCGCCGCCCAGTCGGCGCCGATGACGCCATCGACGGCGGGGTCACTCGGGCCCGTGTACGTGAAGGCCGCGGGCAGAAGCAGGGGTGGCGCCGTGCTGCTCTCGACGGTGAGGTCGACGACGCCGGCGGCGTGCGGCGGGGCGACGACGCGCACTTCGGCGTCGCTCGGCGGGACGCTCGGCGTCGCGGGCAGGTCGTCGAAGACGACGGCCGTGACCCCGGCGAGCCGCGCGCCGCGCAGCACGACCTCGACGCCGCCGGCCTCGGGCGCCGTGTCGGGTTCGATGCCGTTGACGACCGGCAGGATGGGCTCGGCCTCGTAGGTGAACGCGTTTTCGACGACGAGGGTCTCGACGCCCGGGGCGCTGAACGTCACGGCGACGGGACCGGCGAGCCCGTCGGGGGCCGGCGGCGTCGTGCACGTGACGCGCGTGGCTGAGGCGTACGAGGCGGGTACCGGCTCGGCCGCGCCGAACGCCACGGTCAGCCCCGACACGAAGCCCGCGCCGGTGATGACGACCGGGGTGCCGCCGCCGACCGGCCCGTGGTCGGGGGTGAGCGCGTCGACGCCGAGGGTCGGCGGCGGGCGCGGCAGGCAGGCGCGCCGGCCGGCCGCGGGGTCCCAGAGGCAGGCCTCGGCGGCCGCGTCGCAAAACTCGGCGAACAGCAGCCCGCCCTCGCAGTAGACGACCCCCGGGCCGGCGATGCAGAGCCCGCCGGTCGGCACGTCGCCGCACTGCCAGGTGGCCGCGATGCACCGGTGGTTGCCGGTGCACTGCTCGCCGACGGGGCAGGCGCCGCAGAACCCGCCGCAACCGTCGCCGCCGCACTGGCGGTCGGTGCAGTCGGGGACGCACGGGGTGACGTCGACGTCGGGGCCGGGCAGTTCGCCGCCAGTCTCGTCGGCGCGCAGGGTGTCGCCCGCACCGCCCCCGTCGCCCTCGCGCGCATCGCCGTCGGCCGCGTCGGTGTCGACGGCGCTGTCGGGGGGCCCATCGCCGTCGTCACCCGGGTCGGGCGGCACGTCGCCCGTTTCGGGCCGTACGTCGCCCGTTGCAGGCCCGTCGCCCTCGGCGTCGCCGGCGTCGGAGCCCGCCGTGTCGCCGGCGCCGGGTTGGTCGCCATCGGCGGCGGCGCCGTCGGGGGGCACGAAGGCCACGTCGAAGGCCCAGCCCACGTCGCGGGCCTGGCCGTCGGAAGAACACGAGCCGAGCCCCGCGAGCGCGAGGCCCATTCCGGCGAGCAAGCAGAGTGTCGGCAGCCGCATGCGCACTCCCGAGCGCGAATCCGCGTCGCGCCTTCGGGGCGGGAGAATACCATCCCGCGGCCCGGGAGGGGAAACGGTGGCGGAGTGCCCGGCCGCGGCAAGAACGCGGCGGGGCGGCGCGTCTGCAGGCACCGTGCCCGCGGCCAGCGACCGGCGACACGGCACGGACGGCCCCCAATGGCGCCGCCGCCCGCTGCGGACCGACCTGCACGCGTGCAGCAGGGCCCTGCACACTTCGGTAAGGCGACATGCAAGCGTTGCGGGCGCCTCGCGCACTTCGGAGAAGCGCAATGTAAGCCTTCCGGGCGCCTTGCAGCGGTTTGCAGTCCGCCCCGGAGGCTGACATGACGGGTTGCGCACCGCTGCGGGCAGCAACGATCGCTACCCTGGCGCTCCGCAGAGCCGGGCGGGCCGGTTTTGGGGCTCTCCGGGCCGCGCGTCGACGCCCGCGGTCACGGCCGGAAGGCGAACCGACCACGCCGGCAGGGCCCTTGACCGTGCCGCAGGCCGTCGGGTACGGTAGCCGCATCACCGCGGACGACCCGCGTCACCACAAGGGGGGTAGCATGAATCGACTGACCGAACGGCACGGCTTCGCCACCGTCGAAGACGCCGTGCGTTTCTCGCTCATCCGGCTCGGTGGGCAGCCCGAGACCGAGGTGCTGCGTGCTCCGCTCAGCGCCATCCGCACCCGGCTCCGCGACACCCACGACGCCCTCGAAGAGGCGGTCGAGCAGCGCATGGTGCTCACCGCCATCCTCACCTACCTCGACGGCAGCATCGACCGCGAGGTCATGCGCATCGTGCGCGACGTGCTCGTCATGACCGACAATCGCCGCGACGACCCGCGCTTCGTCAAACTGTTTCCCGCCCCGGCGAGCACGCTCCTGCGCGGGGTCGCCACCCCCGAGCAAAACCGCTTTGTCGAGTCGCTGTGTGCCACCATCGAACAGGACGACACCTTTGCCGCGCTCCGGCCGCGCGCCACGCGGCTGCGCGAGGGGCAGGCCAAACTCATGGCGGCGCTCGCCGACCGCGAAGCCAAGTACGCGGCCGAGGCCCGGGCCACGGTCGCCGAGCGGCTCGTCGTCGACGAGGCGCGCCGCGCCGTGAACGCGCTCTACCCGCAGCTGAGCCTGCTCTTCCCGGACGACCCGACGCTCGTCGAATCGTTCTTCCGGCCGCTCACCCGCACGCACGCCCGCGCCGAGGCCGAGACCACGCCGGAGACCTAGTTCGCATCCCGCGGCGCCGAGGGCTGCCGGACGAACGGGAGTGCCGTCTGCCCGATAGACCCCGCCCGGAGTGCATCTGTCCTGCTTGCCAAACGTTTGCGGCAGGTCCAAGGGGACACAGGAGGACAACATGAAGAGATGGTTCAAGGGGATTGCAGTCCTGATGGCCTTCTTCGCGAGCGTGACCTTGCTGGCGCAGTACGAGCCGACCAGCAGTTCGCTCCCGTTCGCCGTCCAGGCGGATGGTCGGGGCTTTGCGAGTTTCCAGAATTTCCACATGCGCCAGAAAGTTTGGGGATCCATGATCTACCCCGCGCTCGCCTTCGAAATGACGGTCCACAACGCCCGTTGCAGCGAGGTGATGGTGTACTTCGATGTCTTGTCGAAGGGAGGCGCGTACCTGAAGCAGCGAAAATACCAGGACACGTTCCGCAATCCCACGCCGGGCGCCACGTATGCCACCGACATCGCTGACCCCAACTTGGACTGGAACAACGTGGGCCTTGTCCGAGTGTGGCCGATGTGCCCCGCGGACCTGTAGCCGCCGAGCCTGTCGTCGCTCGCCTATCGCCGACATCCCGAACGTCCCGCCCTCAGGCGCGCCGCAGCCGCACAGGATGCGCTGCGCGGCGGAATTCCTGGCCGCGCGGCACCCCGCCGGACGTCACCAGGCCGTGCGTCCGTGCGCGTAGCCGAACGGGGATTATAAAAAACCAACTTGTTATCGAAAAAAGATTGACAGGCCCCAGAGCACGCCGCTAGACTCCCGCCCAACGAACAGACACGTGCGTCGGAAAGCAGAGAGAGAAGCCCGTTCGCGCAAGTGAAGGCTCTGGGGAGCGAGGGCTGAAGCGGCAGTGGGTTGCTGTCGCAGGTCAGTCCCTACCGGGGGAGGTCTGTCATGAGTCCGAGAGTCAGAGCGGTGCTGTTGGCCAGGAGTCGAGCAATCGTGGGCCCTGCGGTCGGGTTGTGCCTTCTCTGCCTTGCACGGCCGGCCGGCGCCACCCCGGAGTGCGCCGGCGAGACGACGTGCGACAGCTACGCCTGCGAAGGGACCGTCGTTGGAGATCAAGTCTCGGGCGAATGCCTCGTCACCGTGCGGGATGCCGGGGGAAACGTATACCCGGTCACGGTGCCCGCCGCCGGCACGGCCAGTTGGACCGAGGATGGCTGCGAGGAAGTGCTTGCATCGCTGCCGACGCCCGAGCGGACGTGTCGCTTCGATCGCCTGGAGTTCTCGGACTTTCCGGACGACAACACGGTGCAACTGGCCCTGTTCGTCACCATCGCCGACCTGTGGAACATCCCCGCCTCTCCGTTGCGCGACGAGTGGCCGGCGACCGTGTGGGTCGACGAGACGATCTTGTGGCCGAGCGACTTCCAGTGCCAAGGCTGGACCGGATGCCGGTCCTACTGCGACTGTTCGTTCGAGTGGCACCCGACTGCCCTGGACCTCAGCGATGGAACCATAGACGGAGACGTCGATGTCGATGTCGTTTGTGGCGATTGGACCCCCAACTACTCCTACGATGACTGTCCCGACCTGGCCGAGGTCTCGCTGCCGGGGGAGTGCCCCGTGAACTGGCAAGACCAGATCCCTGAACACTCGCAGGAGTTGGTGTGCCAGTTGCTCCATGCCGCCGGCACGGTCTCGGGTGCCGCCGCGACCTGGCACGACACCACGCACAGGGTGTGCGTCAGCGGCACCGGCGCCTGTGTCGACGTCACCGGCGCGATCGCCCTGCAAGGTGCAGCCGTCTGGCGCGCGGCCGACGCATGCGAGCTCGCGCGCGAGCTCGCCTGCCTGCCGCCCGAGGATCCGCCCCCCGGCGGCGAAGTCGGAATTGGGGACATCATCATCACCGAGTTCATGCCGAATCCTTCGGGCAGCGATGACAACAAGGAGTACCTCGAGATCTACAATCGGACCGACCAGCCCGTGAATCTGGAAGGCTGGATTCTCGGCAGCGACCCCCCCCGATTCAATCGCGCGTTGCCCGCCATCGTCGCTCCACCGAACGGCTATTTGGTCCTGGCCTCGAACTCCAGCCCCAGCTTCAACTGCCTTGGCGGGGTGCCCGTGGCCTATGCGTTTGGCAACGTTTTCAATCTGCGCAACACGACCGACGTTCTGTACCTGGCCCTGCCGCCGGCCATGGGCGGCGCCGTGGTCGACTCGGTCAACTACGCGGCCGGCGCCTGGCCCTTCTGGAGCGGTCGCGCCGCCGAATTGAAACTCCAGGCCTACGACGCTGTCGCAAACGACGCCCCCCACAATTGGATGCCCGGCAGTCGGACCTTCGGCTGCGGCGACCACGGCAGCCCGGGGGCACCGCCGCCGGACGGCGACGGCGATGGCTGGAGTGCGGAAAACGGCGACTGCGACGACACCCGGCCCGACGTGTACCCCGAGGCGCCCGAGGTGCGCGATGGCGTCGATCAGGATTGCGACAAACTCGTCGATGAGGGCGTCGTCGAGCCCGGCGAGCTGCTGATTACGGAGCTCTCACCCGACCCGAACGGCGACGACCGATACAAAGAATACCTCGAAGTGTACAACGCCTCCGACATCCCAATCAGTCTGTCCGGCTGGCGACTGCGCAACAACGGCACGTACAGTGTCCGACTGCCCGTCACCACCTCGGGCCCCTGGGTCGAGCCAGGACAGTACGCCATCCTCAGCGCGTCCGGCGACCCGTCCGCCAACTGCGGCCTGCCGTCCGTCTTCGCCTTCGGGCGCGGCTACATCCTGTTGAATGGGACAAACCAAATCGTGATGGAGTTCGAAGGGGTCGAGATCGACCGCGTCAACTACGACAGCGGCTGGCCCTGGCGAACCGGTATTGCCGCCGAACTTACGCTCGCGGGTTACGACGTGACCGCCAACGACTCCCCCGCCAACTGGGCCGCCGCCCGCACGGTGTATTGCGCGCGCGACCGCGACCGCGGGACACCCGGGGCCCCGCCGTATCACACGCTCGGCGAAAGCTACGTGGACGGTCGCTACGGCGACGACCTCTGGGACGGCTCTCAGCGCACGCACAACGGTTGGTATGGGGGACCGAAGCGCACGATCGCGGCCGGCCTCGACGTCACGGCCACAGGCGGGGTGTGCCACGTGGCCCCGGCCGTCTACCCCGGGCGGGTGCTCATGAAGCCCGGCGTGCACCTGAGTGGTGCCGGCATGGGACTCTCGGTCATCGACGGCCTCGGGCTCCACGAGGGCCGCGAAGACCGGGTGGTGACCATGGCCGAAGGCTCGCGACTCTCGGGCTTCAGTATCATCAACGGTGGGTTCTACGGCGTCGAGTTCCGGCATGTCTCCGCCACGCTCGACGGCAACTGGATCGCGGATCACGCCCTGATTGGCGTTCACGTCGTGGGAAACAACACCGATGCGGCCCTCATCCGCAACAACGTCGTGACCGGTTGCCGCGGGACCCTCGGCGCCATCGTGACCAACGCCGTGTGGGGCTCCCCGCAGATCGTAAACAACACGGTGGTCGGCAACAGGAGCGCCGGCATCGTGCTGCTCTGGTGGGGTTCCCCGGTCGTCCAGAACAACATCGTGGAGAACAATCAGGGCGGCATCTGGGCGCAGGCCGAGGCCAGTCCGCTGCTCGGCTACAACGACGTGTGGGGCAACGAAGCCTTCGACTACTACGGCTGCGAGGGCGGCGACGGCGCCTTCTCGGACGACCCGCTGTTCTGGGGCGAGGGGTTCCGTCTCGCCCCCGGTTCGCCCTGCATCGACGCGGGCAACCCCGACCCGGCCTTTGCCGACCCGGACGGCAGCCGCAACGACATCGGAGCGTTCGGTGGGCCCGGCAGCCCCGTTTGGCGCTGCGGCTACACCGAGATCGACGAGGCGGTCCGCCAGCGACTCGAAGACGAGCTGCGCCGCTGCCTCCCGAGTTACCTCGACATGCTCGACCAGGCCATCGCGGATTTCGCGGCGGCCGCGTGCAGTCCCCCGAGCGACGCCGATGTGCTTGGCGACTGGCCGCTCTGCAACGGCCAAACGCTTACGGATCTCTTCGAGGAGGCGGCTGCGCAGCATCCGTCCTGCGTCGACACCCAGTTCGCGCGCTATCGTGCGCCGCAGACGTGGGGGCAGCTGCAGGGCGACCGAGAGATCGTGTCCATGACGCTGACCATTCTCGACCCAGAGGGCGGTGTGCCCGAGGGCGCGCTGTGCGAACTCGCCGAGGGGAGCCAATCCGAATGGGAGGCTTCCGTCTTGTTCCCCGGCACGGTGCGCGGCGATGGCTGTGTGCTGGGTGCGCTTGCCGAACGGCCGTACGGCGGGGGCGACTGGACGGCCCGCGTTCTCGAAGGCTGCGACTAGGAGGCCCGCGCCCCGCCCCGCCCTCACTCCGCGAGCCGCGCGTTCAATTCGACGAGCCGGCTGAGCGCCTCGCCCTCGTCCCGCCAGGTGGCGGGCGGAAAGCCGTAGGCCGCGCACACGGCGTCGTTGAGGGCCGCGTAGGCCGCGGCGAGCGCTTCCGGGCGGCCCTTCGCCAGCTCGTTCATGACTTTCGTGAGCCCCTGGCCGCGCGACTGGCATTCGGCGCTCCGCAGCGCGGCGAAGGTCTCGGCCGTGGCGGCGACCTGCCGGGCCGCGGGGGTGTCGGGCACGACGCGCGGGTCGTAGCGGCCGTCGGCCTGCGGCGGGAACGGGAAGGTCTCGAAGATGGTGGTGTTCGTGTAGCGCAGCCGTTCTTCGAGCGTGGAGCCGCGCGCCCAGGCCCAGAGGGTGTGCAGCCGCGATTGCAGCAGGCCGAAGACGTAGAGGTCGGAGAGCGCCACGACCATGAGTTGGCCGTCGAAGCAGACGTCGGCCGACTGCCGCGCCACGATGAGGTGCGGCGAGACGCGCGGGATGACCAACGCGTGGTCGAGCGGCTTGAGCACGGCGCGCAACTCAGGCCGCGGCCGGACGAACTGCCACCAGTGGCCCTTCTCCGTTTCGGTCTTGCGGTCGCTGTCAGACTGGCGTTCGGGGTACACGTGCGCCCGCACGTGGCGCATGGCGCCGGGGTAGGCCTCGGCCTCGTCCTTCGACAGCGTGGCGAAGTCGATGACGAAGCGCGTGGGCCCCGCGTCGGGCGTGCGGTTGACGTCGCGGCCGATGAGAAACGGCCGGATGACGGCGGCCGAGGCCGGGTCGGCCGCCAGAATGGCCTCCCGCTCGGCAGCGGTGAGCACGAAGCCGTGGTTGCCGGGGGTCACGCCCATGAAGCACAGGCCGCGGTTTTGCGCGATGGGCCGGGCGCGGCTCACGTCGACGCCGGCCGTGAGCCCGGGCGAAATCGCCTGCACTTCGCGGCCGTCGAGGGTGCGGATGCCGTCAAAGGGCGCCATGACCCAGTTGACGATGCCGATGTGCACGGCCGCGTCGCCGGGCCAGGGGTAGGACTTCCAGGCGTCGGTCAGCGTGCCGCCGGCGGCGAGAATGCGGTCGATGCTGGCCTCGCGGCTCTCGTTTTGCGCGACCGAATTCGTGCAGACGAAGCCGGCCCGCTCGCCGGGGCCGAGCACGTCGAGCGCACGGGCAAACCAGTAGGTGACATAGTCGGCGGCGCGGTTTTTGGGGTAGCGGGCAAAGAGCGCCTCGACGGTCTCGTCGCCGAGTTCGGTGCGCAGTTTGCGCACCCCGAGGTAAGGCGGGTTGCCGATGATGGCGAGTTCGCCCGCGGGGCGCGGCCAGTCGACGAACAGCGCGTCGGCGTGGCGCACGGTCTCGTCGAGGTTTTTGAGCGGCAGGGTGGTCTCGTCGAGCCCGAGCTCGCGCTGCGCCAGGTGTTCGCCAAACCAGAGCACGACGCGGGCCAAAAACGCCGCGAAGTCGTCGATTTCGATGCCGTGCACCTGGTCGAGTGTCACGTAGGGCCGCGGCGGCGCCGGGCGGATGTCGGCGCGGCGCTTCGCCCGCGCGCGCTGCACCGCGTACCAGCGGTCGACGAGCGCCGATTCGAGGCGTTTGAGCTCGCGGTAGGCGACGTAGAGGAAGTTGCCGCAGCCGCACGCCGGGTCGAGCACGTGGAAGGCTTGCAGCGCCGCGACGACGCGTTCGGCGTCCTGCGGGGTGCGGATGGCGGCGATGCGCTGCTGCCAGGGGCGCACCACCGTGGGTCCGACGACGCGCGCGATGTCGGCCTCGTGCGTGTAGTGCGCGCCGTGCTCGTGGCGTTGCACGGCATCGAGCGCCTGCTCGAAGATGCTGCCGAAGATTTCGGGCCGCACGTCCTGCCAATCGAAGTCTTTCGCGGCACAGTAGAGGTCGTGCACCTGGCCGGGGGTCAGGTGCAGCCGCGGCGGGTTGCGGTCGAAGAGCGGGCCGTTGACATAGGGCGCAAAGCGGTTCGTGCGCTGTTCCGGGTCGCGCGTGCCGAAATCGGCGAACAACGTCCGCACGGGGCCGAGGTCGCCTGAGCGGTCGGCCTCGCGGAGCGCATTGGAGAAGAGCCCGGCCGGCACGAGTTCGGTGTCCTCGGCGAACATGGCGAACACGCATTCGAGCAGAAACTTGGACACCCGCTCGCGCTCGCGCAGCGGGTCGGACGCCCCCTGCACGAGTTCGCGGAAGAGTCGGCCGAGCCGCGCCGCCACGTCGGCCGTGATGCGCTCGGAGCGCGCCACCAGATCGGGCTTGTCGCCGCGCAAGAAGAGGAGCGCGTCGCCGCGGCCCGGCAAGTCGGCGAGCGGCAGGCGCAGCTTGGGCACGAGTTGCCCGTCTTCGTCGTCGGTGTCGTAGATCCAGAATTCGTGGAAGTTGCAGAGCACCATGTAGCGCGTGCGCATGCGCGCCCAGTAGCCGAGCAGTTGCGCGTGGTGGCGTTGCAGGTCCTTCTCGGCGGGCGCCTTCATCTCCCAGATGCAGACCCGCGGCAGGTACATGTCCATGCGTTCGGTGGTGTGCTGGGTCGCGCCCGCGGCGAAGAGGTCGCCCTGCGCCGCGGCGCTCTTTGCCGGCACCTTCACCGGGTGCTGCTCGAAGAGCGTGCCGGGCCGTGCCTCGACGTCGTAGCAGTCGAGGAGCGCGCGCAGAAAATCCTGGGCGCCGGCCTGTTCGGTGCCGGCGTACGCGCGCCACTGGTCGACGAAGGTTTGGAGTCGTTGGAAGAGGTCGGCTGCGGGGGGCATGGGCCTGTCCTTCGGGCGGCGGCCATCCTGGCCGCGGACGGAGTGTACGGCAAAGGCGCGCCGGCCACGAGCCCCGCCTGCCGGGGGTTGCGCCGGCGGGCGCCCCGCCACCGGCCAAGCATCGCGAAGCGCCGCGAAGCCCCCGAAGGGGGCGCCGCGGCACCGCGCCGGCCGGCCACGGCGGGTCGAGGGGGCGCCCGCGAGGGGCGACTCACGCGCA
>CAYRCM010000095.1:0-21411 GCA_964422715.1 uncultured Myxococcales bacterium | reverse complement strand
GCCCGCGCCGAAGCCCGCGGCCGGAATGGGCCAGGGTATGGCGTCGGGCGGCGCGGCGCCGGTGAACGACGTCGGCCGGGCGGCGGTGGCGGCGCGCAAGCCGTCGGCCACCGCCGCGACAGGGCCGCCAAAACGCAGCCAGACCGTGAGGGCGGCCGGCGCACCGGACTCTCCCGCGGCGAAGACGACGGCCACGCGGTCGGGCAGGGGGCCCGTGTTCGAGAGCGCGCGCAGGGCCTGGAGGGCGGCGGCCGCGTCGGTGCCGTGCCAGCACACGCAGGCCGGGGCGGTCGGCCTCGGCCGTACGGCGAGTGTAACGGCCGCCACGACGCCCACGGGCGTGGACGTGCCGACGAACAGGGCCGTGAGGTCGGGACCCGTCGCGCGACGTGGGGCGGCCGGCGTGGCATAGCGCTGACCGTCGGGCAGGTAGCCTTCGATGGCCAGGATCTGGTCGCAGAGCGGGCCGTCGCTCGGCCCCCAGTCGACGTGGCGCGGGTCGGCGAGCGCCTGGCCGAGGGTGAGGGGGGCGGGCGCGAAGTCGTCGAAGGGCAGCGCGAAACCGTGGCGCGCGAGGCGTTCGGCGAGCGCCGCGAGCGGCAACCCGACGCCGACGCGCACCGTCCAGGACACCGGGTCGGGCGGCTCGAAGTCGGCGAGGCGGCTCAGATCGAGCGGCAGGTGGCCGGGGGGCGGCGCACCCGCCCCGGGCCGCGGCAGCCACAGGCTGAGACCCGTGCGCCGGGCGTGCGCGAGCACGGCCGCGAGCGCCGCCGTGTCGCTCGGACAGAGCCGTCCGGTCTGGGGGTCGACCGCGTCCGCGGGCAGAGCCGCGGCCAGCCGTTGCCAGTCGAAATCGCCACGCGTCATGGCAGGGGCTCCGCGGGGCTCGCGGGCGCCGCGGCCGCGGGGCCGGCGGCGCTCGGCCAGAGTTTGTCGGGGTTGAGCACGCCGTTCGGGTCGAAGACGCGTTTGAGCGCGCGGAAGACGCTGCCCCCGGCCCCCTGCTCGGCGGCCATGAACCCGCGCTTCGAGTAGCCGATGCCGTGGTGGTGGCTGATGGTGCCGCCGGCCTGGACGACGGCGCGCAGCCCTTCGTCCCAGATGCGGTCGTAGCGGCGCAGCGCGGCCGGCGCCGTCGTCTGGGCCCCCGCGAACGTGAAGTAGATGGAGCAGCCCTGGCGATAGGCGTGCGAGAAGTGCGCCATGATGAAGGCGTGCGGCGCCACCGCCCGGCGCACGGCCCGGTAGAGCGCCTCGACGTTGCTCCAGACGGTGGCGACTTCCATGGTGTCTACGAAGCCGCCCGAGGCAAACACCTTGGATTGCTTGAACGAAATGTCGTAGCGGTGGCGGTACCAGCGCCGCCCCGGGCCTTCGCCGGCGTCGCGCGCGCCGCCGGCCGTTACGAGATGCAGCGCGCGCTCCATGGCGGCGCGCGCCGTGCCCCGCGCGCCCTCGAACCCGAGGATGAGCAGGCAGCCGCTCGGCAGGGCGTCGCACAGCCGGTTGAGCAGCTTGGGATAGGCGAGCCCGACGCCGAGCGCCCCGCGTTTCAGGTCGCCGAGCAGTGCGCCGAGCGGGCCAGCGGGCGCCGGGGCCGCGGCCGCGGCCTCGAAGGCCGGCGGCGCGTCGGTGCCCTCGTCCTCGTTGCGATGCGAGAGCGCGATGAGCGTGTCGAAGGGGTCGTAGAGCCGCAGCACGGCGGGGCGCAAGTCGGCCTGCATGAGGCGCCGCATGGCGTCGAGCCCCGCTGCGACA
Source organism: uncultured Myxococcales bacterium (assembly GCA_964422715.1). Lineage (GTDB taxonomy): Bacteria > Myxococcota_A > UBA9042 > PWKZ01 > CAYRCM01 > CAYRCM01. The sequence continues at coordinate 19,650 of CAYRCM010000095.1, read as the reverse complement.
CTCGCGAAGCGTAGGCCGCGAAACGTGCGTTCTTCGGGCAGCGGGTGCACGCGCAGCGTGGCTTCGACCACGACGCCGAGCGTGCCTTCGCTGCCGACGAAGAGCGGCGTCCAGTCGAAGTCGGATGTCGCGCCCGGCGCCCGCGAAACCCCGCCCGTGACCTCGCGGCCGTCGGCGAGCCGCACGCGCAACCCGACGACCATGTCCTCGATCTTGCCGTAGCGGCTCGAATACTGGCCGGCCGAGCGCGTGGCCACGTAGCCGCCGACCGTGGAGCACCAGAGCGACGACGGGAAGTGGCCGAGCGTGTAGCCGCGCTGGTTCAGCCAGCGTTCGAGGTGTTCGCCGTAGACGCCCGGCTGGCAGCGCACGGTGCGGGCCGCCTCGTCGAGCGGCCCGATGGCGGAAAGGCCGCGCAGATCGGCGACGACTCCGCCGTGCACGGGCAACGTGCCGCCGCACACCCCGGAGCCCGCGCCGTAGGCGATGAAGGGCACGCGCGCGGCGTCGCAGAATTCCAGGGTGCGCACGAGCTGCGCCTCGTCTCGCACGAACACCACGGCGTCGGGCTGCTGGTGGCAGACATCGCCCCATTGCTTGCGGATGTGGTGCTTGGGCCACATGTCGGCGGCGTACGCGATCTGGTCGGGCAGCGCGGCGGAGACGCAGTCGCTGCCGAGCACGGCGGCCAGGGCCGAGACGATGGGGCATTCGGGGCTCTCGGGCATGCGTGGACCTTCCCCCCGGGGTGGTGCCCGCGTCCGGCTGCGCCGGTGCGGGTCGAGCCGGCTACGCGGCGCGCCGGCGGCGCACGAGGATCCAGAGCGCCGCGAGTGTGAGCGCGGGCGCAAGCCCGTGCGGCCAAGGCGCCGCACCAGGCGTGCTGCAGCCGTCGTCGCCGCGCGGGCGCTTCTCGACGAGCACGATGCCGCTCACGTTGTCGGGGGTGCGGCGGTCGGGCACGACATCGCTCGGCGGCGGGTCGACGGGGTGGCTGGCCGTGCAGAGCGCCGGGGCACCGTCGACGGGCTCGGTATCGTCGTCGTAGCAGACGCCGCGCGGGGCGTCGGCCGGCGCGACGAGCGCAACGCAGCGTTTGCCGGCGGGGCAGCCCGCGTCGGTGCGCGGGTCGCAGTCGATGAGGCAGGTAGCGGCCTCGGGGGTGCCGACGCACAACAGATCGGGGCGGCACGCGGCGTTGGGGCCGCAGCACGGGTCGTGGACGGCGGCCGCGCCGGCCGGCACGTCGACGCATTCGCCGCCGCCGGGCTCGACGGTGGGCGGGGCCACGAAACGGCAGGCTTCGCCGGCCTCGCAACCGCTGTCGGCGTCGGCGTCGCAGGCGCGCGCGCAACGACCGAAGCCCTGAGACGCATCGAGCACGTGGCAGTGCAGGCCGAGCTCGCAACGGAAGGGGCCGCCGCAGACGCCCCCCTCGGACTGCGACCCGGCCGCCTGGCAGTAGCGCTTGCCCGTGGTGTAGCTCAGGCAGGCGCTGCCCGCGGGGCAGGGACCGTCGTCGCACGGCTGGGAGCAGTGGGTGCCCGAAGCGGTCTGCAAGCAGAGCCCGGAAGCGCAGTCGAAGTGCGACGCGCACGGATAGCCGAGCGGACCCGGCCCCGGCGGCACGCAGACGCCGGACTGGCAGGGGTCGCCGGCCGGGCAGTCGGCCGAGCCGCCGGGACAGGCGACGGTGCAGGTGCCTCTCATGCCGACGCCGACGCAGTTCAACGTGGCGCAGGCGAGATGGCTGCTGCAGGCGCCGCCGTACGGGGTGGCGCCGGGGGCGACGCAGAGCCCCTCGCCGCCGAGCGCCAGGCACTGCGTGCCGCCGCTGCACGCATTGGGGGGACCGCCCGGGTGACAACTGCCGGAGCAGTAGGCGTCGTCCGGCAGGACCAGACACGACTGGGAGGCGCAGGTGACATGGCCCCAGCAGTAGTGGCCGAGCGGCAGGGCCCCCGCCGTTTCGCCGCAGAAGCCGAACTCGGCAATGCACTGGCGGCCGGCTCCCTCGATGGCGGTGCAGGCGCTGCCAACGGGGCAGTCGCGGTGGTCTTCGCAGGTGCGGCCGCAGTAGGCGCCGTCGTCGGGGTACCAGAGGCAGCGACCGCCACCCGCCTCGCAGTCGCCGTGTTGCTCGCACGAGTCGCAGGTGTCCCCGTCGCGAAAGGCCGGCTCGGGATAGAGGTAGCAGAGCCCGCGCACGTCGTCGGCGTGGAGGTGGCGCATGCCGGCGTCGCCGCCCGAGAAGTACATGCAGGCATGGCGGACTTGCGAATGGTCGAGGCCGAGCGCGTGGCCGATTTCGTGCGTGGCCACCCCCTGGACATCGGCCACGTCGGCCGGCAACGGGCCCGTGGCGTCGGTCGTCCAGAGGAAGTCGACCGCGTTGAAGCCGATGCGCGCTCGGGGAATGTGCCCGTCCTTCCGATAGGTTTCGGTGATGGCGGCCGCGTCGCGGGAGCTCTGATCCCAGTCTTCGGTCACAAAGTAGAGGTAGATGCCATCGCCCGGGTCGCGCGTGACGAAGCCGCCGAAGGGAAAGGTCAGCGAACGGCACGCGCCCTGGCTCCACGTCGCGAAGGCCGCCTCGAAGGCCGCGCGCAGCGCGTCGTTGGCCAGGCCGCGGTAGCCTTTCTGGTCGATGTAGAAGGGGATTTCGTTGCCGGCCCAGCGAAACCGGTTGAGCCCGTCGGTCGAGAGCGCGGAGTAGCCGCGGGCAAGCCGCACCGGTGTCGCGAGCAGAAGCGCCAGGAGCAACGAAGCGACGATGACTGGACGGCGGTCGATTCGCATGGGCGGCATTCTAGGGAGGCGCGCCGGCTCAGGCAAGCCGCCGGGTGCCGGCGGCCGATTCGTGGCGCCGCGCCGTAGGCACGTAGCCGAAGCGCCGCGCGAACGCCGCCTGGACCGCGGCCACGAATTCGGCGACGGCCGCCGGCCGCACGAGGTTGACGGTCGAGCCGCCGAAGCCGCCTCCCGTCATGCGCGCGCCGACGCAGGCCGGGTGCGCCGCGGCGGCCTCGACGAGTCCGTCGAGTTCGGGGCAAGTGACCTCGTAGTCGACGCGGAGCGAGCGGTGGCTCTCGGCCATGGCCGCCCCGAAGGTCGCGAGGTCGCCCGAGCGCAAGGCCGCCACGGCCGCCCGCGTGCGCCGCTCCTCGGTCAGCACGTGGCGCGCGCGCGGGCGCACGGCGGCGTCCATGGTGGCGAGCACGGCGTCGAGCGGCTCGTCGACGAGGGCGGCCAGGTGCGGTGCTTCGGGCCAGCGCGTGCGCGCCGCTTCGAGGGCGGCGCCGCATTCGGCGCGCCGCGTGTTGTAGGCGCTTGCGGCGAGCGCGTGCTTGACGCCGCTGTTGAACAGCACGAGGGCCAGGTCGGCGGGCAGCGGCACCTCCTCGTGCGTCTCGCGCGCGCAGTCGAGGTAGAGCGCGTGCCCCTGCCGGCCGAGGCGCGAAACGTAGGGGTCCATGAGCCCGCAGCGCACGCCGGCAAACCGGATCTCGATCTGCTGCGCGAGCCGCGCCACGTCGACGGCCGGCAACGTGGCGCCGTGAAGCGCGAGCAGTCCTTCGAGCACGGCCACGTCGAGCGCGGCCGAACTCGAAAGCCCGGCCCCGATGGGCACCGTGGAGCGGACGGTGAGGTCGAAACCGCCCACGGCGACGCCGCGTTCGCGGAGCAGGGCCGCCGCGCCGAGCGGGTAGCGGCACCACTCGGGTGCGCCGGGCGGCGGGTCAGGGGCGAGTGCGACCTGCGCCTCGGCCCCGAGGTCGAGCGAGCGGGCGTGCAGGTGCCCGTCGGCGCGCCGGGAGAGCAGCGCCGTGACGCCGACATCGAGGGCCGTCGGCAGCACGTGCCCGCCGTTGTAGTCGGTGTGCTCGCCGATCAGGTTGACGCGCCCGGGCGAGGCCACGGCCACGACGGCGGAGACGGGGCAGCCGGCCCACGCCGCGTGGGCGGTGAGCAGGGCGTCGAGCGAGGGGGTCATGAGTGTTTCCTCAGGCGCCGAAGCAGAAGAAGGCGCCGGTAGCCGTGCCCACGTAGACGCGCCCGTCGACCACGCATGGGGTCGAGATGATGCGCCCGGGGACTTTCACCTGGCAGAGCAGCGCGCCCGTGTCGGCGGCCAACAGGTAGAGGTGCGGGTCGTAGCTGCCGAAGACCACCTTGCCGTCGACCACCGCGGGCGAGCTCCAGATGGCCTTGCCGACCGAATAGTCCCAGATTTGTCGGCCGGTTGCGGCATCGAAGCAGCGCATATGACCGTCGGAGCCGCCCGCATAGACGCGCTCGCCGACGACGGCGGGGGTGGACCAGAAGCCGCGGCTCGCGCGGTGCTGCCACACGATGCGCCCGCGGTCGCTGCGGCTGAAGCAGAACAGCACCGGATTGGCGTCCTCGGCAGCGATGAACACGCGGTCGCCGGCGATGACCGGCGAAACGTCGGTGTCGTCGCCGGTCTTGACCTTCCAGCGGATCTGGCCGGTCTGCGCGTCGACGCAGAACAGGACCCCATCGAAACTGGCGGCGTAGAGCTCCCCGTCGGCCACGGCCGGCGACGTTTCGACGCCGTTCGAGCCGGGCAGCGTGTCGCGCCCGACGCCGCCGAGGAACACTTCCCAGATGAGCGCCCCTGTGCGCGGGTCGTGGCAGCGCGCGAAGCCCGATTCGCCGCAGATGTAGAGCCGGTCGTCGTGCACGCAGGGCGACGAGTCGAGGTCGTGCTGGGTGTTGAAGCACCACAGGGTTTGCCCGGTGGCGGGGTCGACGCAGCGCAACTGGTCGTCGACGTTGCCGATGTACAGGCGGTTTTCGTAGATGCAGGGCGAACTCTTGAACATGCGGCCGGCCTGCAGGCGCCAGCGCACGGCCCCCGTGGCGGCCTCGATGGCGTAGAGGTGCGTGTCGACCGCCCCGACGAACACGGTGTCGCCGAGTTTCACGGGCTGACCGGTCCAGCCGGTGCCGGCCCAGACCACTTTCTGACCGCGCAGCATGCTTTCGAAGGCGCCGAGTTGCGTGGTCCAGAGCGGGCGCAGCCGCTCGGGCAAGGGGCCGGTGCCATAGAACGTGTGGCTCGGATTGCCGCGGAACATGAGCACCGTGTCGGGGGCGGCGCTGTCGCGCCCGTAGCGCCAGGGCGGCAGCACGAGTGGGGCGGTTGGCGCAAAGAGCTTGTCGGACGTGGGGCAGGCGCGCGGCCGGACGGTGGGCGGCCCGCCCGCCGGGGCGGCAAGGGCGGCGACGGGACCGGCGAGCAGCGCGCCGGCCGCGGAACCGAGTGCCAGCCGACAGAAGGCGCGGCGCGTCGCTTGTCCGGGGCGGAGGTCGCTCATGGGGGCTCCGTGGGGCCCGCGTTGGGGCAGGGCCCGCGCCCGCTGTATGGATGCCGCCCGGCGCGTTGTCAAGCCCACGAACCGTCGCGCGGCCGCTGCGCGCCCGGCCTGCGAAGCCTCGCGCTTTCCGAGGCTTTACACGCGCGCATGCTCGCCGCTAAAATACCGCCACCCGCGTCTCGGCGGGTTTCTCGGTCCACCGCAACGTGGTCGCTTTTTTGCGGGGTTGCTCATGCGAGTTCAACGGGTTGTCTGGACGTTCTCGGCGCTTCTGGCCTTCGCCGCCGCGGGTTGCGGGGCCTCTTCGAGCAGCGGTGGAGCCGGTGACACGGTGGGCGCCGACACGGGCGGCGACGGCAGCATCTGGAACCAGTGGGACGTCGGGCCCGAAACGGCCACCGACACCCCCGTGGGCGACACGCCGCTCGGCGACGCCGACGGCCTGCCGGCCGACCTGCCCGACGGCGGGCTTGGCGACACGCCCGGGCCCACCCCCGAAGTCGGGCCCGACGACTTCGCCCGTGCCGACATGCTCGACATCGAAGAGGCCGGCCCGGTCGAAATGCACCCCATCGCCATCGTCGAGCCGCTCGACCAGGCGACGCTCACGGGTTCGGTATGGGTGCGCATCGTGTCGCTCGAAGTCGAGGAATGGGACGTCGAAATCGTGCAGCTCGCCATCGACGACATCCCGGTCTACGACGACGGCAAGCTGCCCACCGAATTCGTGCTCGACACCACCGAATATGCCGACGGGCCGCACAAACTCGAAGCCCTGGCCCAGATCGGCGAAAACTACAACTTCACGTCGGTCAACGTCGTCTTCGAAAACCCCGACTTCAAGTTCGACAAGGTCGACCCCGACAAGCTCTTCTACCGCAACGGCGAAACCGTCAACCTGACGGTCACGCTGGGCACGCCGGGGCTCACGGTCACCGGCGATTTCGCCAACGTCGACACGGGCTACGCGCTCGGCGCGGCCAGTTCGGTCGATGCGGGCGACGGCAGCTACATCCTCAGCTACCCCATCACCGAGACCAACGCGCGCGCCGACGGGCGCTACGCGGTCACGCTCACCGCGCAGGACGGGCTCGGCAACGTGCTCGTCTACTCCAACCTGTTCGTTTCGTTGCGCAACACGGCCGACCTGCCGGTCATCCTCGAAGGCGGGCTGTTCATCGATGCCAGCGCCCCCGACCCCTACGGCAACCTCACGGCCCAGCCGTCGTTCTCGGGGGCGCCGACGGGCAGCAACTACATCATCACGGGCGGGGTCGCCAACCTTTCGGCGGCCATCACCGACCCGCAGGGCACGGCCGACGTCATCGGGCTCATCATCGCGGTCGAAGGCTACTGGGGCTACTATCAGAAGCCGTTGCAGAACGCCACGTCCATCCAGGAAATGGTGCTCCGGCTCAACCCCAACGCCAACCTCGCGAGCAACCAGCTGCGGGTGCGCATCGGGCTGCTCGACAAGACGGGCAACGTCAGCGTCTACCAGACCATGAGCATGACGGCCGTCACGGTCATGTCGGGCGACGTGCAGGTCAGCGTTTCGTGGGACCCGGCCACCGACGTCGATCTGCACGTGGTCGAACCGTCCGGCGAAGAGCTCTACTACGGCCACCGCAACTCGGGCACGGGCGGCACGCTCGACCTCGACTCCAACGCCGCGTGCAGCTACGACTACGTCAACAACGAAAACATCTCGTGGCCGGCCGGCCAGTCGCCCGCGGGGCGCTACCACGTGCTCGTCGACTACTGGGACGAATGCGGCCGCGGCAGTTCCACCTACACGGTGTCCATCAAGAACTGCGGCGAAGTGTTGACGTTCAACGGCACGCTCACAAGCGGCATGTCCAACGGCGGCGGCTCGTGTTGCCCGTCGGCACACGCCGGCGCGCCCATCGACGGCGCCCAGGACTGCACCCCCGGCGATTGCCAGTATATCGCCAGCTTCGACTCGTACTGCGGCTTCGTCATCGAAGGCTACTTGCGCTACGAAGACCGCACGTTCAACTGGGAAGGCTTCCGCGGCCGCACCTGGATGCCCGTGCGCTACGGCACGGTCGAGGTGCACCGCGCCTCCGACGAGGCGCTGCTCGGCACCGGCTACTCCGACCGCCACGGCTACTACCGCGTGCAGTACTACAACCCCGACACGCAGAACACCGAGATGTACATCGTGCTGCGTTCGGCCACGCGCACCGACGATGGGCTGCGCGATGTCTCCGTGCGCACGCACCCCAAATTCGACGTCGTCTACTCGTTTGAATCGGGCACGGTGCAGCAGGCCCCGGCGGGCTCCGCGGCGCGCCTCGACTTCGACGTGGCCATCGACGACGGGGCCGGCGTGCTCAACATCTTCGACGTCGCCATCGACGGCTACGACCGCATCCGCCAGATGACGGGCAAGAGCCTCGGCGCCATGCACCTGCACTGGCAGACGGGCTCCGATACCACCGATACGCTGTATTGCAGCGAAGACCTGTTCCTCGGCGGCATCTGCCACCCGCTCGATTCGCTCCACATCAACGGCAGCGAAACCGACCGCGACGAATTCGACGACTGCGTCATTCTGCGCCAGGTCTACAAGTACGCCGAGTCCAAGGTCTCGGCGCACGACAACCCGGGCGGGCCGCACGACGGGGTGCGCGACCTGCCGCCCCGGGCGTTCTCCGAGGGCGTTGCCACCTTCTTCGCGGCCGACAGCCGGCGCGACGCCGTGTTCGTCAACACCAACTACGGCGGCGTCTACCGCGTTCAGGACCTCGAACCCATCGCCACCCCGTGGGCTTACGGCACGTCCAACGGGGCCATGAATGGCCGCGTCAGCGAATACCTCGTCGCCGCCGTGCTCTGGGACCTCGTCGACGACGCCAACGAGCCGAACGACCAGGTTTCCGATGGCGCCAACGGCGTCTACGACGCCCTGTTCAACTACATCGGCGGTTCGTTCTTCACCGACCGCGGCGCAATGGGGCGCGATTTCGTCGACTTCCTCGACGGTTGGTTCTGTCGCGGCCACGGCCGGCAGGCGGCCGTGCAAGGGGTCGTCGTCACCGACCGGCGGTTCGCCTACGACTTCGCGGCCCCCATCTCCTGCTTCTGAGTCTGCCCGGCGGGCGCCCCGCGGCGCCCCCCAGCCCGGCCCCGCTCCGCGGGCCGGTGAGCCGCACCCCATGCGCTCCGTCGACCTGGCGCTCCTCAATCCGGCCCAACGCCGGGCCGTCGAATGGCGGGGCTCGCCGCTTCTCGTGCTCGCGGGGGCCGGCTCCGGCAAGACCCGCGTCATCACGTACCGCGTGGCGCACCTCATCGCCACGGGCACGCCGGCGCGCGCCATCCTCGGCATGACGTTCACCAACAAGGCCGCCCAGGAAATGCGCGGCCGACTCGCCGACCTCGTCGGGGCCGAGGCCGCCGGCGAGGTCACGCTGTCCACGTTTCACGCGTTCGGTGCGCGCATCCTGCGCGAGCAGGCCGCGCGGGCGGGGCTCGGGCGCCATTTCACCATCCTCGATGCGCGCGACCAGGCCGACCTCGTGCGCAGCGTGCAGGAGGAACTCGGCATCGACCCGGCCGAACTCCCGCCCGAGCGCGCGCAGGCCTGGATCTCAGCCCAGAAGAGCGAAGGCCCGGCCGATGCGCGGCGCTCCCCCGACGGGCTCCCGCGCACCGAGCGGCTGCTCGCGCGCGTCGCCGCCGGCTACGAGCGGGCGTTGCGCCACTTCGACGCGGTCGACTTCGACGACCTGCTGCTGCGGCCTCTCGAACTCTTCCGCGCCTGCCCCGATGTCCTCGCCCAGTACCGCGAACGCTTCCGCCAGGTGCTCGTCGACGAGTACCAGGACACGAACCTCGTGCAACTGCTGCTCGTCAAGGAACTCTGCGCGGACCACCAGAACCTCTGCGCGGTCGGCGACGACGACCAGAGCATCTACGGTTGGCGCGGCGCGCGCGTGCAGAACATCTGGGAATTCGAGAAGCACTTCCCGGGCAGCGAAGTGCTGAACCTCACGCGCAACTACCGCTCCACCATGCCCGTGTTGGCGCTCGCCAACGCCGTGATGCAGCCGAGCCCGCTGCGCCGGCCGAAGGAACTCTGGACCGACGTGACGGCTGGCGAGACCCCGCGGCTCGTCGCGTGCCCGAGCGACGAAGCCGAGGCGGCCTTCATCGCCTTCGAGATCGATCGGCTGCGCCACGAAGCGCAGCTGCGCCCCGACGACGTGGCCGTGCTCTTTCGCACGAACGGCCAGGCCCGCGCCCTCGAAGAGGGCCTGCGGCTCGCCGCCATCCCCTACCGCGTGGTCGGTACGCAGTCGTTCTTCGACCGCAAGGAAGTGAAGGACGCGCTCGCCTACCTGCGCATCCTGGTCAACCCGCGCGACGCGGTCGCGCTGCGCCGCGCGCTCGGCTTTCCGACCCGCGGCATCGGCCCCGCCACCCGCGCCAGCCTCGAACGGCTCGCCGAGGCCCGCGGAATCCCGCTCCGCGCGGCCTTGCGCGAGACCGCCGCGCAGCCCGACATCTCGAAGCGCGCCGTGCGGCCGCTCATCGAGCTGGCCGACTGGGTCGACCGCCACGGCGCGGCTCTCGAAACGAGCGCCGATCTGGCGGCCGGCGTCGAGCTGGCGTTCCGCGACGCCAACCTCTTTCACGCCGTGCGCGAGGCCGCCGACGGGCGCGCCGGCAGCGCCGAAGACCGCGTGGCGAGCCTCTACGCGCTCATCGACGGGGTCCGCACGTACGCGCGGCGCGTGGCCGAGCCGCAGCTCGCCGAATACCTGCGGCTGCTGGCCCTCGACTCGGCCGACCAGGAACGCGGGGCGAATGACGACCCGGCCGGGCGGGTCACGCTCATGACCCTGCATGCGTCTAAAGGTCTCGAATTTCAAACAGTCTTTCTGACGGGGCTCGAAGACGGGTTGCTGCCGCACCGCCGCGTCACCGAGGATCCGCAGGCCGACATCGAGGAAGAACGGCGCCTGTTCTACGTCGGCATCACGCGCGCGCGCCGCCGCCTCGTGCTCACGCGCTGTGCCGCGCGGCGCCGCCAGGGCGGCGTCGTGCCGGCCGAGCCGTCGCGCTTCCTCGCACCGCTGCCGAGCGAACTGCTCGCAGTCGAAGACCGTTCGGCCGTGACCGCGCCGGCCAGCGACGAGACGCGGCGGCGCGCCTTCGCGCAGCTCAAGTCCATTTTGGGGCCGCGAAAGCGGGTGTAGTTCGGGCGGCGGGCGGCTTCGGGCGTCCGGCGGGACGAGGCGCCTTTGGGGCCGCCGCGGCAGGCACCGTTGCCTGCCGCGGCGTGGGTGAGGGCAAGGGACGCGCGGCCCCAGCGGGGGACCGTTCGTCCTGGCACTGACGAACCGGGCAGAAGCCTAGTGGCGCTTTGCAGCTTGGCCAAGAAAACGCTCAACTCGTTGAGATGCCAAGAACAATGCATGGCACCCAGGCTCGCCGTTCGCGGCTTGGTGGCGACGTGGGTCGGAGGGGCCATCGGGCCCCTGAACGGATTCCGCACAACAGTTGAAGGGGTTGCGCGCCCCGACCTATAATGCGTCGGTCGGGCTCGACCCTGTCTCGTCACTGGGTGCGCTTCCCGGCCTTGCGCGAAGGGGCGGTCGCGCCGGCGCGGCGCACGCGAGCGGCTACCGTTCCGGGGGAGGTCTCCATGCGGTCTCTTCGGGCCTCGTGTGTATCGGCCCTTGCGTGTGCCTGGCTCGCCTTCGGCTGCGGCGATTCGGCGAGCCAACCGGGCGCGTCCGTCGACGCGGTTGTCGACGTGGGCGGCCTGCCCGACACCCCGGTCCTCGACTTGGTGCGCCCCGACGCCGATGCCGGCGGCGGCATCGACCTCTACGTGCCCCCCGACGTCGACGTCCTCACCCAGCCCGAACTGCTCGCGTGCAAGCCCGGCTTCGGTTGCGACGATGGCGACCCGTGCACCATGGACGATCGCTGCATCGATCGCGGCGCGGTCTGCGCGGGCACGCCCTACAGCTGCGACGACGCCCTCGCCTGCACGCGCGATGTCTGCCTTGGCGACGGCACGTGCGAGCACACGCTGCGCAACGGCCGCTGCCTCATCGACGGGGTCTGCCACGCCGAGGGGCAGTCGAATCCCGAGAACCCCTGTGAGGCCTGCGTCACGCCGCAGCAGAGCGACGCGTGGTCGGCCGACGACCACGGCCGCTGCGACGACGGCAACCCGTGCACCACCGACGACCGCTGCTTCGGCGGCGCATGCGTCGGCACCGTGCGCCGCTGCGAAGACGGCAACCCCTGCACCGACGACGTCTGCGACCCGCTGAGCGGCCAGTGCGTGTCCACGAACAACAACGCCCCCTGCGAAGACGACAACCCCTGCACCGCGGGCGACTTCTGCGAGGGCGGCTTCTGTCGCACGGGCCCGGGCGAAACCGACTGCGAAGACGGCAACCCGTGCACGCGCAATTCCTGCAACCCGACGGCCGGCTGTGTGGCCGACCCCATCGAGGCGGTCTGCAACGACGAAAACCCCTGCACGGTAGGCGACCGCTGTCACGCGGGCACGTGCGCCGGCACGCCGCGCGTCTGCAACGACGCCAACCTCTGCACCGACGACGCCTGCGACCCCGCCGTGGGCTGCGTGGCCACGCCCAACGCGGCGCCCTGCGACGACAACAACGTGTGCACGAGCGGCGACACCTGCGCCAACGGGGCCTGCGAGTCGGGGGCCTACGATGCGTCGCACTGCAACGACGGCGACGCCTGCACCGACGACCTGTGCGTGCCGGCCGTGGGCTGCGTCCATCGGTTCAACCGCGCGCCCTGCGAAACCGGCGACCCCTGTCTCTCGGGCGATCGCTGCGCCAACGGCGTGTGCATCGAAGGCAACGAGCCGGCGTCCTGCGACGACGGCAACATCTGCACGGTCGATGTCTGCGTGCCGCGCGTCGGCTGCCAATACCAGCCCACGACGGCGAGCTGCTCCGACGGCAACCCCTGCACCGAGGGCGACTACTGCGCCGACGGCGCCTGCCAGCCGGGGCCCGGGGCGCCGCTCTGCGACGATCGCAACCTGTGCACCGACGACATCTGCGACCCGCTCGTCGGCTGCCGCTTCATGCCGAACGAAGCGCCCTGCGAAGACGCCAACCCGTGCACCACGAACGATCGCTGCTTCTGGACGCTGTGCCTGCCGGGCCGCACGCCGCTCGACTGCGACGACCACGACGCGTGCACCGACGATCAGTGCATCCCGGGCGTCGGTTGCTACCACAGCCTCAACGCGGGGCCCTGCGAAGACGGCGATCCCTGTACGCTCGGCGACCACTGCGTGCAGGGCGACTGCATCACGGGGCCTGACTGGAACGCCTGCGACGACGCCAACGTCTGCACCGACGACAGTTGTACGGCGGGCGTGGGCTGCCAGAACGTGCCCAACACCGTGGCCTGCACCGACGAGAACCTCTGCACGACCAACGAGCACTGTGCCGACGGCGCCTGCACGGTCGTCGACCCGGTCGACTGCGAAGACGGCAACGATTGCACGGGCAACTACTGCGAACCCGCCGAGGGCTGCAAGGCCATGGTCGTGCAAGACTTTGCCTGCCGGCCGCAGATCGTCATCGACTTCCCACCGCGCGGCGCGACCCTCACGGGCTCGAAGAGCGTCACCGTCCTCGGCCACGTCGTCAGCCCCGCCGGCGCGGTCGCCGAGCTGCGCATCAACAACCGGCTGATCGCCGTCGACCCGGCAACCGGCGCCTTCACGTTCCCGATGACGGCCGAATGGGGCATGAACCTCATCATCGCCGAGGTGCGCGACGTCTGGGAAACCCGCGACCGCGTCGTGCAGTCCTACTACTACTCGACGCAGTACCGCCCGCTGAATGCCGCTGAACCCGATGCCTCGCTCGTACCCGATGCGCTGCTCCTCTGGCTCGGGCAGAACTTCTTCGACTCGAACATCGCTTCCGAGTTCGACGTCGCCAATATCCTGCGGTCCATCGTGCAGGACCTCGATCTCAATGCGCTCATCCCGTCGCCCGTCACCTCGGGCTCGGCCGCCTGGTGCGACTACGACGTGTACGTGAGCAACGCGCGCCTGGCGCCGGGTGTCGAAGAAATCACCATCACCAACGAGGGCATCCAACTCTTCATCGAAATCGTGGCCATCCAGGCCGACATCTACGTCGACATGGACGGGTTCCTCTGCCCGAGCGTCGGCGGCAACGCCTCCATCCAGCGCCTCGACGTGTCGGCGCTGCTCGTCGTCACCATCGGGGCCGACGGGTTGGCCCACGCCGAATTGCGCAACCGCAGCGCGGCGGTCTACGGGCTCAACGTGCACATGGGTTCGGGGCTCGTTGGGGCCATCCTCGACCTCATCATCGGGTTCTTCGAAGACACGCTGGTCGACATGATCGAGGGCGCCATTCTCGATCAACTCGAAGTCGTCCCCGATCTGCTCGAAGACACCATCAACTCGTTCGTGCTCGACCAGCCCATCGAGGTGCCCGCCCTCGTGCCCGGCATGGAGCCGGCCACCCTCAATCTGCAGAGCCGGCTCACCGGCGTGCGCTACCACGAGTATTCGGGCATCGAACTCGCGATGCGGGGCGGCGTCATCACCGAGCGCGGCTCACCCTACGATCCCCTCGGCAGCATTCTCCGCGACAAGTGCGGCGACCCGAACGAGGCGACCATGTCGTTCGACTCGGGCTACGACGTGCAGCTGGCGGCAGCGCTCGATTTCGTGAACCAGATCCTCTACGGCGTCTACTGGGCGGGCGTCACCGAGATCTCGCTCGGCGCCGAGGACCTCGGCGACGTGGCGTTGCCCGATGGGCTCGAAAACCTGGCCGTCACCGTGTCGCTGATGCTGCCGCCCATCCTGAACGGCTGTGTGCCTTTCGACAACTTCTTCATGCAGGTCGGCGACATCCGCATCAACGCCGAGTTCGACATGTTCGGTTTGCACGTGGTCGTCGAACTCTACGCCAGCGCCGAGATGGAAGTCGAACTCACGCTCAACGACACCCAGGGCGAGCAGGCGCTCGGCCTGCGCATCGTCGAAGTGCGCTTCATCCAGATGGAAGTCGCGAGCCTCAACGACGAGCTGCTCGGCTCCGAGGACGTCGTCTCGACCCTGCTCGAAGGGCAACTCATGCCGGCCATCCTCGACCTGGCGGGCAGCGTCGACGTGGCGTTCCCGCTCCCGACGGTCGATCTGCACGCGCTCGCCCCGCAGTACATCCCGGCGGGCACCATGTTGCGTCTCGACCCCGAGAACCTCCGCGAACGCGTTGGCTACATCGTCATCTCCGGCAACCTGTAGGCGGGAGGCACACCATGATTCGCTTCGTTCCCTGCGTGTTGCTGACCGGCCTGCTGCTGGCGCTCGGCGCCTGTTCGACCCCGTCGTCTCCGACGCCCTCGGCCGACGTTGCCGGCGACGGGCGCGACACGGCCGCCCCCGACGGCGTGGCGGGCGATCTGCCGCTGCCCGACGCTGCCGTACCCGACGCGGCGTTGCCCGACGCGGCGTTGCCCGACGCGGCGCTGCCCGACACCGGCCCGGCCGATGTGCCGGCGCCGCCCCCCGACGCCGGCCCGTGCCCGCCCAACTTCCCCTGCGACGACGGCGACCCCTGCACGTACGGCGACCGCTGCTCGGCTGAACGCCGGTGCACGGGCACGGCCTACCAGTGCAGCGACGGCCGCGATTGCACGGCCGACCGCTGCGATGGGCTCGGCGACTGCATCTTCGAACTGCGACCCGACCACTGCCTCGTGTACGGCGTGTGCGCGCCGACCGGCGGTGCCTCGCCGCGCAACGCCTGTCTGCTTTGCGACGCGGCGCTCGATGCGTTCGCCTGGCAACCGGGCGACGGGCCGGCCTGCGACGACGGCGACCCCTGCACGGCGGGCGACCACTGCCGCGCCGGCGAGTGCCTGCCGGGCAGCGAAGCGCTGCCGTGCGACGACGGCGACCTCTGCACCGACGACTTCTGTGCTCCGGGCGTCGGCTGTTCGTTCGTCGAAAACGAATCCTGGTGCGACGACGGCAACCCCTGCACGCGCGACGACCGCTGCCTGCTCGGCATCTGCTCGGGCCTGTCCGGGGGCTGCGACGACGGCAACCCCTGCACGCTCGACTACTGCGAAGGCGGCGACGAGTGCACGCACAGTCCGCGCCCCGGGCCGTGCGACGATGGCGACGCCTGCACGCTCAACGACGCGTGCTCGGCCGGCGTGTGCGCGGGCGGCTTCGAGACGCCCGACTGCGACGACGGCAACCCCTGCACGTACGACATCTGCGACGCGCTCGGCGGCTGCCTGCACGCAAACAACACCGCGTTTTGCAACGACAACAACCCCTGCACGGTCAACGACCGCTGCCGCGAGGGCATCTGCCGCCCGGGCGAACCGCTCGTTTGCGAGGACGGCAACGAGTGCACCGACGAGACCTGCGACCCCGCCGTCGGCTGCCGCTACTCGCTCAACGACAACCCGTGCTGCGAAAACGGCCACAACATCTGCGGCGACGGCGACCCGTGCACCACCGATCTCTGCGACCTCGATTCCGGTGGCTGCGTCTACGTCTTCAACACGGAGGCCTGCAACGACGGCGACGCGTGCACCATGGACGACCGCTGCGGGCTCGGTACATGCCAGGGGGCACCGCGCACGTGCGACGACCAGAACCCGTGCACGGCCGACAGCTGCAACGTCCAGACCGGCTGCAGCTACCAGATCTTGACGGGTCCGTGCGACGACCACAGTGCCTGCACGGTCAACGACGTCTGCCAGTTCGGCGCGTGCATCGGCACGCTGTTGAACTGTGCCGATACCAACCCGTGCACGGCCGACATCTGCGACCCCCAGACCGGCTGCCAGAATCCCTTCAACACCGACCCGTGCGACGACGGCGACGTCTGCACCGTCGCCGACCAGTGCCGCGACGGCGCCTGCCGGGGCAACCCCGACGCGTGCGACGACGGCAACGGCTGTACGGTCGACCAGTGTCGGCCCTTCGTCGGCTGCCAGCACACGCAGCTGCCGAACGGCTCGTCTTGCGAGGACGGCCGCGAGTGCACGGTCAACGAGATCTGCACGGGCGGGCTCTGCCTCGGCGACTCCTCGGCGTGCACGTGCGAGCCGCTCGTCGGGCCGGCGTCCAAGTTCACGGTGCTCAACATCGGCCTCAACGGCCAGACGGGCGAGGGTCTCGACGTCGACGGTGACCCGGGCACCTGCTTCCCGCCCGACAACTGCTGCTGTGGCGTCGACAACTCCATGTCCAAGTTCGCGGCGCTCGCCAATCCCAAGATCGACGAGGCCATCGTCGGCGGCGACCTCTTCTTCCTGCTCCAGTACTCGCCTGCGGCCTACGCCGACGGGCGCGAATTCTCTCTGGTTCCCTGGCCCGCCAAACTCGTCAACGAAGGCTGCGACTTCATGGCGACGAGCTGCGACTACCTCGTCGACGGCGCGGGCTTCGACGTCGACTGCACGCCGCTCGTGACCCTGCCGAACGCCCGCATCCAGGGCACGGCGCTCACGGCGGGCGGGGTTGGCTACAACTTCCCGTTCAATCTGCCGCTGCTCGAGGGCATCGAGTTGCAGATCACGTTGTACAACGCGACGATTCGGGGTACCGTGACGCTGTCGGGCCAAGAACCGACGAGCGTCAGCGGCATCCTGGCCGGGGCAGTTCCGAAACAGCAGATCCTCGACGCGATCAACGCGATTCCCGACGCCGATCTGCCCCTGCCGAAGAATGTCATCATCCAGATGGTCTCGTCGCTCGTGCGCGACGACATCGACACCAACGACGACGGGATCGCCGACGCCGCGTCCATCGGCCTCAAGTTCACGGGCATCTCCGGCCGCATCGTGGGCGTCGACTGACCCACGCTGGCTCGTCCGGGGTGCACAAGGTCTTTCGGGGGGTTCGGGCGTGTCCCGGGCGGGTGGCCCCGTCCCGGAGCGCTTCGCGAGGCGCCTGCGTCACGCGCCACAGTGTCCAAGGAATGAGCATCATGACGGACAAGCACCAAGTCGGCCAGGACCTCGAAGCCTGGTGCCAGCGCTGCAAACTCAACCTCGATTGCACCGTCGCCGCGGTCGAGGACGGCGTGGCGCAGCAGGTCCAGTGCCACACGTGTGGCAACTTCGTGCCCTATCGGCCGCCGGTCGACGAGGGAGTGCGCAAGGACCGCGCCCTCAAACGCGTGCTGCGCATGCGCGACGCCAAGACGTCACGCACGTCGAGCGAGGGACAGCGCACGTCTGCGCACGCCGACCCGCGCTGGATCGAGGTCACGTCGGGCGTCGATTCCACGTGGGCGGTGCCCTACCGTCCCGAGCGCACCTACGACGCGGGCGACCTCATCCTGCACAAGCGGTTCGGCATGGGTCACGTCGAACGCGTTGAAAAAGAAGACGAAATTGCCGTGCTCTTCCGCCAGGGTGTCGTCTTCCTGCCGCAGAATCAGCCCTCGACCGAGTAGTCGCCGCCCCGCGCTGCCGGCGTCTTGCGTCGCGTCGGCGCCCGCCGACCCCCATCGTTCCCGTGCCGTGAGGCCGCGGGCGGGCGCACGCTGCCGCTCGCCGCTCAGCCGCCCGCGGGCGGCGCGGCCTCGGGGGCGCTCTCGGCGCCCATGAGCCAGTCGACCCAGGCGCCGCGCCGCTTGTCGAATTCCGGCATGGGCGGCGTCTCCTCGCCGAGCCCGAGCGACAGCAGCCATTCGGGACGTGGCCGGATGCGCCGGTGGATCCAGCGGCGCGGCGACTTGCGCAGCACGTCGTCGAGCGGCCGGGTGCGCGCCATGCCGGCGTTGTCGGCGGCCATGAGCGGCATGCCGCCAATCGGATCGATGCGGTACACGAAGAACGAGTGGTTGTGGTTCTGCTCGTCTTCGCGCTTGCCGAAAATGAAGATCATGTCGGCTTCGTGGAAATCGACCGGGAACTCCGCCAGATTCGCGTAGAAGCGCTCCTGGGAACGGTACGGGATGCGTCGGGGCGCAGGCACCATGAACAGGTCGAACATGTCCGGGTGACGGCGCGCGAAGTGCACGAGGCTCGGCACGGAGCGCGGGTTGAGCGCGGGATGGTCGCTCCAGCGCAGCGGCCCGCGGCGCTTCTCTCTGGGCTCGTCGCGCCCGCCCCACCAACTGCCGGTGGCCCGTTCGAGCGAGTCGGTCAGGTAGTCGACGCACACTTGGGGAGCCTGCGGCCGTCCGTGGCGGTCGAACACGCCGTAGCCGACCCCGTTGAAGCCGTACTGGTCCTTGCCGTTTTCGTACGCGCGGATCCATTCGAAGCGCAACACCCCGTCCTGCTGACCGATTTCGTTGTCGGGCTCGTCGAACTTGATGGCCTCGTCGATGAAGGTCTCGGCGATGGCCAGGACGCGCAGGTTGGCCCGCATGCGGCGGCGGTTTTCTGCGACGAGCGGGTCGAACGCGGCCGGCTCCGCCCCATCGAGGACGACGGCCGTGCGTCCCGAGACGCGCACCACGGTCGCGGGCAGCGTGTCGCCGGTGAGGAAATGCACGTCGCCCACGGCGCGTCCGGGCTCGGCGGCGGTCACGGCCACGCGATGGAGCCCGAGCGCCATGCGCAGACCCTCGAGGTCGAGGTGGCGCGTCACGGCGAATTCATCCGGCGTGAGCCCGACGCGATCGAAGAGCAGCAGCGTCGCCGGCAGTCCGGTTTCGGGGCCGGCGGCGTACACGTATCCGGTGTCCCGTCGTTCGAGCGGCAGCACGCGGTCGCCGCGCTGCAAGTAGATGCGGGGTTCGCGAAACAGGTCGGTGAGGCGCACGGTCTTGTAGATGCGGCGGCTGAGCAGGCGGTCGAGCGTGAAGAGGTAGCCATCGCGCAGGATGAGTTGGCGCAAGGCCGCCGGTTGCTTCTCGCTGAAGCGGGCCCGCAGATTCTTGAAACCGCCGTCCTGGCTGCGCAGGTTGCGCCAATAGGCCTGTGCGTCGCGCCAGCGGCGGCGGTCGGCGGCAAACGTGGCCCACTGCGTCGGCGAGAAGTCGGGCACGCCATCGAACAGCACGGGCGTGAACTTCGCGACCCGGGCGATGCGGTCGACGACGAAGCGGTGAATCTTGAGACCGCTCGTCGCGCGCACCGGGTCGCGGAGGGGGGCGGGCGGACTGCTCGGCGGCGTCGGGGGGTCGGCGCGCGCGGCGAGCCAGGCGTCGCGCCGGACGGCATCCGGGCACAGCGCCACGAGACGGTTGCCGACGTTGCGTTCGGTGCAGCCCGCGGCGCCCGCGGCGGGAGGCGGGTCGGCGGG
>CAYRCM010000094.1:0-21426 GCA_964422715.1 uncultured Myxococcales bacterium | reverse complement strand
GCGAGGGCCTCGCCGAGCGCCGCAAGCGAGGCGCGCAGCCAGGCCCCGGCCGCCGGCCCGGGCCCCCACGGCCCCGCCTCGCCGGGCTCGACGACGAAGAGCGGCAGGAGCGGGACGTCGCATGCCGCGGCCGCCGCCAGCGCGGGCTGGTCGTCAAGCCGCAGTTCGCGACGAAACCAGACGATGTTGGGCGCGGGCGCGGACACGCGGCCCCCTGGGTTGCGGGTGCGGCTAGGCTTCGGCGGCCGGGGCGTCGGGGCTCTCCTCGGCCTTGACCCGCTCGGGGGCCACCACGAGCACGGGCACCGGCGCCACCTGGATGACGTCTTCGACGACGCGCCCGAGCGCCATCGGATGGATGCGGCCGGCCCCCGTGCGCGGCATGACGATGAGGTCGGCGCGCGTGTCGAGCGCGTGCTGGCAGATGACGTCGGCGGCGTCGGTGCCGCGGTCGATGCCGTAGTCGACGCGTTCGAGCGGCAGCTCGGCGGCAATGCCGGCGAGTTCCTCGGCGAAGCGCCGTTCCATGGCCTCGGCGATGTGCGGCGGCAGCGAGAGCGGCGGCTCGTCGGGCCGGGCCGCGAGACGCGTGGGCAGTTGCAGCACGTGGAGCAGATCGAGCCGGGCTTCGAGCTGCTGGGCGAGCCACGCCCCGAGCCGCGCGGCCTGGCGGGACGGATCGGAGAAGTCGATGGGGACCAGGATGCGCTGCACGAGGGGGTTCGCCTCGCGGATGCGGCTGTCGCGCGTCGCGCACAGGATCGAAGCGCTCACGCGCCGCGTGGCCTGCTTGAAGGTGGAGCCCGTGAGCAACGGCGAGACGCGCGTCTGGCCGACGCGGCCAATCGCCAGGAGATCGATGCCCTGCTGCTCGGCGTAGAGCGCGATCTGCTCGGAGGCCAGCCCCGAACGGCGCGCGCAGACGCAGCGCGCCCCGGCCTCTTCGATGTCGTGCGCGAGGTCGGCGAGCCAGGCGTCGCGCCGAGCGCCCACCTCGGCCAGAAACGCCGCGGCCTGCACGTGGTCGGAGAGGCCGTAGACGGCGCCCTCCTCATCGACGTGGAGCACGTGAACTTCGAGGTCGAGGCTCACGGCCAGGGGCACGGCAAACTCGATGACGCGGTTCGCGGTGGGCGAGAAGTCGGTCGCAATCAGCAGACTGTTGAGCATGGCAGTCTCCCTTCCCGGCCCCTCAGGGCGTGGCCAGTCCGGTCGGGTCGGGGGGCGGGGCCGGAATCCCGGCCTGCACCCGCGCCCGCTCCTGGAGCCGACGGGCTTCGTCGACGTACGCGTGCAGCGGATAGGTCGCCACCACGCGGCCGAAGCGTTCGTACGCGTCGGCGTAGGCGTGCGAGTGGTAGCGGACCAGGGCCGACACGATGAGCGCTTCGGCGGCCCCGCTGGCCTCGGCGCCGGCGAGCCGCAGCCAGCGGTCGACGGCGCGCACGAGCCGGTCGCGGCGCTGCAGTTCCCGCGGCGGGTCTTCGACGCCGGCGATGTCGCGGATTTCGAGGTCGAACCCCTCGTCGATGGCGTTGGGCCCCTTGAGCGCACGCACGAGGCACAGCATGGCCTGATAGGCGTCGGATTCGGCCCCGCCGTCGCCCGGCACCTCGTCGGCCAGCTGCTCGAAGAGCTCGGCCGCCGCGAGGAAGTTGCCCCGCTGCTTGTGCAGGATGGCCAGGTTGCGCCGCACCATGGATACGCGTTCGTGGGCCGCAAAGCGTTCGAGGTAGGCGTCGTAGAGCGTCGCGGCCGCGTCTTCGACGTCGGCGTTGTCAGTTTTGTGTCCGAAATCGTGGAGTTGCGTGGCCGTGCGCAGCAATTCGTCGCGCGCCGCCTGGGCCTCGGGCACGCCGCCCGTGAGCCAGCGCCCCGAGCGTTCGATGAGCCGCGCCCAGCCGCCCAGCAGCACGGCCTGCCAGTGTTCGACGGCCACACGGGCCCACTGCTGGCGCGGCTCGAAGGCGGCGCGCTCGGCGGCGCTGCGATCCGGGTCCCAGGGCACGGCGTCGTAGAGATAGCGCCAGAGCGCCAGATCGAGTTGCCCGGCCTGCTTCAGGAAATCGACCCACAGGGCGCCGACCGGGCCGGGCTTGCGCGGCGCGTCGGGCAGCCGCCCGAGCGCGTCGGACAGGGCCCGCTCTTGCGCGACGAGGTCGGTCGGCACGCCTGCGGGCGCCGGCCCCGGTGGCGCGGGGGCGACCGAGAGGACACTCGGCCGCGTCACAGGCTGCACGGCAGCCCCGCCGCAGCCGGCCAGGACGGCCCCCAACCCAAACAGCGCTGCCAGAACGAACCGCACCGCCATGCCCTCCGTCCGTGAATCCGGCGCCAGTGTAGCACTGGGGCCGCCTTCTCGTCACGGTGGCGTGGTGGGCGGGGTGGACCGGACGGCGGTGCGGCGGGGAGTTACTTGCGCAGCGCCGCCTGGGCGGCCGCCATGCGCGCGATGGGCACGCGGAAGGGCGAGCAGGACACGTAGTTGAGGCCCACCCGGTGGCAGAACTCGACCGAGGCCGGGTCGCCGCCGTGTTCGCCGCAGATGCCGACTTTGAGCTCGGCGCGCGCGCCGCGACCGAGTTCGACGCCGGTCTTCACAAGGGCGCCGACGCCGCGCTGGTCGAGCGACTGGAAGGGGCTGACCGGGTAGATCTTGAGCGCCTGGTAGTGCCCGAGGAAGCTGCCCGCGTCGTCGCGCGACATGCCGAGCGTCGTCTGCGTGAGGTCGTTCGTGCCAAACGAGAAGAACTGCGCCTGGCTCGCGATCTCGTCGGCGGTGACGGCGGCGCGCGGCACCTCGATCATGGTGCCGACCATGTAGCTCAACTGCACGCCGGCCGCCGCGCAGACTTCTTTGGCCACGCGGTCGACGATTTCGCGTTGCAGCTCGAACTCTTTCACGTGCCCGACCAGCGGAATCATGATTTCGGGCAGCACGCGGATGCCCTGCTTCTGGCAGGCCACGGCCGCCTCGAAGATGGCGCGCGCCTGCATCTCGGTGATCTCGGGGAACGAGATGCCGAGCCGGCAGCCACGGTGGCCGAGCATGGGGTTGGCCTCGTGCAGGGCCTGCACCTTGGCTTTGACGGAGGCCGGCGTGCGGCCCATTTCGCGTGCGAGCGCCTCGATTTCGGCGTCGGCGTGCGGCAGGAACTCGTGGAGCGGCGGATCGAGGGTGCGGATGGTGACGGGCAGCCCGTCCATCGCCTTGAAGATGCCTTCGAAGTCGCTGCGCTGGAGCGGCAGCAACTTGCCGAGCGCCACCTGACGTTCGGCGAGCGTGTCGGCGAGGATCATCTGGCGCACGGCCATGATGCGGTCGCCCTCGAAGAACATGTGCTCGGTGCGGCAGAGCCCGATGCCCTCGGCGCCGAACGCGCGCGCGAGCGCCGCCTGGTCGGGCTGGTCGGCGTTGGTGCGCACGCGCAGCCGGCGCACTTCGTCGGCCCAACCGAGCAACTGCTCGTACTGGCGGTAGACGAGCGAGTCGGACGCTTTCAGGCTGCCCTCGATGAGCACCTGCATGACCTCGGAAGGCCGCGTCTTGATGGCGCCGACGAACACCTCGCCGAGCGAGCCGTCGAGGCTGATCCAGTCGCCTTCCTTGATGACGTGGCCGCCGACCTTCATCTGGTGGGCGGCGTAGTCGATGTCGAGCGCGCCGCAGCCGGCGACGCAGACCTTGCCCATCTGGCGCGCGACGAGCGCCGCGTGGCTCGTCATGCCGCCGCGGGCCGTGAGAATGCCCTCGGAGACGTCCATGCCGCGGATGTCTTCGGGCGACGTTTCGAGGCGCACGAGGACGATCTTGTCGAAGCTGCCGCGCTCGTCGGTCTTGCCGTACCAGGCTTCGGCGTCTTCGGCGTTGAAGACGACCCGGCCGCTCGCGGCGCCCGGGCCGGCGTTGAGGCCGCGGGCAACGAGCCGGCCGGCCTCGACCGCGGCGGCCTTTTCCTTGAGGTCGAACACGGGGCGCAGCAGTTGGTTCAGCTGGTCGGGCTCGACGCGCAGGAGCGCCTGCTCCTTGGTAATGAGCCCTTCGCCCACCATCTCGACGGCGATGCGGAACGAGGCGAAGCCCGTGCGCTTGCCGTTGCGCGTCTGCAGCATCCAGAGTTTGCCG
This sequence comes from uncultured Myxococcales bacterium, assembly GCA_964422715.1. Lineage (GTDB taxonomy): Bacteria > Myxococcota_A > UBA9042 > PWKZ01 > CAYRCM01 > CAYRCM01. The sequence goes on along the minus strand of CAYRCM010000094.1, from coordinate 17,300 downwards.
TTCTGGATGGTGAATTCCATGTCCTGCATGTCGCGATAGTGCGTTTCGAGCCGGTTGGCGATGCCGAGCAACTGCTGGAAGAGGACCGGCGCGTATTCTTCGAGGCTCGGGAAGAGCCGGCACCGGTCGGCTTCGGGCGTGCCGTTCGATTCGGCCCAGCTGCGCGAGTCGGCGAGCGTCACGCGCTGCGGCGTGCGCGTGCCGGCGACCACGTCTTCGCCCTGCGCGTTGACGAGGAACTCGCCGTAGAAACGCTTTTCGCCCGTGGCCGGGTCGCGCGTGAACGCGACGCCCGTGGCGCAGTCGTCGCCCATATTGCCGAACACCATGGTCTGGACGTTGACCGCCGTGCCCCAGTCGTCGGGAATCTTGTTGAGTTCACGGTACTTGATAGCGCGCTGGTTGTTCCACGAACGGAACACGGCGCCGATCGCGCCCCAGAGCTGGTCGCGCGGGTCTTCGGGGAACGCCTTGCCCGTGCGCTCGCGAATGGCGGCCTTGTATTCGGCCACGAGGTCTTTCAGGTCGTCGGCCGTGAGTTCGTTGTCGAGCGTGACGCCGCGGGCATGCTTCTTGCGGTCGAGAATGACCTCGAAGGGGTCCTGGTCTTCCTTGCTCTCGGGTTTGAGGCCCAGCACGACGTCGCCGTACATGGACACGAAACGCCGATAGGAGTCGAAGGCGAAGCGCGGGCTGCCGCCCTTCGCGATGAGGCCCTGCAGGGTCTCGTCGTTGAGGCCCAGGTTGAGCACCGTGTCCATCATGCCGGGCATGGACGCGCGCGCCCCGGAGCGCACGGACAGCAGCAGCGGGTTCGTGGGGTCGCCGAATTTCTTGCCCATGGCGGCCTCGACGCGGGCGAGCGCCTGGTCGACCTCGGCCGCGAGCCCTTCGGGCAGCCGGTTGGTTTTGTGGTCGTACTTCGCGCACACCTCGGTCGTGATCGTGAAGCCCGGGGGCACCGGAATGCCGAGATTGACCATCTCGGCCAGGTTGGCGCCCTTGCCACCGAGCAGGTTCTTCATGGCCGCATTGCCTTCGGCCCGGCCGTCGCCAAAGAAATAGACTTGCTTGTCCGCCATCGAGGCCTCCACCATGTCCGCTTGCACGGACGGGGTAACGGGTCGGTCCAGCCCGATCGACCTGGACCGAAAAAAAGCGCCGCCTTGTTTAGGCCACCGAAGGGCCTGCGTCAAGCCGGAAGCAGACCGGGCGGCGGTGTATCCTGCCAACGGCCGCCCGGCCCGCGCACGAACGGCCGACCTCTGCTTGACAGGCCGCCCCCGCGCGATCTACCACTGCCGGTCGGCCCCGCGTTTGCGCGCCGGCGTGGGCTGCCCGAGCCAGTGCGGCATTCGCGGCCGGGCCCCGGCCGACTCGGGGCCGCCCGCTCTTCCGCCTGGCGGGCCAGCGTGCCCACGTCCAGCCGGCCAACATCAGCCACCATGGGGGTAGCCGGGTGACCTTCCAGAATCTGATCTTGACGCTGCAGAACTACTGGGCCGAACGGGGCTGTGCCATCGTGCAGCCCTACGACATCGAGGTGGGTGCCGGCACGTTCAACCCGGCCACGCTCCTGCGCGTGCTCGGGCCCGAACCGTGGAAAGTGGCCTACGTCGAGCCGTCGCGGCGGCCCACCGACGGCCGCTACGGCGACAACCCGTTCCGGCTGCAACATTACTATCAGTTCCAGGTCGTGCTGAAACCGAGCCCCAAGAACGTCCAGGAACTCTACCTCGACAGCCTGCGCGCCGTGGGCATCGACCCGCTCAAGCACGACATCCGCTTCGTCGAGGACGACTGGGAATCCCCGACGCTCGGCGCCTGGGGCCTCGGCTGGGAAGTGTGGTGCGACGGGATGGAAATCACCCAGTTCACCTACTTCCAGGAAGCGGCCAGCGTGAAGTTGCAGCCGGTGGCGGTCGAACTCACCTACGGGCTCGAACGCATCGCCATGTTCCTGCAGAACATCGACAACGTGTACAACCTCGAATGGGTGGCCGGGCTGCGCTACGGCGAGGTTCACCACGAAGACGAAGTCGAATTCTCGCGCTACAACTTCGACGAAGCCGACATTGCGCTGCACTTCCAACTGTTCGATGGCTTCGAGCGCGAATGCCTGCGGCTCGCGGCCGCCGATTTGCCGCTGCCGGCCTACGACTTCTGTCTGAAGTGCTCGCACACGTTCAACGTGCTCGACGCGCGCGGGGCCATCAGCGTCGCCGAACGCCAGGCGTACATCGGGCGGGTGCGCAACATGGCCCGCCGCTGCGCCGAAGGCTACCTGGCGATGCGCGAACGGCTCGGCTTCCCGCTGCTCAAAAACCAAGCGAGGGCATGATGGCGTCCGAACTGCTCTTCGAGGTCGGGACCGAAGAAATCCCGGCCCGCATGGCTGCACCGGCGGCCGAGGCGCTCCGCACCCAGTTTTCCGAGGCCTGCCAGGCCGCCGGCCTGCCGCCGGGCGAGGTTCTCGCCTGGTCCACGCCGCGGCGGCTCACGCTCGTCGCGCGCGGGCTCCCCGCCCGGCAGCCCGACCGCGCCGAAGAAAAGCTCGGGCCGGCCGTGGCGTTGGCCTTCGATGCGGCCGGGGCGCCCACGAAGGCGGCGCAGGGCTTCGCGCGGGGCCAGGGGGCCGACGTGGGCCAGCTCGAGGTCGTGCACACGCCCAAAGGCGACTACGTGGCCGTGCGCCGCGTCGTCGCGGGGCGCGCCGCGGCCGACGTGCTGCCCGAACTGCTGACGCGCGGCCTCGCCACGCTGCCCTTCCCGAAATCCATGCGCTGGGGCGACGAGCCCACACCTTTCGTCCGTCCCATCCACTGGATTCTGGCGCTGCTCGACGGCAGCGTGCTCGACGTGCAGTACGCCGGCGTGCGCTCCGGCAAGACGAGCCGCGGGCACCGGTTCCTGGCCCCTGCCCCGTTCGAAGTCGCGGGCGTCACCGACTACCTCACGAAGCTGCGCGCCGCGCACGTCATGCTCGACCCGGCCGAACGGCGCGCCACCATCGCCGAGGCGCTCCGCCATCTGGCGGCCGAGGCGGGCGGCACGGCGGTCGACGACCCCGAACTGCTCGGCACCGTCACGCACCTCGTCGAATGGCCCACGGCCACGCTCGGTCATTTCGACGCGGCCTACCTCGCCGTGCCCGAAGAAATCCTCGTCTCCGCCATGCGCAACCATCAGAAATACTTCGCGTGGCGCGACGCGGCCGGCAGGCTGCGGCCCTGCTTCACCGTGGTGGCCAACACGCCGGCCGCCGACATGGGGCCCATCACGCGCGGCAACGAACGCGTGCTGCGCGGGCGGCTCGACGACGCGCGCTTCTTCTTCAAGAGCGACCGCGAAAAGCCGCTCGCCGACTTCGTCGCGGGCCTCGGCGGACGCACGTTCCTCAAACCGCTCGGCAGCATGCACGACAAGGTGCAACGGCTCATCCGGCTCGGCGAAGCGCTGGCCGCCCGCCTCGCCCCCGAAGCGGCGGCGCTCACCGCGCGCGCGGCGCTGCTCTGCAAGGCCGACCTCGGCACCGCCGTCGTCGGCGAATTCCCCGAGTTGCAGGGCATCATCGGGCGCGCCTACGCCGATCTCGACGGCGAGCCGGCCGGCGTCGGCCTCGCCATCGACGAACACTATCGCCCGCGCTTTTCGGGCGACGCGCTGCCCACGAGCGCGGCCGGCGCGCTGCTGGCGCTCGCCGACAAGGCCGACAGCATCGTCGGCTGCTTCGGTGTCGGTCTCGTGCCGACCGGCGCTCAGGATCCGTATGCGCTGCGGCGCCAGGCGCTCGGCATCATCCACATCCTGTGCGACCGCGGCTGGCTCGTGCCGCTGAGCGACATCCTGGCGCTCGCGGCCGACGGCTACGCGGGCGTCGTCCAGACGGCGCGCGACGAGTGGCTCGCCAAACTGCTCGAGTTCTTCCGTGGGCGGCTGCGGGTGCTGCTCGCCGCCGACTACCCGGCCGACATCGTCGATGCCGTGCTCGAAGTGTCGGCCGACCGGCCGGCCGACGCCATCGCGCGCGTCCGGGCGCTCGCCACGATCAAGGCGCTGCCCGACTTCGAGCCGCTCGCCGTGGCATTCAAACGCGTCGTCAACATCACGCGCGGCCAGGCCGCGCAGCCGTTCGATGCCGCCCGCTGCGTGCAAGCCGAAGAAACGGCGCTCTTCGAAGGCTCGTGCGCCGTCGCGGCCGACGTCGAACGCCTGGTGGCCGCCCGCGACTTCGAGGGCGCGCTGCGCGCCATCGTGTCGCTCAAGCCCGTGGTCGACCGCTTCTTCGACGCCGTGCTCGTCATGGACCCGAACCGGCCCGACTTGCAGGCCAACCGCCTCGGGCTGCTCCAGGCCGTCGGGGCCACGTTCCGGGCGCTCGCCGATTTCTCGCGCCTCCAGGTGGAGAAACACGCATGAGCGACCGGCGCCTCGCTCGTCTCGCCGCGCTCGCGGCCCTGGTCGGCGCGCTCGGCTGCCAGGAAGTCACGCAGGGCGAGGTGCATCCGCCCGAGCTCCTCTACTACCCGGTGGGCATCGCGGCCGACCCGCAAGGCCAGTTCCTGTACGTCGTCAACGGCGACTTCGATTTGGCGTATCGCGGCGGCACCGTTGTGGCGGTCGACACGGCCACACACCGCGTCATCGGCGACTCCGCCGTGCACATCGGCGCGTACGGCGGCGAGATTGCGCTGCTCACCGACGACGCCGGCACCGTGCGCGCCGGCTACGTGCCGGTGCGGCAGGGCAACGCGGTGCAGGCCTTTCATGTGCGCAGCGTCGCCGTCGCCCGCGACGGCGGCCTGCTGACCGACACGGGCCTGCCCGACGGAATCCCCTACGAGCGTTGCGCCGACACCGGCGCGCCTGCCGAAGCCTGCCGCGAAGAACCGCGCCTGCTGTGCAGCGAGAACGAATCCGCCAGCAGCGCCAATGCCGGCTGCGACAAGCGCTTCCGCGTGACGAGCGACGACAACGCGCTCTCGCTCGTGCCGCCCGACGACCCCGACCGTTCGGGGCCGGGCATCGGGGACGACCCGTTCGGCGCCCTCGTCGTTTCCGGCCAGGAACTTGGCAGTCGCTACCTGGTCGTCGGCAGCCTGGCCGGGGGCCTGCTGTCGCTGCTGCGGCTCGATGCCGAAGGGCTGCCCACCCTCGTCAACGACCAGTTCGTCGTGGCGGGGCTGCACAGCCTCGCCTACAGCCCGGCCACGCGCACCGTCGTCGCGACCAGTCGGCTGTCGTCGCTGATCCACGCCTTCGAGGTGCGCGAAGAAATCGTCAACGGCGAACGCGTGGCCCGCTTCGGCGCGGGGCACCCCTTCGCGTCCGTGGGGGGCAGCACCCTGGCCGCTCGCGGCATCGCCTTCAACGCGCCCGGCACCCGGCTCTTCGTGGCCTCTCAGAACCCTTCGAGTTTGCTCCTGCTCGACGCGAGCCGCGACCAGACCGGCACCTTTCAGCTGGCCCTCGCCGGGACGGTCGACCTGCCGGCCGCGCCTTCGGGCCTCTTCGTCGCGCCGAGCGGCCCCGATGGGGCCGAACGCGTCTACGCCATCCTGACCAACACCGACGAGATCTGGGTCATCGACCCGGTCGCCCAGGCCCCGGTCGACCGCATTCGCACCGGCCGCGCGCCGTACTACGGGGTCTACGCGCGCAACGCGCAGGCCGGCACATCGCGCGCCTACGTCACCGAATTCGAAGAACATGCCATCGCGGTCATCGAACTCGACCCGCAAAACCTGTTCTATCACCAGGTGGTGGCCCACATCCGGTAGGGAGGTTGCCGTGCAGTTCCAACGCACGTGCTGGGCGGTCGGGTTGGTCGCGCTGACGCTTGGCGGCTTCGGCTGCGCCGAACCGGTCTCGGGCCAGACGTACACCCTGCGGCGCCCCACCGACGCGGCGTTCGTGTGCTTCAAGACCGCCCAGGCCGACACCGGCGAGCTGTTCTGGCAGCCCACCGCACTCGCCGGCTGCACCCTAGATCCCGACGGCAACGACGACGGCAACGACGATTCCCTGCTGCTCGGCTTCATCGCGAATACCGACCTCGACGGGCTCTCCATCATCGACCTCACGCGGCCTGCCAACGGCAAGTACCGCGACCCCTACCCGCAGATTCCCGGCCACTCGCGCATCCAGGTAGGCGCGTTCCCAGTGGCCACGGTGGCCTCCGAGGTGACGGCCGCGGTCTACACGGCCAACCGGCTCAGCGAAGACCTGGCGCGGATCGACCCCTCGGCGTGGACCGTGCGCAAGCGCGCGTTGCCGGGCGCCCCGGCCGACCTCGTCCTCAGCCGGCCGGCCTGTGGCCCCGAGACGGCCTACGTGGCCCTGCCCGAACAGGCGGCTGTGGTGACGGTGCCGCTCACCAGCGTCGACGCCGCGCTCGTTGCCGAGTGCCTCGCGCCGGCCGATGCCGCCCCCGCGCCGCTCCCCCACACGCTGCTCGACGACCACTTCCCGGCGCCCGAAGACGCCGCCGCCGCCTCGACTCTGCCGGCCCTCGGCCGCATCGCGCTGCCCGACGGCGCGCCGTGGCGGCTGGCCATGGCGCCCGACGGCCGCACGCTCTACGCCACGCACGCGGCGCGGCCCTATCTCTCGGTCGTCGACGTGCAGACGGGCAGCGAGACGCGCATCCTGCTCGCCCGGGCCTGCGCCGACGGCATCGACAACGACGGCGACGGCCTCACCGACGCCGCCGATCCGGGCTGCGGGGCCACCGCCGGCCTCGCCGAGAGCGCCTTTGAGAGCGGCGCGGCCTGCACAAACGGCATCGACGACGACGGCGACGACTTCATCGACCTCGACGACCCCGGCTGCATCGACCCGGTCACTTACACGCCGGCCTGCGCCGACGGCATCGACAACGACGGCGACGGCCTCACCGACCTCGCCGACCGCGGCTGCGACCATCCGGGCGACGCGAGCGAACACTCCGAGAACGCGGCCTGCGCCGACGGCATCGACAACGACGGCGACGGCCTCACCGACCATCCAGGCGACCCGCAGTGCACGACGCCCGATGGGCGCACCGAAGTGTGGGCCTGCGCCGACGGCATCGACAACGACGGCGACGGCCTCACCGACGACGACGGCGACCCGGGCTGCGCCGGCGAACACGACCTTACGGAAGACTACCGGCCGGTGGCGTGCCCGGGGAACGACCCTGCCGATGGGGCCCCGCCGGCCTGCTCCGACGGCCGCGACAACGACGGCGACGGCCTCATCGACTTCCCCGACGACAAGGGCTGCACCGGCACTCGGGACCCCTCCGAACTCACGCCGCGCGGCAGTTGCGACGACTGCATCGACAACGACGGCGACGGCCTTATCGACTACCCGCAAGACCCCGACTGCTGGGCCCCCGAGGTCGACGGCGAGTTGCACCCGCTCTGCGACGACGGCCGCGACAACGACGGCGACGGCCTCACCGACTACCCCGCCGACCCGGGCTGCGCGCGGCGCAGCAGCAACCAGGAAGCCGACCCCGAGCCGCCCACGTTTGGCGCCGTGGCCGTGTCGCCCGACGGCCGTTGGGTCTATGTGGCCGACCACCGCGGAGCGCAGGTGTTGGTCGTCGACACGCGGCTCGGCCGGGTCATCGACCTCGCACGGGGCGAAGGGGGCGAAGCCGCCCGCCACCCGCTCTATGCGCGAAAGCACATCCGGGGCATCCCAACCGGCACCTACGTCACCGACATCGCCTTCATGAACCGGGGCGCCGGCACCGTGGCCCTGCTCACCGAACTCAGCGGCACAGCGGTGTTTGTCGAAGTGTCGACCGACGGCGAGGCCGGCAGCGCCGAGCCCACGCCGCAGCACATCGTGCTGTTCAGCGAGGATGCCGCAGCCGACCCGGCCTCGACAATCGAGGCCCGGCCAACGCTCGAAATCGATGGCGAAGCGTTCGACTACCGCTCCGTGATCCCGGGGCATGTGCCCCAATTCAAGCCCTTCAGCACAGCCGGGCAGGATGCCGCCGAGCGCGACGACTACTACGGCATCGTCTTCAGGGGCGAGCCGCGCCGCGAGTTCGGCGAAACGTGGACCGTACGCTACGAGGGCACGCTCCCCGGTAGCGCGAGTGTTGGCCGCCTCCAGGACGCCACGGGCCACCTGCACGACCCCCTGGCCGACTTCTGCGCCATCGGCGCGAAGCCGGGCGACCTCGTCGTGCTCGAACCCGGCGTGGGTTTCCGCTGCAACATGCCCCACGCCGGCGCGGCTGGCATCCCGGCCGATGTCGTGCTCGCCGACACGATCGAATACTTCATCACCGACGTCGGGCCCGACGGGCTCACGTTCGCCGCTCCGGGGGTGGCCACGTACACGCCGCCGGCCGAGGCCGGAAGCGTCATCGAGCCGGTCACCATCCGCTACGCGGTCAGCGGCTTGCCGAACCCGGCGTGCTTCGCGGGCGGCTTCGCCTACCGAGTGCGGGCGGCCGGCGAATGGGTCGTCGATGGCACGTTCTCGGGCTTCCTGCACAACCGGCGGACCGAGGGGCGCCAGTGCGTGGTGCGGGGCGATGCCCGCACCGATTTCGCGGGGCGCGCCACGACAGCGCGCCTGTTGCCGGGTGCCACCATCAAGAACTGCCCGGTGGAAGACACGGACATCGAAGGAAGTTTCGACGCGCCGCTCTTCCGCAATCTGTCTTTCGAAACGGCAATCTATCCGGGATGCGAATCCGACCCGGACGCGGGACCCAAAGCCTACCGTCTGGTCGCGCCCGAGCGCGACCTGGCCTGGTCCTTCACGGTCTCGAGCGGCTTCGTGGCGCGCCGGCTCGGCATGTATGCGCTGCCGCATCGCGTACGGGCCCTTCAGTCGATGCACCACTTCTTCGTTGTCGATTCGAGTGGGGCCCTCGTGTCGGTCGATGCCTCCGCGACCGAGTCTTCGGGGGCCTGGGTCACGGTCGACACCATCGACCGCACCTACTACTGACGGGGGCGCCAGAGGTTCGCGAGCCATGCACAAGCGCCCTGCGGCGTGGTCGTTCCTTGCGTTGCTGACTCTGCTGACGACCTGGGGCTGCGCCGACGACCGCGTTCCCGGCAGTTACCCCGGAGCCGACGCCATCGGCCCGCCCGACGGGGCCGCGACGCACGAGCCGGGCACCGGCGACTGGATTCCGAGCAACCACTCGCCCCAACTCCAGGGCATCGAGCAGGCCCAGGGCTTCTTCGAAGGCGGCGACCCCTTCCTCTGTGACGACAACAGCCAGTCGATCCGGCGCGGGCTCGCCGACTTGGACGAGGTCGTCGTCATGAGCGAGCGCTTCGAGACGTCGAGCAGCGACCTCGGCGGCTACTTCGTGGCGGCCGAGCCGCCGGGCCCCTACGGCGGCATCCAGATGGTGGTGGGCGCCGCCGGCCAGTCCCCGCTCGCCGTGGGCGACGTCGTTCGCGTCGTCGGCGAAGTGCGGGAATTCTACTGCCTCACGCAGATCGAGCCGAGCCTCGTCGAGCGGCGCGGGCAGCGCACGCCGGCCGAGTTGCCCGCGCCCATCGAGGTCACCGGCGACACCGTGGCCGCCCGGCTCGCCGTGGAAACGGCCGAGCCCTACGAGTCGGTGCTGGTCACCCTGCGCGACCAGGAAGTCGTGGCCGTCAACCCGACCTACGGCGACATCTCGCTGCGCTCGGGCGCCATCATCGGCGACAGCAAGTTCCACCACGGCGTGCGCCCGCCCGTGCTCTGCCGCATCGCGTCGGTCACGGGTTTCTTGAACTACTCGTTTGGCAAGTACATGGTCGAGCCCCGGGGGCCCGAAGACATCGTGTTCGACCCCACGTCCACCTGCACCGCGGCCGCCGAGACCGAGCCTTCCGCCGAATAGTCCGGGCGCGCGCGGCGCGCCGTCGAACGTCGGCCGAGCCGACGCCGTAGCGGCCACGGGATCCGCCTACCAGACGAGGGAGGGTGGGGAGACGGGGGCAACCCGGCGCGGCCGGGCTACGGCTGGAGCTGCTGCTCGACGATGATGAAGTCGACCCGGCGGTTCTTGGCGCGGTTTTCGTCGCTGTCGTTCGGCACGAGCGGCTGCGACTGGCCGAAGCCCTCGAACATGAGCCGCGCGCGGTCGATGCGCTTCTTCACGAGGTACTTGTAGACGGCCTGGGCGCGCCGGTACGAGAGATCGAGGTTGCGGTTTTCGTTGCCACGGTCGTCGGTGTGGCCCTCGATGCGGATGAGCCGCAGTTCGGGGTGGCCCTGGATGATGCGGGCGATTTCGTCGAGCAGCGAGAACGAGTCGCGCAGAATGCGGGCGCTGCCCGTGGCGAAGTGGATGCTGTCGGTGATGACGATCTTCTCGCGGGTGATGCACACGCGGCCTTCGTCGGGACAGCCGTCTTCGTCGGCGCAACCGTTGTAGACTTCGGGCACGAGCGGACAGGCATCGGAGACATCGGGGACGCGGTCGCCGTCGTTGTCGGGCTCGGGACAGCCGTCCTGGTCCTGGAAGCCGTCGACGTCTTCGGCCATGAGCGGACACGGGTCGTTCGGGTCGGGCAGCCCGTCGCCATCGTTGTCGGCGTCGGGGCAGCCGTCCTGGTCCTGGAAGCCATCGATGTCTTCGGGCCAGAGCGGACAGGCGTCGAGCCCGTCGGCGAGCCCGTCGCCGTCGTTGTCGTCGTCGGGGCAACCGTCGCTGTCGGCGTTGCCGTCGAGGTCTTCGGCGACATCGGGACAGCCGTCGTCGCCGTCGTTGATGCCGTCCTTGTCGCGGTCGCGCACGCCGCCGAGCGCCCGCGGGCTGAAGCCCAGGCCGGCCAGAAAGCGCCAGGACGGCGTGCCGTAGCCGTTCTGCAGGCCGAAGCCGCCGCCGGCGAGGAAATGCAGGCCCATGTCGAGCGTGTAGCGCAGCCCGAGCCGGCCTTCGAGGTAGTTGGCGTTGGAAGCCGAGAAGAAGGAATCGAGGGCCGTGGCGGCCTCGACTTCGGCGAGCGCTTCGAGGTTGACGCGGTAGAGGTAGCCCGAGATGGCCGCGCCGAGCCAGAACTCGTGCCCGACGTCGAGCCAGGCGAGTTGCCGCGCGCTGCGGACCTTGAAGCCCACGTTGAGCGCCACGTTGAGGATGCGCGCATCGAAATCGAACACGACGCGCGGCATGAACGCGAGCCCGCCTTCGGACATGAGCGCGCCACGCTTGCCGGTCGGCGCCGTGAAACTGAGGTCGACCGCCGCCGAGAAGATGCCGCGCGTCCAGTTGGGGTGCACGAAGCGCACCTTGGGCGCGATACGCAGATCGCCCCAGCCGCCGGCCTGGATGTCGGCGCGGTGCACGGCGTCGCCGAACGCCTGGTCGAGAAAGGCGTTTTTGGAGCCGCTCTGCATCGGATAGAAGGGGAAGGCGATGGCCACGTCGACGTAGTCGAACAGCGCGAGCGACGCCAGGATGTGCAGGCTGAGTTTGCCCGTGACGAGCGCGTCGGTGTACGTGCGCCCCGTTCCGGGCGAGCGGAAGACCATGGTGTTGGCGGCGTAGCTCGTCTGGAGCGCCACCCCCCAGGCCAGGTGCTCGGGCACGTAGGCCCGCTGCAGGTTGAGGTAGTCGCCGGGGTGCGGCGAGGGCTGGTAGCGCTCCTCGACGAAATCGGCGCTCTGGCCGGCCCAGGCGCCGCGCAACACGAGGAGAGCGACCACGAACGCGGAGCAAGCGGCCCCGCGGGCCGCAAATGCACGACCCCGCGCCAGGGGAAGGTGCGAAACGCCCCGTCTGCTCATGCTCGTTTCTCCCGGGGCCAAGGGCCTGAACGATGCCGCCCCGCTAGCGCAGCAGCGCGCTGACGGACAGCTTGTGGTTGATGCGGTAGATGACCTCGGCAAACAGCGGCGCCGCCGAGACTTCGACGTACCAGGGATATTCGGCCGCGAGCGCGGCGCCCCAGGGCACGGTGTCGGTGGCGATGAGCGCGCGCATGTCGCCGGCGCGGTGCGCGGCGTCGAGTTTGCCGATGGCCTCGCCGCTCAGCACGGCGTGTGTGCAGCACACGAAGATGTCGCGGGCGCCGTGTTCGCGCAGCGTGCGGACCGCCTTCACGATGCTGCCGCCGGTGTCGATCATGTCGTCGACGATGAGGCAGTCGCGCCCGGCCACGTTGCCGACGAGGCGCATCTCGACGACGGTGTTGGCGCGGCTGTAGTCGCGTTCCTTGTCGATGAGGGCGAAGTTGACCTTGAAAATCTCGGCGTAGTGGCGCGCGCGGTGGGCGCCGCCGGCGTCGGGCGACACGACGACCAGATTCGAGTGGTCGAAGTTCTGCAGCACGTAGTCGGTGACCGGCTGGGAGGCGTGCAGGTTCTCGAATTTGGCCGCGCGGAAGAAGCCGCCAAGCGCCTCGGAATGGATGTCCATGTCGATGACGCGATGGCAGCCCGCCTCTTCGAGGAAGCGCGCGATGAGCGACGCCGTGATGCCCTCGCGGCCCTTCTTGCGTTCCTGGCGCGCGTACGGGAAGAACGGAAGGATAACGTTGATGGACTCGGCGTCGGCCTGGCGCGCGGCATCGATGGCCGTGAGCAAGGCCATGAGGTTGTCGTTGACCGAACGCCTGCCGCGCGGTTCGACGACCGACTGCAGCACGTAGACGTCGTCGCCGCGGACATTCTCGTTGATCTGGGTTTTGACCTCGCCGTTGGCGAACCACACCTCGTTCGTGTCGCGCAGCCGGACGCTGTCGGGCGAGACCCCGCGCGCCCCGTGCGCGTTGCCGGCGTAGAGTTGCTTGAGGCTTGCGATGACGCGGTCGGCAAACGGGCGCCCGGCCGCACAGGAGATGACGCTGAGCCGTCCTCGGTCTGCCATGGTCATTGGGGGTCCTCCCGGCCCTGCCGCAAAACGGCCCACCCGTTAGCAGAGCGCTGCCCGCGGGTCAAGTCGGACCGCGCACGCGCCGCAGCCACGAGCGCCGGGGGGGTCCGCCGGAGTGCCGCGCAGCCCGCCTTTTCGATCCACAGCAGCCTGTGGACAACCCTGTGGACGAATCGCAAGAAGTGACGCGATCCGGCGCCCTTCGGGATCCCTGCCCAAGGGCTGGGCACTTCCAGGAAAACGATATGATTTCAGCACATTGAGACAAAACCTTGCGATCCCGATGTCCTCCACGAGAGTTCAAGAGGTTACGCGTGAGCCCTGTGGAAAATTCTCTGACTCCGAGCGGTTCCACGGCAGCCTGCGGGCCAGCGGCCCCGCGCCGTGGGGTTGCATGGTGCGCCGCGACGCGCTAGGAAGGGGCCGTCTGGCCGTGCAGCGTGCGCGGCCCGCATCGGACCTGGCCGTCCGGCCACGGCGCGGGTGGGCGGCGGCGACGGCGGAGGAGGACGACATGCGCGACGGATGGCGGCTTGCAGGGCTGGCGGTTCTGGCCACCGCCCTGATCCTTCTCGGTTGCAGCGGCAACGATCTCGGGCCGGTCTCGCCGGTGGCCGACGGCGGCGACACGAGCGCCCCCGCCGACGCCGGCGCCGATTCGGGTGCCACGCCCGACCACGGCGGCGGCGACACCGCCGCGCCGCCCGACGCCCACCCCGACACGCCGAGCGGCGACAGCGCCGCGACCGACACCCCGGCGCCGAACGACACGCCGCCCGAGCCCGACGATGGCCAGGCCGCGGGCGACGACGGCACGAGCCCCGCCGACGTGCCGTGCGTGTCCGAATGCGTCACCCCGGGCGCCACGCGCTGCTACCCCGATGCGCCCCGCATCGTCGAGCGCTGCGCGGCGGCCGCCGACGGCTGCCTCTACTGGACGCTCAGCGAAAACTGCCCGGTGGGGGCGAGTTGCGCCGACGGCGCGTGCGTGGCCGGCTGCCAGAGCGACCCCGGCTGCGCGGGGCCCACCGACGAACGCTGCGCGAGCGCCGCCGCCTATCAGGTGTGCGCCGAAGCGGGCCCCGACTGCTGGCAGTTCGGCGAAGCCCGGCCTTGCCCCGACTTCACCGTGTGCGTGGCCGGGACCGGCTGCGTGTGCCAGGACGATTGCACCACCGAGGGCCGCGCGCTGTGCTTCGACGCCACGCGCCGGCGCGTCTGTGAGCGCACGCCCGCGGGCTGCCTCGTCTGGAGTGCCCCGGTCGCCTGCCCGAACCAAGGGGTGTGCGAGGGCGACGGCCAATGCGTGAGCGCGTGCGAGCCCGACCCGCGCTGCACCGCCGTCGGGCAGCGCGTGTGCTACGGCGCCGATTCCTTCGCCGTGTGCACGGAGGTCGAGCCGGGCTGCCTGCGGCTCGGGACCGTTCAGCCGTGCGGCGGCACGCTGACCTGTGAGCCGGCCGATGGCAGTTGCGGGGTCGAGTGCACGTCCGATTGCCCGCAGGCGGCCGCCACGCGCTGCTTCGATGCCACAACCGAGCAGGTGTGCGCCGAGCGCGAGCCGGGCTGCCTCAAATGGCAAGCGCCCGTGGCCTGCGACGTCCACGAAGCCTGCGTCGCGGTGGCCGGGGCCTGCGCGTGCAGCGCCCCGTGCACCCTCGGCGAGCAGCGCTGCGATCCCGACGACCCGGCCGGACGGCTGCTGGCCGTGTGCGTCGCCGACGCCGCGGGTTGCACGTTCTGGGACTACACGTTCTGCGGGACCACCGAGACGTGCCGCGACGACACGTGCGCGAGCACCTGCGTCTCCGACCCCGGTTGCACGGCCGCCGGCGTCGCGCAGTGCGTCTCGGCCCGCACGTTCGCCCGTTGCGAACAGGTCGAGCCGGGCTGCCTGCAATGGGCGGCCGAACAGAGCTGCCCCGCGCGGCAAGCGTGCAGCGCCGGGGTCTGCGCGTGCGTGCACGAGCCGGGCTGCACGGCGGCGGGGCTGCGCGACTGCCAGGACGCCACGCACGCGCGCTTGTGCGAAGCCGACGCCGCGGGCTGCCGCGCCTTCGCAGTCGAGACGTGTCCGGCGGGCCAGACGTGCGCGGCGGGCACGTGCAGCACCGTGTGTACGTCCGACGCGGGCTGCACGGCCGTCGGGCTCGTGCGCTGCAACGCGGCGGGCGCGGCCCAGACGTGCACCGAAGTGCAGCCGGGCTGCCTGAAATGGGGCACGGCCGAGCCCTGCGGCGAGCACCAGGCCTGCGCCGCCGGTACCGGCTGCGTCTGCGCCGACGCGTGTCCGAGCGCGGGCGCCACCGGGTGCGCCGGGCCCGACTTCAGCGAAACGTGTCAGGCCGACCCGGACGGCTGCCTGTACTGGGCGCCGAGCGGCTGTCCGGAGGGCCAGTTCTGCCTCGGGACGGGTTGCGAGCCGGTGCGCTCGCCGGTCGTGAGCTGCAGCGACCTCTCGTTCACGGTGGTCGACCGCGGCTTCGCCGCCGTGCTCGTCGCCGGCGACTTCAACGCCTGGGACCCGAACGCCGGCGTGCTGACCCTCGCCGACGGCCTCTGGACCCTGACAGTGCCGCTCCAGACCGCAGGCGACCTCCAGTACAAGTTCGTCATCGACGGCCAGTGGACCCTCGATCCGCTCAACCCGGAGACCGTCTGGGACGGCCTGTACCTCAACAACGTGGTGCACGTGCCCGCCATCGACGAATGTGAGTCGCTCGGGGGCACCACGTGCGCCCCGGACGGCACGGTCGTCGCGTGCGAGCTCGTGGCCGGCTGCTACGCGTACGTGCTCGCCGACGCCTGCGACGGGCCTGCCGAACACTGCGCCGCGGGCGAGTGCCTGCCCATCGTGTCGCCGGTGGTCGATGCGGGGACCGTCACCTTCGTCGTGCGCGACCGCGGCTACACGGGACTCGACGTCAGCGGCACCTTCGTCGCGCCGGAGTGGGGTGTCTTCGTGCCGCTCAGCCTCGTCGACGGGCTCTGGGTTGCCGAACTGCAACGCAGCGACTACCCGTTGCTCGGCCCGGCCGGCCAGCACCGCTACAAGTTCCGCACCGCGGCGAACGACTGGTTCTTCGACCCCGCCAACCCCGAGCGCGAGCCCGACCCGTACGGCGGCTTCAACTCGCTGCTGACGCTGCCCCCGAGCTGCGCCTCGACGTGTTCGCCCGTCGGGGGGAGCGAATGCGTCTCCTGGAACCTGGCCCGGGTCTGCACGACCGGCAGCGACGGTTGCGCCGACTGGCTCGATGCCCCGTGTGCCAACGCGCCGCCCGCCTATTGCCTGCGTACGGCCTGCGAGGTGTTCCCGGTGGTCGACGCAGCGTTGCACACGGCGACGTTCGTCGTGCCCCAGAACCCGCCTGCCTTCACCACCGTCCACGTGGCGGGCGACTTCACGACGCCCCCCTGGAGCGATGGGGCGCTCGCACTCACCCAGGCCGAGGGCGGCTGGTGGGCCGGCACATCGAGCGCGCTCGCCGCCGGCACGTACCGCTACAAGTTCGTCTTCGACCGCGGCACCGCAACCGAGCGTTGGGAACCCGACAACCACAACCCCAACCAGGAGCCCGACCCCTACGGCGGCTTCAACAGCCTGTTCACGATGCCCTGACGGCGCTGCCCGGGCTGCCGGCGGAGGGGGCGGGCTCGTCGCGGCCCCCGGCCGAGCCGCGCGCGGTGGCGCCGCCGTGCGCCTCGGGGGATGGCCCCGCAACGCCTCGGGGTCCGTCGGACTTGAGCGGCGGGCGACTGGCTCTCAGTTCAACGAGAAGCGGACGGGAACGACCACGGCGGGCGCGTCGCCCGGGGCGACCTGGAGCGCCGCGCCGAGCCCGGCGAGCGTTTCGGCGAAAGCGGGGTCGCCCTTGGTGACACGGGTCGAGAGCACGGCCACCTGGTCGTCGCCGGCGACCTTGAACGTGATGCGCCCCTGGCCCTGCTCGACGACGAGTTGCCAGCCTGGGCCGGCGGCCGCGGCGCGCCGCCGCGCGAGCCCGACGGCCTGTGCGTCGAGGCTCGTGTGCCCGCTCGGCGCGAGCACGCGCACGTGGGCCACCTCGCGGTCGGCGCCGACGAACACGGCCACGGCCACGCGCCAGCGCACGGTGCGCACGAAAGTGGGGCGCGGCAAATCGCCGGCGGCCCGCACGAGGTCGGCGGCCGCCGCCGCGAGCAGTTCCTGACCCGCGGGCGCCTGGCTGCGCACGTCGGCCGCCGGGCCCCCGGTCGGCGACACGCGGAAGCGCACGGTGACCACACCTTCGAGGCCGAGCCGCTGGGCTTCCTCGGGGTAGGCGCGCGCGGCCAGGATGCGTTCGTGGATGGCCGCGACGAGCTTGTCGTCGGGCACGAGGTCGGGCGCCTCGAGTTGCCACTGCCCGGCGCCGGCGGCCGCCACGAGCTCGGCCGGCGGCTCGGCCGGCCAGGCGGGCGACGCCGCGCCGCTGAGCCCGCTCGC
>CAYRCM010000093.1:19023-21537 GCA_964422715.1 uncultured Myxococcales bacterium | reverse complement strand
GACGATGTCGAACGGCGGCACCGGCACGTCGGCCCGCCCGTCGTCCCCAAGCAGGTCGACCGGCGGCGGCTCCTCGTCGGGCAGCACGTCGCCCAGAGCGAAATCGAACGGCGGCAGCGGCACGTCGGCCGGCCCGTCGTCCCCAAGCAAGTCGGCCGGCGGCGGCTCCTCGTCGGGCAGCACGTCGCCGAGAGCGACGTCGAACGGCGGCAGCGGCACGTCGGCGGGCCCGTCGTCCCCAGGCAGGTCGGCCGGCGGCGGCACCGCTTCGGTCGGCACGTCGCCGGCGTCGAGATCCGGGCCGTCCCCGGCATGCAGGTCGGTCGAAGGCATCAGGTCGCCGGCCTCTGTGACCGCCGCCACGTCGGCGGGCGTCTGACGGTGCGCACCGCAGGCGGCCAGGAGCCCAGTGAGCCACAGGAGCGCAAGGGTTGCCGCTCTCGTTCTCGTCGACCGTTGTGGTTTCATCTCGAACTCCCGGTTGCGCCACGGATATCAACCGACGTTCGGCCGCGCAGATCCGACCCGAACGGCCCCTGTGGGCGGCGGCGCGTCACGGCGCCAGGGCTTGAAGCCCATAGGGGGGCGAAGCGTTGACGAGGACCCCGGGGCGACACGTCATGGTCACCGCTTCGAAGGGGACCCCGGCCTTCTCGGCCCGCAGCGTGTAGGTGCCCGGCGGCACGTTGACGAACAGCACCCCGCCGTCTTCGGAACTTTCGGGCTGCGCGCGGTCGGGGATGACGTTCTCGTTGAAGTAGATGGGACCGTTTTCGGCAGGCAGCGCAGGCTCGATCGCGACGAGCGCACCGGCCTCGCCGTGGGCGCCTTCGTCGTAGATCGACTTGCCGACCCGAGTGACCGTGGTCACGAGCTGACACTGGGCGGGGTCGATGTCGACGGCGATCATCTGCGCCATGAGCCCGAACAGCCGGTCGTCGGGCACCTGGAAGGTGACCCGCTCGAGGTCGCCGGCGGGCAGCGAGAACGTCTTCGTCTGGGCCTCGGGGAAACCGGCGGCCACGAGAACGAACGTTGCGGTCGTGCCCGCCGGCACCGCTGCGAGGACGAAGCTGCCGTCGGCGGCGGTGGTGGTCGTGAGGCCGGGGTGTTCGAGAATCGTAATGGTGGCCCCCCCGATGCGTCCGTAGGGTTGGCCGGGCAGGGAGAACGCGAAGGCCGTGCCGCTGACCGTGATGGTGGCTGCCGCCGTGTCCGCTGCGGTCTCACCGGGCGACGTGTCGGCCGCGGTCCCGTCGCCTGGGCCGCCGAGGTCCGCGGCATCGCCGCGCGCGTCGGAAACCGCGACATCCGGGGTTGCCGTCTCGGCCGCGGGCCCGTCGTCCGGGCCACCGAGGTCCGCAGCGTCGCCGAGCGCGTCGGAGGCCGCGACATCCGGCGTCAGGACGTCGCTGCCGTCCGGCGCGCGTGCCGCCGGGCCCGCGCTGTTGCAGGCCAGCGGCAACGCCGCACTGAGGGGGATGATGAGCAGGGCCAGAAGGCAGTGCCGCATGGACCGTCTCCTCGTCGCCATTACCACCGGAGGCAGGGTACCACGGAATCCGCCCGTTCGGGCGGACGCCCGAATCCGTTGGCCGCCCCGCGCGACCGCGGCGCCCGGGGCGACCGGGCAACCGTCTGATTGCCTGTGGATTCTGAGCGTGCTGAGCGCCCGCGGGGTCGACTCCGCGATCGGGGACCCGGCGGCTGCCGTGCTCCAGGGCGTGCCCGTGTCCAGCTTCGACCGCGACATCGTCCATTGCCGGACGGCGGCGAGCCTCGACCGGCTCGCGGGCCCCACGTTCCGCTGCCACGGGCGGCTTGCGAACGCGGCGCTTGAGGGTCAGGCAGCGCGCGGCTACTCTGGTCGCGGCCGCCGCTCGGCCGAGGAGACCGAAGTGCCCCACGCTCCCCGCCCCCGATGCCTGCTTGGGTTGCTCGCCCTGAGCTGCGCCCTCAGCGTGCGCTGCACCACCGTGCAGCAGGTGGCGCCAAACGATGCCGTCCCCTGCGACTGCGGCTGCCCGCGGGCAGGCGATACGCCCGGCGCCCCACCGAGCGACGCGGCCGACGCGGCCCCCTGCGACTGCGGGGCCGACGCCGCGGGCCCCTTTGATGCCCCCACGCCGACCGACGCCACCCCCGACGCCGGCACCCGGCCCGCCCCGGATCTCGCGAGCGGCGATGCCGCCCCGCCCGCTGATGGCCTGCCCGGCGCGGATGTACGCGCCGAGACCGTTGCAGGCGATGGCGGGGCTCCGGGCGACGGCCGAGCCGAGCTGCCGTCCGGACCCGGCGATGCGACCGGAGACGATGGCCGGCGCGACCTCGGCGATTCGGCCGACGGCCTGGGGACGCCCGACGCCGCCGACCCCGATGCGGGGCCCAACGATGCGGCCCAGAGCGCCGACCCGGGCGAGGTGGGCCCGGCGTTCGATCTGGGCCCCGCCGGCGACTCGTTCGGTGTGCCCGACGCACCCGACGCGCTCGGGGCCGACAGCGGCGATGGCGCCG
>CAYRCM010000093.1:0-18923 GCA_964422715.1 uncultured Myxococcales bacterium | reverse complement strand
TTCGGTGTGCCCGACGCACCCGACGCGCTCGGGGCCGACAGCGGCGATGGCGCCGTGACGGACGCCGTGGCCGACGCCGGGACCGACACCGCCGACTCCCTGGACGCCGTGGACAGCGGCGACGCGCCGCCACAGCCTTTTGCGGCGCGCTTCCGGCTGCCCGTCGACTACGCCTGGGCCCAGTTGCGGTACAGCGATTCGTTCGGCCCGCGCATCCTGTCCGGGGTGTACGACTTCCACCAAGGCATCGACATCGTGCTCGAACTCGGCGAGCCGATCTTTGCGGCCGACGCCGGCTACGTCGTCTTCGCGGGCACGACTCCGAACCACCCCCGCGCCGGGCTCTTCATCGTCATCGAGCACGCCGACGGTCTGCAGACCGGCTACCTGCACCTCTCCGCGCTGGCCGACGACATCGGGGCGGGCGCCCCGGTGGCCGCGGGCGAGATCGTCGGCTTCGCGGGCATGTCGGGCGAGAACATCACGCGGGTTCACCTGCATTTCTCGGTCTTCGTGCCCCGCGTGCCGGGGGCGCTGCCGAGCTTCCCGAACGACAGCGTGCCGCCGCTCGCCTACCTCGACTACGACGACACGCCGAACCACACGGTCGCCGTGGATCTCAGCGAGGCCACGGCCCCGGCGGCCGCAACGGTCGAGATTCACGTTCAGGTCCCGGGACGCGAGATCGACCTCGACGACGTCCGACTGCGCATCCGGCGCGCCGATGACGCCCTGGTCTACGAGCAACGCGCGCGCTTTTCCGACCGCACGAACTGCGGCACCGACGCGCCCGAAGTCAACGGCATCGAGATCGTCCCCGAAGACTTCATGCCGCCCGATCCGACCTACTCGTACGATTTCCGATTCAAGAACATCGACCTGTC
This sequence comes from uncultured Myxococcales bacterium, assembly GCA_964422715.1. GTDB lineage: Bacteria > Myxococcota_A > UBA9042 > PWKZ01 > CAYRCM01 > CAYRCM01. Next base: position 18,039 of record CAYRCM010000093.1, on the reverse strand, counting down.
GGCCGAACTCGGCCAGCCCCTGGTGATCGAGGCGCAGGCCACCGACATTCGGGGAAACGTGCAGACCGCCACCCGCGTCGTGGTGGTCGAGCCACGATGAGCGCACCACCACGCCGCAAGCATTTCCGAACGATTCGTGAGAGCATCGCGCAGCGTCGGCGCCGCCGCGCCGTGCGCCCCGGGAAGTCGCCGAGGAGGCATCGCCCATGGTCCCCCATGCTCCCGCTCACCGCCCGCCGCCCCGCTGGGCCCGCCAACCCCTCGTCCTGCTCGGCCTGCTCGGCCTGTGTCTCGGGGTCGGCGCGCTCGGCGGCGTCATCACGGCACAGAGCGTCCAGACGTGGTACCCGACGCTCGCAAAGCCGGCGTTCACGCCCCCCAACGCCGTTTTCGCGCCCGTCTGGACCGTGCTGTACGCCACGCTGGCTCTCGCGGCGTGGCTCGTCTGGCGCGCGGGCGGCTTTCGCAAGCGCCGCTGGCTGTTCCCGCTGTTCGCCTTTCAGTTGGCCGCCAACCTCGCCTGGTCGGGGCTCTTCTTCGGACTGCAACGCGTCGACCTGGCGCTCATCGGCATTGCGGTGCTCGACGTCGCGGCTGCCCTGACCGTGGTCGGCTTCTTCCGGGTGCGCCGAGCGCCCGGATTCCTGCTCCTGCCCTACCTCGGCTGGCTGCTCTTCGCGACCGCACTCAACTACGCCATCTGGCAGATGAACTGAGCACCTGGTGCGAGCCGCGGCGGCACGCTGGACGCCCCGCAGGGCGCTCCCCTGCCCTGCGCGCCCGAGCAAGCGCAGCGGGACGGCCCGCCCCTCCTGCCCCGCGCCGGGGTCGCTCCGCCACGGCTCCCTTACAACGCCGTGGCTTCTTCGTCACAACTCTGTTGGGAAACGGAGCTGTAACGGAACTGTAACGGAGTTACAAGGGAGTTGTTGCAGAGATGCTTTGGACGCCGAGCGGCGGCGGGCTGCCGTCACGGCTGGCTGCGGGGGTCCCAGCCCGTGACGAGGCCCTCTTCGAGCGCGTCGAGGCGCGCCATGCTCGCCGCATCGAGCGCGAAGTCGAAGAGGGCGGCGTTCTCGGCGATGCGCTCAGGCCGCGTGGACTTCGGCAGCACGACGAGGCCGTGCTGCAACCCCCAGCGGAGCAGCACCTGCGCCGGGCTGCGCCCGACGCTCAGGGCGAGTTCGCCGACGACCGGGTGGGTGAGGCGCAGACCCTTCGTCAGCGGGCTGTAGGCCTCGACGACCACCCCGTTCTTCGCGCACCAGGCGCGCACCGCCCGCTGCTGCAGGAAGGGGCTCACTTCGATTTGGTTGACGGCCGGCAGGACCTGCGCGTGGCCCGCGAGCTCGTCGAGGTGGCGCTCCATGAAATTGGACACGCCGATGGCCCGGGCGCGCTGCTCCGCATGGAGCCGTTCGAGGGCGCGCCACGAATCGCGGCGGCGCTGCGCAACGGGCCAGTGCAGCAGGTAGAGGTCGACGTACGCGAGCCCGAGCCGCTGCAGGCTCGCGTCGAACGCCCGCAACGCCGAGTCGAACCCCTGGTCGGCATTCCACAACTTGGTGGTCACGAAGAGCTCGGCACGCGGGATGCCGCTTTGGCGGATGGCCGCGCCGACGTCCTGTTCGTTGCCGTACACGCTGGCCGTGTCGATGTGGCGATAGCCCGCCGCGAGCGCGGCGCGGACTGCGCGTTGGGTCACGGCGCCGGCCGGTGCCCGGAAGACGCCGAGCCCGACCTGCGGCAGCCGCGCCCCGGTGCGAAGTTCGACGGTTGGAATCATGCTGCCGCCTGACCCCGCCGCACGCCGGGCCGCTTGGCTACCGGCGCAGGGCGGCCCAAACGAGGTGGGGCGAAAGACCGCCGAGCCGCACCATGCGCACCCAGAGCAGGGTCATGTGTTCGAGGTGCAGCGCCTGCTCGGCGCCACCGACATCGAGCGGCTCGAAACCGAGTTGCGTCAGGATCTCGGCGACCACGGCCTTGGCGGCCGGGTCGTTGCCGCAGAACAGCATCGCCGGCTTGACCCCGTAGCCCGGAAACGCCGAGTCCTCGAAGGTCTCGAACCCGTAGATGCTGAAGGCCTTGACCACAGACGTGTCGGGCAGGAGCGACTGGATGAGTTCGGTACCCGACTGCGTGCTCGACAGCCCGTGGGACAGGCCCGGTCCGACGGGGTTCGTACAATCGATGAGAATCTTTCCCGCGAGCGCTGCCTTGAGGGGGGTCAGGACCTCGCGGTTGGCCTGAAACGGGGTCGCGAGGACCACAAGGGCGGCCTCCGTCACGGCCGTGCTCGGCGCCGCGACCTTCAGCGCCGGGTTCTGGGCGAGCCGTTTCTGCACGCTGGCAGACTGCGCGTCGCTTGCCGCCAGGGTGACGTCGTGGCCGACTTGCTGCATGCGGTTGGCCAGGGCACCGCCGACATTGCCGTGGCCGATGAACGCGATTTTCATTGCTGCCTCCTTTGGCGCAACCCGTCGCGCTGGCAAAGTAGCTGCGCCCTCCCGAGGCGTCAACCGACCGCGCGGCGACCCAGGGTCTCGGAGGGGGCCAGCCCATGGTCCGCGAAGTGCGTCCGAGCGACGCCGTCCGCCAAGGCGCGGCGTCACGGCCCGGGCGAGCGGGAGGCGCAGCGGGGGAGCGGGCGACCCTTGACAGCCGCGCCGCGCCGCCCATCTTGCTGGCTGTGCTTGCCGCACAAGTGAAGCCGCCGCGCGGGGCCGCGTCTCGGTTTGCGACCCGCTACGGCCGAAAACGTGGAGCAGGGTGTCATGAGACGGATGCTATTGGCTTTTCTGATCGCAGCCTTGGCCGCCTGCGAAGGCGGCACGGACGAAACGCCGGGCGACGTGCTCGGCGGCGGGGACAATGCGGCGGGCGACACCGCCGCGTCGGGCGCGTGTGGCGTGCCGGCCGGAGCGCGCGTGCTGGCCGACTACCAGAACTACGATGTCGACCCGAACGACCCGACGCAGAGCAGCGTCGTGCGCGGCCTCGTGGTCGACGGGGCGACGCTCTACGTCGCGTTGCTCGACAGCGTCGTGACGTTGCCGGCCGGCGGCGGCACGCCGACCCGCATCTACGAGGCGCAAGACTTGCTCGGGCTGCGCCTCTTCGGGCTGGCCGGCGGGGGCATTCTCATTCGCGATGGCGCGGCGGCCGTCGACGCGAGCGGTGCCGCCGTGGCCTACCCCGCGCCCGTGCATCCCATCAACGGGATCAACGGGCCTTCGGCCGAGCTCGTCGCCCCGACGGGCGAGCGCATCGTACGCTTCGACGATGTCGACGGCAGCCTCGCCCCGACGGTGAGCCACTACGTCATCTTGCGGGCCGGGGCGGCCGCCCAGGAAGTCCTCGTCCAGAACGTCGACGTCGGCTGGGGCCGAGGGATGGTCTTTGGCGCCGGGGCCCTCTGGACGAACGCCAACCGAATCGGCAGCGGGGCCGCGCCCGACGCCGACCAACCGGTGCGCATCGGGCTCGACGGGGCGGTCTCCACGCTCAGCGTCGACAAACCGGGTCCCCTCATCCTGGTCACCGACCACTTCATCTACTTCAACCGCAGCGACGGCGCCGTGGTCGGCGAGGCGGGTGTTTGGCGCGTGCCGCTTGCCGGGGGCAGCGCCGAGCGGCTCGGCGGCGTCATTGGCGGCTTCGAGGGGGCCACCGACGGCCAGGGTCACGTGGCGCTCGGCGACGGCACGAGCCTCTACGCCATCGCCGACCTGCCCGGCGCGACGCTCACGAAAATCGTCGATTTGCCCGTGCGCGCCTCGCTGCCCGACTCGTGCGGCCCGCACGGACTGGCCATGGGCGGCGGCCGCATCGTGCTCTCCATGTTCGATGGCGGGCGCGACCAGGCGCTGCTCTTCGACTATCCGGTGCCCTGAGGCCGCGGCGGCCGGCCCGGCCGCGGGGCCGCATCGGACGTGGCGGGCTGGGTTCGCGGGCGAACTCGGTCGAGCCTCGCGCGCCCGTTCGACCCGGTTGCGTTCCGCGGGATCCCGAGGCGCCTGGCGCGACCCCCGAGGCGTGCTGCGAGTCCGCCGCAGCGGGGCGCGACGAAGGCAACAACGGTATCCGCAGGCGGGCGACGGGGTATCAAAACGCGGCGTTGACGATGGGGAATACCGGCAGGAAGCCGTTGCCGGCGATGTTGACGAGCCCGATTTGCACGCCGTGCAGCCGCTTCGTGTAGTTGACCAGCCCGAGCTGCAATCCCGTGAATTTCTTTGAGGCGTTGAAAAGCAGGTTGAACTGAACCCCGGTGTGGCTATCGCTCCAGCCGACGCCCCCCCACTGAAGCCCGAGGCCCCGGCCGGCCAGGTTGACGAAACCCAGCTGCAAGCCGGTAGCCGCCCTGCCGCCGTAGTTGACGAGACCCGCCTGCCAGCCGAGCGCCGTGCCTTCGACCCAGTTGCCGAGCGCCCACTGGACGCCCTTCAGGCTACCGGTCGTTCGGGCCACCCCGAGCCAGGACCAGTCGAAACCCGTCATCGCGCTGTTGTTCGTGTAGAAGAGGTTGAGCCGCACGCCGGCGATGGGTGTCGAGCGGCTGAAGAGCTGGACGGGGTCGAACAGGGACAGTTGGAATGGCTTGCCCCCGCCGGCCCGGGCCGGAGCGGCAGCGAGCACCAGAAGCGCGAGCGAAGCGATCCGGAGCGCCTTGCGCGCGACCATGGCAGACTCCCTTTCCCCGGCCTGCCGGGGCGGCGGCCCGGGAAGACGGCAACGCGGGTGAGGCGCGCGGGGCAGACCCCGCTCGCCCGCCGGTCCGAGCGATACCGAGCCGCGCGCCCGACCGGCGGGCACGCCGGCGCGCCGTCAGCGTGACCCGCCGGTCGCGCGGCGGGTTCGGGCCGGCTCCAGGGTCCAGGCCGTCCGGTCGACGGCGACCGGGGCGAGCGGGCCGGTCCCGACCGTGAGCGCGGTGTACTCCAGCAGGGCGCGCAGCTCGCCGCTCACGGGCTGGATGTAGCGCGCCGGGGAGTCGGGCGCGGAGACGGCGACCACGGTGTCCACGGCCGGGAGGACCCGCACATCGAGCGTCCGGTAGCGTTTGTCGGTCCAGTCGTAGAGGGCGATGCGCTGCACGAGCAGCCCGCCCGCCGGCGGCGTGCGCGCTTCCACGGCGAAACGCAGCGCGTCGACCGCGAGCGTCGCGGCATGGCCGGTGACGACGAGCCGCACCTGCGCACCGTCGGGCCACGGGAGCGGGGGCGGCGGGGCCACGACGACGAGGCGGGCGTCGTCGCTCAGGTGCAGGTCGGCGAGCCCACCCTCTACCTGCCGGCCGCGCAGGACAGAGACGTCGTCGGGCACCCCACGCTGCGCATTCAGGTGCCCGATGAGCGCGCGCAGGGTCACCTCGGTGGCGCTCATGGCCGTAGGCAGGGACATGGCGTAGCCCACGTGGATGTGGCCGGCGGCGATGTTCCAGGCCGGATCGGCCGGGTCGGCATGCAGGTCGTGATACCAGCAGGCATGATATCCAATGAAATTGCATAGGAACCCGCTGTCGTCCAGGTCGGTCGCCAGGGGCGTCACCGGCACCCCGGAGGCCACGAGCGCGGCGCTGATGGCGGCGCTCGGCAGCGTCGACCAGCGGTTCGAGCCGGGTGGTTGCTGGGCGATGGGCAAGTCGGCGGTGGGCCGATAGGGGGATAGGTAGTCGGCGCCCCAGTCGTTGAGCGGGAAGTTGTGGTCGCCGCCTTCCATCTGCCAGGCATGGTCGTAGTAGGCCCGGCCGAAGGTGATGATGGCCATGGGCTGCAGCAGGTCCACGGACCGCCAGAAGTCCGCGGACGTATCCTGGTAGTCGACCTCGAAATCGCCCTGGCCCCGGCCGAGGCCGAAGGGGAATTCGGGGAACAGCGCGATGACGTGGTAGCCGCGATCCTCCCAGTTCTCGCCGACCCAGCCTTCGGGGTTCTGGTCGGGGTTCGGGCTGAAGGGCCGCAGCATGTCGTTCGTCGGCGGCCAGTAGCCGGTGAGCATGATGACGGGCAGCGCGTCCGGGCGCTGCGGCGTGAAGGGCCGGACGGGGACCTGACGGGGCGCCCCGACCGTTGCAGTGACGGTGAGCGGCGCGCCGGGCGGCTCAGGATAGAGCTGCGCCCGGGCCCCCCCGCCCGCGAGGAGCACCAGCCCGAACAGGAGTGCCGCCGGCACCCGCAGCATGGGCCGGCCGGAAACCATCGAGAGCGACAGGTCGTTGGTGCGCATCGGCCCCCCCGCTTCGGGGATCCCCCCTCGGTCTGCCCGACCGGCCCATAGGATAGACGGTTCGCGGCCGTTCGTCGCCGGGCTCGTGTTCACGGCCGCCGCGATGGGGACCGCGGCCCGCGAGCGGCTTGAGGGCCAGGCGCGGACGGCAGACGGGGCGCACCCGTCTCGGCCGCCTTCCCACTGCAGCGCTCGGGCCCAGTCGCCGTTTCGCGGATCTCCTGGCTGCCGGCGGCGCTCCCCGCTGCGGCGCGCCCGGAGTGGGCCTCGGGGGCTCGCGCCCTGGCGCCTCGGCCTCCTTTGGAACGCAATGCGGGATCAGGCGTTTGGGGTGGCTTCGCCCGGGGGCCCCGCCGCGGCCGTGCGCTGGGCTTGGCGCGCTCGCGCCTGCTTCAGTCGTTCAAGAAACGGCTTGAAGAGGAAACTGCGTTCGTCGAGCGCGCACAATCGGGCGAACATGGACCGCGTCACCGTGAAGGCCAGCACGTCTTTCGGCAGGTACTGGCGCATGGCGATGTCGGTGGCGCCGATGGCCGCCTGGGCCACTTCGAGGTCCGAAAACGGCAAGAGCAGGCCGCAGCCGGCGCCAAACGGCGCGATGACCGGCGCCACGGCGCTCGGAGCGGCATGGTACTGCGCGCCGATCATGAGCGCGCTGAGTTGGTCGGCGTCGACGAGGAACGTGACCGCGCGGGCCCAGGGCCAACGCGCGGGGACGAGCGGGCCAACGAGGACGTTGTCGTGCGTGGGGCTGTAGGTATGCCCGTGGTCGAGCCATTGGGCCATGAGTTCAACGGAGTCTTTGAGCCCTTCGTCCTCAGCGAGGAACTTCAAGAACGCCTCGCGCGGCCGGGTGGTGAGGCCTAAGAAGCAGCGGCCGGCCCCGCCGCAGCCGAACTGGTCGCGGGTGAGAAGCAGCGTCTGGCCTTCGAGGAATTGGCGATAGCGCGCGAACACGCAGCCATGCCCGGTTGTGGGCGGGCGGACGAGCGGCTCGAACACGGCCGCGTCGGGGGCGTCGTACACCGCGAGCAGCGGCCGCGTGATGGCGAGCCGATCGAGCAGTACGCGCGGGTCGGGCTGGAGCATCATCGGGCACCTCCGTGCACAGGCCGTTACGCGGGCAGGCCCCGTGGGCCCACGCGCACGGTGAGCGCGCGGCGCGTCTCCGCCGCACACGACCTTCTCGTGGGGCGGGCGCCTCGCGTTGCCGGGCGCCTGCGGCCCCGCGCCGCCCCACAATGCCGGGGCCGCGCCGGCGAGGCAAGGGCGCGGGGCGAACCACGCGTGCGCCCGCGAGAACGGCAAGCGCCGTTTCCTCGACGCCATGGCGGCACTCAACAAGGCCGTGGGCATCGCCATCCATCTCGAAGAGGCGCGAGCGCTGCGCGATGAGGTGGGCTACTTCCAGGCGGTGGAGGGAACCCTGCGCAAGTACACCGGCGGGCCGGGCGGCGGCGACGACGCGGCGATGAACACGGCGTTGCGGCAGCTCGTGTCGGCGGCGGTCGCCTCGGCGGGGGTGATCGACATCTTCGGCGCGGCGGGGCTACGCAAACCCGACCTCTCGATTCTGTCGGACGAGTTCCTGGAGTCGGTCGAGCAAAGCCCGCACCGCAACCTGCAACTCGAACTGCTCAAGAAACTGCTCGGCGACGAGATCCGCGCGCTGACGCGGCGCAACGTGGTGCAGAGCCGCAAATTCTCGGAACTCCTCGAACGCACGCTGCGGGCCTACCAGAATCGCACGCTCGAAGCCGCCGAGGTCATCCTCGAACTCATCGAGCTCGCGAAGGCCCTGCGCGAGGCGCCGAAGCGCGCCCAACGGCTCGGGCTCAGCGAAGACGAACTGGCTTTCTACGACGCGCTCGTGGCCCACGGTGGGGTCGAGGAAGTGATGGGCGACGCGGCGCTCGCGGCCATCGCCCACGAGCTCGTGGCCGCCATCCGCGAGTCGGTGACCACCGACTGGACCGAGAAGGAGGCCGTGCGGGCCGACATGCGGCGCAAGGTGAAACGGCTGCTCCGCAAGCACGGCTACCCGCCCGACAAGCGCGAGGAGGCCGTCGTCACCGTCATCGAGCAGGCCGAGCGGGTGTGCCGCGACTGGGCCGAGGCGGCTTGACGGGCGGCGGAGGGGGCGGCGGGGGGCCTTCGGCCGGCGAAACGGTGGCGCCGGCAGCACGGCCGCGCGCTTGACCGCGACCGGAAACCTCGGCCAGTTTGCAGTGCGATTGCAAATTAGCCGAAGGAGCCGGCCCGATGTACTGTTCGCGAACGCTCGAAACCTTCTGGATGGCGGCCAGTGAGCAATTCCCCGTGCTCCTCGTCACCGGCGCGCGGCAGGTGGGCAGGAGCACGTTCCTGCAACACCTGGCCGCCCCGAACCGCACGACCGTGACGCTCGACGACCCGCTCGTGGCGAGCCTGGCGCGGAGCGACCCGGCGCTCTGGCTGCAACGCTACCCGCCGCCGTTGCTCATTGACGAGATCCAGTACGCCCCGCAACTGTTGCCCTACCTCAAGATGCACGTCGACCGGGAGCGCGTGCCGGGCGCGTTCTGGCTCACCGGGTCGCAGCCGTTCCCGCTGATGCGGGGGGTCTCGGAATCGCTCGCCGGGCGCGTCGGGGTCGTCCAATTGCTGGGCCTCTCGCAGGCCGAACGCGCCGGACGTGGCCCGACGGCGCGACAGTTTCTGCCGACCGCGGAGGTTCTGGCGAACGCGACCGCGGCTGCCGAGCCCCTGTCGCTGAAGGAACTGTTCCGCCGCATGTGGCGCGGCAGCCTGCCCGCCTTGGCGCTCCACGACGCGCTCGACCGCGACTTGTACTACGGCTCCTACGTCCAGACCTACCTGCAGCGCGACGTGCGCGACCTCGTGCGGGTGGGCGACGAACTCGCGTTCCTGCGCTTTCTGCGCGCAACGGCGGCTCGCACCGCGCAGTTGCTCAACCTCGCCGAACTCGCGCGGGACGTGGGCATCGCCGTCAACACGGCGAAGAGCTGGCTCTCCATCTTGCAGGCGTCGGGCGTCGTGTACCTGCTCGAACCCTACGCCACGAACGTGACCACGCGCCTCGTCAAGACGCCCAAACTCTTCTTTCTCGACACGGGGCTGGCCGCCTATCTCACGGAGTGGTCGAGCCCCGAGACGCTCGAAGCCGGTGCCATGAGCGGCCCCATGCTCGAAACTTGGGTGGTGGCCGAGTTGCTGAAAGGCTACTCGCACAGCGGCCAGCGGGCGCCGTTCTACTTCTACCGCGACCGTGACCGACGCGAGATCGATCTCCTCATCGTCCGCGACGGCACCGTGTATCCCCTCGAAATCAAGAAGACGGCCACGCCCAGCCCCCGCGACGTGCGCCACTTCGAGGTCATCGACAGGCTGGGCATTCCGTCGGGTTCCGGCGGCCTCATCTGCCTTACGGGCCAGTGGCTGCCGCTCACGGCGACGGTCGCGGCCATCCCGGTGGCGTTGCTCTGAGGCTGCCGGGCGGCCGGCTTGGAGCGGGCGTCCGGCACGACCCGCCCGTGCCGCTGCACAACCGTCGAAGGATGCGCGCTTGCGCAGGAATCCGCCGCCGAGACGGCTCACCGGCCGATGCACGCCGCGGGTGCCACGGCGTCCAGGATGCGCTGCACGTCGACTGCGTACTCCCTGGCCGACCATTCGGGGAGAAGCGGGATGGGGATGACGTACGAGTTCGCCATGTAGTCGGGGAAGCGCCGCGCGCCGAGGTTCCTCCCCTCCACGTCGCCGAGCGGTGCCGTCGACCAGAGCTGGATCCAGAGGGGCGACTCGCCAAAGGCGCGCCACGGCGCCATCCAGAAGCCCGCCCATGCCCAATTCTTCTCGCCCGGTAGCATGCAGTCAATCATGAACCCATAGGCGAGCCCCTCGCTGTGCGACGCCTGCGTGGCGGGCAAGGCCGCAAGCTCCCGGCGGAGCGCGTCCACAAGATCGAGAGCGTTGCCGAGCCCCTCGGGCAGGGCGCGGCCCCTGAGGGCGTCGCTTTCGGCGGGTGTCAGCGCCCGGAAGTCGGACATGCCGGCCTCCTGCCGAATGGCTGCGAGCAGTTCCTCGACCCAGAAACGCACTCGCTCTGTACCGCCGGCCGCCACGGTCTTCTCCAGACGGGCGTGGACGTCCTCCCACGCGATGAAGTGCGTGTCGTCTACGATTTGCGGACAAACCTCGTTGCGGCGCGACTTCGGTCCCAGCACGTAGAGCACACTGGGCAATCCGGGCGTCGCGACCGGCGGGACCGCGTATCCGTCCTGCTGGGCCACGGTGAGGGGCGCCCGGAACTTCACCTCGACGATGCGTCGCTTCGACGGCCAGTCCAGGACGAGGTCAGGGCGGCTGCCGTCGTCCGCCACCCGCTGCGTGAGCACCGTCTGCGGCCGGTCGAGGCCTATTGCCTCCTCCGGGAGCAGCGCCGCGAGGGTGGGCCGCCAGGCCTCATCGTCCCGCAGGAGCGCCGCCAGCACCTCGGTACAGGCATCCTCCCGCTTGCGCCCAATGACCGCGGCAAACAACCCGGGCCGCGCGAGCCCCCCCATGCTTCCTCCTCCCGCACAAGCGTGCCACCCGCGGTCGCACGCATGGCGTCCTCACCGCCGCAGGTTGGCATTCGGGCAGGCGCCCGCAATTCCGTTCGGGGGCGGTTGGCAGATTTCGCTCGACCGCGTGGGGATCTTCATCCTCCGCAGCTGGTCGGGCCGATGCCCTCGCCGCCTGTGGCGCGGCTCCGGGCCAAGTGCCCGCGGCCGGCGACTGCGACGACGACGATGCCGCCAGGGCCCCCGGCCTGCCCGACGTCTACCACGGCAAGAACGACGACCGCAACGGCCTGGACGACGACGGGCCCGGCACCGTCCCCTGCGCACCGAACAGTGCCAACGCCTGCTGCCGGCCTGCGCCGGGGGCCTGCCGGCGACCTGCGAGCCGTTCGATGGTGCCACGGCCGAGGGGTGCGACCGCAGCGGCAACGACCGCGACGGCCAGACCGACGAGGGTCTTGGCACGCTCCGTTGCGCCCGGCGCGAATGCCCGCACGCCGTGCCCGCCTGCCTCGAATGCCTGCCGGAGGCCTGCGACCCGCTGCAAGGGGCCGGCCCCGAGCGCAGCGACGGCCGCGACGACTGCCCGAACGAGCAGCCCCCCGCCGCCACACCCCACCTACGCCCGCACGACCGTGACGGCCACGCCGGCGTGCCGGACGGTCTCGATCTCGCCGCGCTCCTCCCACGGGGATGTGGCCGCCCGGTCGAAGATGATGAGGTAGCCCACGTCGCGACCGGGCCGCGCGGCGACTCGCCATGGCCGCGATCGGGCAGTCATGGTCGCCGCATCCGTGGGCCGGCCGGTAGCGCACGAGGAGATCGATGGCCGCACGGGCATCGGCCTCGTCGTGATACACGATATCGAACATCGTCGACACGAACGACACCACCCGGGCCGGCTCTCGCCGGCCACGGCACCCCGCGGCCACTCGGCCAGGACGACGTCGGGACAGCCAGGACGGCGGCTGGCCCCCAGCTCGTCGAGGAACCGCCCCGCGCGTTCGTCGCCACGCAGCGCATCCACCAGCACGGAGGTGTCGATGAGGTCAGCGCTCATCGCCGCGACGCTCCTCCCGATCGCGCAGATTCTCAGCGAACCGCGCCGCGTCCTGGATGTCCGAGCGACCGGCCCACATGCCGAAAGCGGGATGTTCGCGCACCCGGCGCGGCGCGCGGCCCTTGCGCCGGCCTGCGGCCGGCTCGTTCAACAGAATGACGATGGCCGGGACGGGGCCACGCACCCCCGGCTCGACTTCGAGGCGCACCGTGCCCGCGTCATAGAGCCCCCGAACGGCCTTCATGGGTGAACCTCCTGCCGGCCTCGGTCGCCGGCGGCCACATCCGCGACCCAGAATACTGGCCCCCCGCGACTGAAACAAGCGCGGAAGGGCGGCGCCCCGCGCCGACCCGACCCGCCAGGACGCCGCCGTGGTCGCCGACTGCGGGTCGACGGTCGCAGGAGCCGCGATGGAGCCCGAGTTCGCCAAAACCGGCGAGGCCCCGGCCGCGCGCCAACCCCCGCCCGCGGCGGAAGCCGACGACGGCGTCGACGTCTCGCTCATCCGCTGGTTTCTGACGCTCACCCCGGGCGAACGCCTCGACGCGCTGCAAGGCTTCGTCGACGCGACCCAGGCGCCGGGACGGAAGCCGGCGGGGAATCGCGGCACGGCCCTGCGCTTGACCACGACCGGAAACCTCGGCTAGTTTGCAGTGCGATTGCAAATTGGCCGAAGGAGCCGGCCCGATGTACTGTTCGCGCACGATCGAGACCTTCTGAATTGCGGCCAGTGAGCAATTCGCCGTCCTCCTCGTCACCGGCGCGCGGCACGTTGGAAGAAGCACGTTCCTGCAACACCTGGCCGCCCCGAACCGCACGCCGCGGAGCGCCCGATGCTGGCCGGCGGGAGCGGGAACGCGCATGAGAAGGCTTGACGACCTCGTTATCATTGCGCCTTGTCTTGTTTTCGGAGGTGCGTGATGAAGACCTGCCCACGTTGCGGTGAGACGAACCAGGACGAAGCCGTAGCGTGTGTTCGCTGCGGCGAGCCGTTGCGTGTCCGCCCCGGACGGGCCGAAAGGGAGCAGTCCCGACGCTTCGTGGGGGCGCTTCTGAAGAGCGTGCTTCTCGGATTGCTGGTGGCCCTCGTGCTGATAGGCATCTTCGCCGTGGCCATCATTCACTATGCCCCAGCGAGCCAGGTCGAGCGCTATCTACTGGTCGGAGCACCGATGGGCTTCATCATCGGCACGTTGGTGGCCCGCTGGGCGGCAGGGCGGGCAAAGCGACAAGCGCAGGCAGCGCAAGAGTCTGTGACCGAGGACTGACCGGCGCCACGCCGCGGGGCGGTCGCGGGGACGTAGGCCGCGAGATGCCCAACCGATGCGTTTCTGCGCTTTCTGCGCGCAGCGGCGGCCCGCACAGCACAGTTGCTGAACCTCGCCGAACTGCACGGCCACCGGCGACCGCGCGGCGCGCGCCGGAGCGCCCGAACCGCGGGCCCGCGTCTCTTCGGCGCCGAGCCGCTCAGGCGCCGAGCCGACCCCAGCCCGTCTTGAGGAGCTCGGGCCGCCAGCGCCGCCCGAACGCGACGCAGGCGTGGTAGCGGCGCGGAATGTCGCCCTTCGGGATGGCCTTGGGGTCGTAGTAGAGGTCGGCCTCCAGTTGCTCGTGTACGTAAGCCCGGAAGTACTCTTCGAGACGGTCCTGCAGCAGGCCGCGAATCTCGACGACGCGCACGTCGAAGCCGAGCCGGCGAAGCTCCTCGCGCAGCGGCTGGTTGACGTAGCCCGAGCAGATGTGGAGCCGGTGCGTCGCGGGCGTGGCGCCGAAACTCGCCACGAGTTCGATGGCGCGCGTCGCGTAGACCGAGAGGTAGCGCTTCGTACAGAAGGCGTTCGGGCCGTCGGCGCGGAAGTACTCGACCGGCACGACGGCGGTGCGCACCTCGCGTTCGTCGGACACCCCAACCATGACCCCGCAGAGCGGAAAGCCCCAGCCCGCGTCGTCGATGCTCAGCAAGGGCAACGGCGGCACGGTCAGCAATTCGGGCGCGTCGGTGAGCAGTTGGCGCAACACGTGACGGTCGACACACACGACGCTGTGGCCGCGGTTGCGCGCGTTGTAGGCGTAGACCTTGACGTTCCATTTCGGGGAGATGGGCCCGTCGGGGGTTCCGCGCCACGACGCGAGGAGGCTGGCGTTGTTCTCGCTGCGCTCTTCGAGCAGGCCGCTCGCGGCCGCCGTCTGCAGCGCCGCGAGCAGGGCCGCGGTGGCCTTGGGCGGCAGCACCGGCCGCTCGACATCGAGGGTCGCGGTGCGGCCCCGGTCTCGACGTTCGCTCGACACAGCGCCTGGCTCTCTCGCACCCGGCGGGCAGCGGCCCGGCCCGGCGGCGGTCAACGCGCGGGGCGACCTCCGGTAGCTCGAAACGTCGCGGCGGGCCGGCTGCCGGTCCGTTCTCCGCGGCGCAATGGGCACGCCAACCGTGCGTCTTCTTGCGGCTACGGTCAACCGCCCGGGTGCGCGCGCGTGCCGCGCAGCCCCGGCCACCCCGACGCTCACCTGACAAGGAACGTGAACGCTTCGTTCTCGCGGCGTACGCCGGCCCCGATGCGCCACAGCAAGGGTGTCTTCTGGTGGCAAGCCACTTGGGTCAGGCGGGTTCCTTGTCTCGCGCGACCTCGGTTTGCGCGGTCTGGCATCCGCCGCCGGCGTCACGACTTGGCCTCGGTCGCCGGCGGCCACATCCGCGACCCAGAATGCGGGCCCCCCGCGACCGAAACAAGCGCAGAACCCAATCCCGCGAGCACGTGGACGCCGCCGCGGCGGGCGCTTGAATGCGAGGCGCGGCTCGAAGACCGCGACGAGTACACCGCCGAAAACGTGTTCCCGGCGCCCGAACACGCCCGCTGGGCGTATCTCTGCGGGCAGGCCGAGCAGCCAGACATCGGCAAGACGCTCGACGACGCCATGGGTCTCATCGAGCGCGACAACCCGGCGCTCGCGCGGGCTTTCGGGCCTCCCGGTCGGCCATGGAAATGTCTCGACAGCCTCGCCGCGCATCGCGTACGATCCGCTCGTTTCCGGTTCAAACGGCGCCGGCCGACGTGGGGGCGGGCTGCCGTGTCCGCTGGCGCCGCCTGGCCGGACGTGCGGCCCATGCGCCAGCACCGCGAACCACCCGCAACGAGGCGGATTTTCGACGGGATAGCCCAAGGAGGGGATGCAGCCATGCGCAGACGGGGGATGCGGATCGGACACGGGGTGCTCGTGGGCGCCTTTCTGGCCTGGCCGGTGCTGGCCCTGGCCGTGCCGGCGCAATTGAACGTGCAGGGGGTGCTGTTCAACGAGCTCGGAGCGCCCGTGGAGGGGGCGACGACGGTGACGTTCCGGCTCTACGATGCCGCGGATGCCACGGTGCCCCGCTGGGAGCCGGCCGCTCCGCTCGACGTGCTCTGCGAGGCCGGCGTGTTCAACGCGCTCGTTCCGGCCGCAGCCGATGAAGCCGAGGCCGAGGCGTTTGCCGCAGCCTTTGCCGACGGCGAGCCACGCTGGATGGGCGTCGCGCCGGGCGCCGGGGCCGAACTCAGCGAGCGCATTCCGGTCGTGTCGGTGGCCTACGCGCTGGTTTCGGGCAAGGCGGCCGTGGCCGAGGTGGCCGAGGTGGCGCGCGGCGTCGATTGCGCCGGCTGTGTGCCGGCTTCGGCGCTCGACGAGGTCTCGGCGCGCAACCTGTTTCTGGCGTACGACGGGAACGGCTCCGGGCTCACGGCCACCACCTACCAAGCCGCTATCGACGAACTCGCCGCACTCGCCGCCGCGCTGAGGACCGACCTCACCACCTTGCAGGCGAGCGTCGCCGGCTTGGCCGCCGTGGCGACGAGCGGGGCCTACGCCGACCTGACGGGCACGCCCGACCTCTCGGGCTTTGCCGAGTGCGCCGATTTGGCGGCGGTGGCCACGAGCGGCTCGTACGGTGACCTGACCGGCACGCCGGCGCTCTGCGCCGTGGCCAGCAGTTGCGCCTATGGCGACCTGACGGGTGCGCCTGACCTTTCGGGGTTTGCCGAGAGCGCCGACCTCGCGGCGGTGGCCATGAGCGGCTCGTACGGTGACTTGACGGGCACGCCCGACCTCTCGGGGTTTGCCGAGAGCGCCGACTTGGCAGCGGTGGCCACGAGCGGCTCGTACGCCGATCTGACGGGCACGCCGGCGCTCTGCGCCGTGGCCAGCAGTTGCGCCTACGCCGACTTGACGGGCACGCCCGACCTCTCGGGGTTTGCCGAAAGCGCCGACCTGGCGGCGGTGGCCACGAGCGGCTTGTTCGACGACCTCCTGGCGATTCCCGAGGGCCTCGCCGACGGCGACGACGCCGACACGCTCGCCGGGCTGAGCTGTGCGGAGGGCCAGGTGGCCAAACGCGCCGGCACGGCCTGGGAGTGTGCGGCCGACCTGGATACCGACACCCTGGCCGAACTGGCCTGCGCCGTCGGGGAGATCGCGAAGTGGGACGATGTCGCGGGCTGGCAGTGCGCGGCAGACGAAGACACGGACACCGACGCACTCGGGGCCCTCAACTGCGCTCCCGGGCAGGTCCCGCGCCGCGATGCCGATGGCTGGACGTGCGCCTCCGGCACGGGCGAGCTGCCGCAGGTGCCGCGCGCGACGACCTTCATGCAACTGTGCGACCTCGGCAATGACGGCACGGGATTCGCTCCGGTCAGTCGCGGCAATGGGTCGTTCCCGTCGCTAACCATCGGCAGCGACGGTCTGCCCGTGGTGGCCTACTACGCCAGCGGACTCCGGCTGGCCCGCTGTGGGGATTCCGCCTGCTCCCCGGGCAACCCGCTAGCCACCGACCAAAGCATCCACCCGACGATCGGGGCTGGACTCTACCCCGCGGTTGCCATTGGCCGAGATGGGTTGCCGGCTGTCCTGTACTGGCACCAAACGGGCGCGACGAACCGAGTGCTCTACTTCGTGCACTGCGGCGACCGGGCGTGCAGCGAGCACGACAGCCCGGTGCGCGTCAACCTGCAACGGGAATCCGCCGAGCACCACCTCGACCTGGCGATGGGGGCAAACGGACTTCCGATCCTGGCGTACAGCGCCGTCGGCCCCGATGGGCCAAGCACCTACCTGCAGTTCGTCGCTTGCGGTGATGAGGGCTGCAACGATCCCGCACCCGAACCGGTGATTGTCGACAACCCCCCCGCCGACCACCCGGCGACCGAGGTCCAACTTGCGGTCTCAGCCGAAGGGTTGCCCATCATGGCGTACCTCGTGAGCTCAACGGGGCTCACGGTCGCCCACTGCAACAACCCGTCCTGCGCTGGGGGGGCGCCGGCAGTCGTCAAGCATGTTGTCGACAGCGCGGCAAGACCCGGAACCTGGCCGGCCATCGCCATCGGCGGCGACGGCCGCCCGATCGTTGCGTACTGGCTCTACGCCACCAACCGCCTCAAAGTGGCGAAGTGTCGGCTCTGGAACTGTGGCTGCGACGACCCCTACGACCCCGATGACGACACGGGATGTGCGGGGGACTTCTTCTTCCAGGAAATCCCGCCGATTGCCGATCAAAGCGAAGCCTACGGCGTCTCGCTCACCGTCGGCGCTGACGGGCTGCCCACGATTGCCTACAGCGCTCGGAGCATCCACGGCGTGGCAGTGGTCAAGTGCAGCCAGGCCGACTGCGGTGCGCGCTCCATGACGAACTTCGCGTTGAACGACGGCGTGCTCGTTGCCGGCTACCAGCCGTCCATCACCATCGGCGTTGACGGCCTGCCTCTCGTGGCCTACCAGCGCCACGAGCCTCCCCCTGACGGCAACCTTACGGCCCTCATGGTCATGCACTGCAGCAACCCGTTCTGCCTGCCCTACTGGAGCCGCCGGTAGCGCCGTTGGCGGCCAGCCGGCCGGCCCCCGCCGCCCGGTTGCGCCGGCCGGTGCCGGACGGGGCCGAAGCGGCGGGCCGCGGCTTCTACCACGGCCCGGCGCTTGACCGCGACCGACAACCTCCTCGGCATTCCGTCGGGTCCCGGCGGCCTCATCTGCCTCACCGGCCAATGGTTGCCGCTCACGGCGACGGTCGCGGCCATCCCGGTGGCGCTGCTCTGACGGATCTTCCCCTCCGCGGCCGGCAGATCGATGGACGCAACCGCATGAAAACACGAGTCGAAACGTCAACCCTGGCGGACCCCGCCCGCGTCGGCCTATACTCGCGGCGCGAGCGAACCGCCG
>CAYRCM010000092.1:6363-21755 GCA_964422715.1 uncultured Myxococcales bacterium | reverse complement strand
TCCGGCCCCCGAGGCGGCTCCGGCCCCGGCTCCGGCCCCCGAGGCGGCTCCGGCCCCGGCTCCGGCCGCCGAAGCGGCTCCGGCTCCCGCTCCCGAGGCGGTCCCGGCTCCGGCTCCCGCCCCCGAGGCGGCGCCCGCCCCGGCCGCCCCTGCCAATCCCTAACTCCCGGTTCTTCCCGCGCTTTCCATGCCCCGCCGCGACCGTGACGGTGACCTTCGGCTAGGGCCCTGTAGTGGGCCTGCACAGCGCATCCCTGCCGACCGACCGGTGTCCCCCTGCGCGGCTCGGCCATGCCCCATCCGGGTCCAGGACCAGCCGTGAGACAGCGAACCGGGCGGCCTGCCCGACACGCGGGCCACGCGCGACGCCCCCACGGCGGCCATAAGGGGCGTCCCGAGACCCCCAGCGCGGGTCCATGCGCGGTCTTCTCCGACGAGCGGGGCAACGTCTACGACAGCCCCGAACACGGTCTGCTGACGTTCGACGGGGCCCGCGTCCGGGCGCCCGAACCGCACGAACTCATCCCGCTGCCGCCCGGTAGCGACATTTTTCGCCTGCCGGGCCGCGCGCCGCTCGGGGCGGGGGCCCCCGACGGCCGCCCGACGCCCTTCGGCCCGTCGGGGGTGGAGGCGGCCGCGGCATTCATCGCGCCCGCCTATCTGCGGCTGCTGCACCCGGCGGTGCGGGTCCGGCCGGGCGCACCGGCCCTGCCGACGTTCGCGTACAGTGCCCTGGGTT
The DNA here is from genome assembly GCA_964422715.1 of uncultured Myxococcales bacterium. Classification (GTDB taxonomy): domain Bacteria; phylum Myxococcota_A; class UBA9042; order PWKZ01; family CAYRCM01; genus CAYRCM01. The sequence goes on along the minus strand of CAYRCM010000092.1, from coordinate 21,016 downwards.
TCACGCCCGCGGGCTTCGTCACGGCGGCCGTGCGGGTCGACCCCGAGCGCCGCCAGGACCCTCCGCTCTTCGATCTGCCCACCATCCGGCGTGCGGTCGAGCGGCAGGGTACCCTCCACCGCGACAACCGGCTCTACGCCCACCTCTCGCGCTGCGCGCTCGTCTACGGGTGTCGCGCGGCCCAAAATTTCTACCTCGAACGCTGGGAAGCCCCGCTGCCGACGGCCCGCACTTGCAACGCCCGCTGCGTCGGCTGCCTGTCGTTGCAGCCCGAAGGGGCCTGCCCGGCGAGCCACGACCGCATCGCGTTCACGCCCACCGCCGAAGAAGTGGCCGACGTGGCCGTGCCGCATTTCGAGCGCGTAGCCGAGGCCGTGGCGTCGTTTGGCCAGGGCTGCGAAGGCGAACCGCTGCTCAACCCCACGCTGCTCGAAGCCGCCGTGCGCCTCGTGCGTGCGCGCACCGACCGCGGCACGCTCAACCTCAACACCAACGCCAGCCGGCCCCGCGACGTGGCGGCGCTCTGTGCTGCCGGGCTCGACAGCCTGCGCATCAGCATCGCGTCGTGTCGCCCTGCGCTGTTCGATGCCTATCACCGCCCCGTCAACTACACGCTTGCCGACGTGCGCGAGTCCGGCAAGGCGGTCACGGGCGCCGGCCGCTACCTGGCCATGAACTTGCTCGTGTTCCCGGGCGTCACCGACACCGAGCCCGAACTCGAAGCCACCGCCCGCTTCGTCGCGGACACCGGCTGTCGGCTCATCCAGATGCGCAACCTCAACGTCGACCCCGAGCCCTACCTGCAACTCGCCGAGGCGGCCAGCCTCGGGCCGCCCATGGGGCTCATCGCGTTCATGCGGCGCTTGCGCGAAGCCTTCCCCCGCCTGCGCTTCGGCTACTTCAACCCCCCCAAGGAACGCTTCGCCAGCTGCGGCACGTGAGCCCGCGGCGCGATCGGAGCGCGGCGGCCTGAGGCGGCCGGGCGAGCCCAGTGGGACGACCATTGGCGATGGGGGGCGGGGTAACGCCGAGGGGGCGAGCGGACGGCCGGCAAGTGTCGGCCGCCGGAGGCGTGGCCTACAGACCCGGAATGAGGAACAGGCGGTAGATGAGCGCCCAGATGCCGAGGCAGATGGCGATGAGGCCGAGCGGGATCTGGATGTTGACGAGCTTCTTCAGCATCTGCTCAGCCTTCGCCTTGGCGGCTTCGTTCTTGCTGAGCGCGTACTTGGAGATGAGCCCGAAGCCGAGCAGGAAGCCGAGCGCCAGGCCGATGACGTTGACCGCCAGGTAGTTGACCCAGAAGATGGGGGCGATGCTGAGCAGGCCGATGTTGAGAACGGCGTGGATGGTGCCCCAGACGCCCCACAGGAACGCCACGATGCCGATGATGCCCTGGAACGGAACGAGTTTGTCGATGAGGTCTTTGGCTTCGGGCTTCTTCTTGATCAGGAAGCCGGAAGCGGCCAGGATACCCGCAAGAATCAACACGATCGCGGAAATGAACTCCATGCTGTCCTCCTCCTGGGAAATGCCCCATTGAGACACGATGAGCACCGGAAACGCGCCGGTTGTAGCACAAACCGCCATGCCTGTCAGCTGACAAACGAGGAAGACGCTCACAAACCCCGCAGGAACTCGGGCTTGATGAGACCGGGATCGCGTCGGTCGAGCACGTGCTCGACGAGGTCGATTAGCGGCTGGCGGTCGGCGGGCATGTCGCCGCGCAGCGGCAAGTAGTTCGAGGCGTGGTTCGCCGAGAAGCGGCCGTGCTGTAGGCGCAGCGCGCGCAGCAGATCGCGCAGTTCGCGGAGCAGCCCCCACTCGTCCGGCAGTTCGAACTGCCCGGCGCGAAGCGCGGCGTGGAGCGGGGTCCCGGGAACGGGCGTGAGCATGAGCGCCCCGACGAAGTCGGGTTGGATGGCGTTCAGCAATTCGGCCGTCGCCGCGATGTGTTCGGCCGAGCGCACCGTGCCGCCGGCGCCGAGCAGCACGATGGCCGAATAGGCCAGGCCCGCGGCGCGCACGCGGCGCCCGGCCTCGGCGGCTTCGGCCGCGGTCGAGCCTTTGCAGAGCGCCCTGAGCGTCGGGTCGTCGCCACTTTCGAGGCCGTGGTACACGATGCCGAGCCCGAGGTCGCGCAGGGCCTGCAAGTCGGCCAGCGACTTTCGCAGGATGGAGCGGGCGTCGCCGTAGACCCCGACGCGCGTGACCCAGGGCAGCGTCGTGCGAATGGCCGTCAGAATGCGCCCGAGACGCCGCGGCGACAGAATGAGCGCATCCCCGTCGCAGAGAAAGACCCGATCGAAACGGGGTCCGATGGCGGCGGCCTCGGCGAGGTCGGCCGCCACGCGTTCGAACGGCTTCACGCGAAAGCGCTTGCCCTGGTACATGGCGCAGAACGTACAGCGGTTGTGGCTGCAGCCGACCGTGACTTGCAGGAGCAGGCTCGAAGCCTCGCTCGGCGGGCGGTAGATGGAGCCGACGTAGTCCACGGTGCGCCTCCTCGGCCGAGACCGCGCAGACGCGCGGCCGGTCTTGGGGCTCCGAGCATCGCCGAACGGCGCCGGGGGCGCAATCCCGACCCTTGTCCGGGCCCCACGCCGCGCCGCGTTGGGCTCTGGACGCGGCGGGCCGCATTTGTTAGTAATCAGAGCGCTTCGAGCCGGAACGGCGAGTGGGAGAACGGCAGTGGCGGACGAAAAGGAACGCTTCGCGAAATTGGCCCGGCTCATGCGCTGCGCGGGCGCCGAGCTCCAGTACCTGTCCGTCGAAGGGGCCAAGGCCCCCGAAGATGAACGCAACGCGGCCATCATCGAAGCGCTGCGGGGTTTCCTCGCGGCCATCGTGGAACTCGACGACCTGGCCGACGACACCGGACCGATGCGCGCCGCCATCGAACGGGGGGCCGTCAAGGGCCTCAAGACCGAAGACGAGGTCCAGTTGGAGGCGGCGCGGCGCCGCGGCCGACAGCGCTTCGAAGACATCTTCGCGCTCGTCCGCAACCTCCAGGAGATGGCCGCGAACGAGCCCGAAGCGTTGTACTTCCCCATCCGCTTTCGGGAAGTCCAGGTGCTGCAGGACGAGGCCCGGCTCATCGACGAGACCCACGTGCAGGGCAAGGAGGAGACGGCCCCGGCCCGCACCTGAGGTCCTTCCGGTCCGCGGCCGCGCCGCACGACGCGCCCCGGACCGCCCGTGGCGGAAGATTGGCAATGGTCGACGCGGCCGTTGACGAGCGACAAGAGGGGCTGGCCGACAGCGATTCTCGGCTCACCTACGCGCAGCGGCTGTCCTTGCAGACCGGCATCTTGCGCCGTCGGGCCGTGCGCGACCGGCTGGCCTTCCTGCTGCGCACTGCCGAGATGAGCCTCACGGCGCAGCCGGCGCTCGCGGCCGAGTGCTTCATCCACGCCCTGCTCATCGCGCCCGACGACGAGGCCGCGCTTCGCGGACTCCAGAACCTCCTTCTCTCCGGTACCTGCATCGAGCGCATCGTGCCCGTGCTCGTCGCGGTGCTGGCCAGTCCACAGAGCCTCTCGCTGGCGGCGCTCGTCGGCATGCAGACGCCGAGCGGCGACGTCCCGCCCGACGAGCCGCTGGTACCCGGAACGCCCTTCGACCTTGCGGCGGGCCTCAAAGACCTCGCCGAACTCTTCGTGCAGCGCGACGACATCGAACTGGCGGCGGCCACGCTCGGGCAGTCGGCCGAACGCACGAGCGGGGCCGCGCGGGCCGCGCTCTTCCTGCGCGTCGGCGGTCTCTTCGAACAGCGACTCGAGGCGCCCGAGCGCGCGCTCCAGGCCTTCCAGGACGCGCTCGACGCCGACCCTGGGTGCACCGAGGCGTTCGACGCGTTGCGGCGCCTGTTCAACGCGGGCCTGCGCTCCGGCGAACACACCGAACGGCTGGCCGCGTACTACGCGCGCACCGGCGACTTCGAAGCCCTGCTCAGCCTCCGCCAAGGCATGGCCGCCGCGGCCCTCGACGACCGGCAGCGGGCGCAGCTCTCGGTGCAGGTCGGACGGCTCCTGCTCGACGAGCTCGAACGCCCCCTCGAAGCCGTCGACTGGCTGCGCCGCGCCTTTGAACTGAGCCCCGACGACGATGGGTTGCGCGCCGAACTCGTGGCGCTCGGCGAACGCGTCAACGCCCACGAACTCGTGGCCTCGGCACTCGACACGGCCGCCCAGCGCGCGCAAGACCCGCAACGCCGGGTGCAACTCTCCCTCCAGGCGGGGCGCATGCGCTACGAACGCCTGCGCGACCGGCCGTGGGCCGCCTCCACGTTCGAGCGCGTGCTCGCCTCCGACCCGCGCAACGCCGAGGCGCTGGCGCTGCTCGACGCCTGCCTCGTCGACCTCGGCCGCTACACCGAACTCGACGACGTGCTGCGCCGTCGCCTCGACGTCGAACACGACCCCGAATTGCGCGAGCGGCTGCTCGTCCGGCGCTCCGAGATCCTGCGCCACATCCTCGGCCGGCCCGACGAAGCCGATTTGGCGCTCCGCGAAGCGCTCGAAGCGCGCGCCGACGACCCCGAGGCGCTGCGCCAGCTCGCCGACCTCCATCGCGAACGCGGGGCCTGGGCCGACCTCGTGCGCGTCCTCGAATCGCAGGTCGACCGCCAGAGCGACCCCGAGACGGCGTTGCGGCTGCTGCAGGAACTTGCGGCCCTCACCGAGGAGCGGCTGCGCGACCCGGCACGGCTGCTGGCCGTGGCGCGGCGTACGCTGCTCATCCGCCCCGACGACGCAGCGCCGCTCGAATGGGTGGTGCGGCTCGCTCTCGCCACGGGCGACGCCCTCGTCGCGGCCGAGGCCGCCGAAGAACTGGCCGGCCGCTCACCGTCCGCCGAGAAGCGCGTCGAACAGCGGCTGCGCGCGGCCGAGTGGGCCGAGCGGCCGCCGGGCGACACGGCGCGGGCCATCCAGCTGTACGAAGCCGTGCTCGTCGATGCGCCCGCGCACCCCGTCGCGTGCGAGGCGCTCGAACGGCTCTACGAACACGGCGGGCGTTTCGCTGCCCTGCTCGACTTCCTCGAAAAGCAGTTGGAGTACGCGTCGCCGGCCGACCAGGCCCGGCTGCATCGCCGGCGCGGCACACTGCTGAGCGAGCGGCTGCGCAACCCCGAGGCGGCCGTGGCCGAATTCAAGGCGGCACTCGCGCTCGACCCGGCCGACGTCGACACGCACTGGGCGCTTTCGACGGCGCTCGGCGACACCGGTCGCCACGCCGAACGCCTGGCCGTGCTCAAAAGGCTGCGCACGCTGGCGCGCGACCTGCCGTCGCGGCAGCGCGTGTTCCGCGCCATGCAGCAAACCCTCGAACGCCTTATCGACCAGGCCGAAACGCGCCCCGAAGAAGCCTCCCACTGCATCGATCTCGCGCGGCTCATGCTCGACCAGGAACCGGGCGACTCCCGCGCCATCCAACTGCTCGAACGCGCGCTCTCGGCCGATCCGACGCGCATCGAGGCGCTGCACACGCTCGCCGAACTCGTGGCCCGGCGCGAAGGCGTGCGCGCCATGGCCGAACGCTACCGGGCGCTGCTCGCGCAACTCGACGCGGCCAACCGCCACGATCTCGTGCTCTCGATCGCGCGCGAGCTCGGCTCGCTGGCCGAAGCGCGATTGCGTGACCGCGCGCTCGCCATCTACGCCTACGAGCAGGTCGTGGCGCACGAACGCGACGACGTCGATGCGCGCGAACGGCTTGCCGACCTCTACTTCCAGCAGGGTGACCTCGTGCACGCCGCCGAGGCCCACCTGCACGTGTTGCGCTTCAAGCCCGAACGCCAGGAATCGTACCGCGCGCTCAAACAGATCTTCATGGACACGCGCGAATTCGACAAAGCCTGGGTCGTCTCGGGGGTGCTTGTCGGCGTCGACCGCGGCGACCGCGCCGAAGAACAGTTCTACCGGCGCCACCCGGGCCAGAGCATCCAGGCGGGGGCGCCGCCGCTCGGCGACGCCCAGTGGCGCGCCCTCATCGAGCCCGAGGGCGAACGCCGGCTCGCCCTCTGCCACCTGTTCCACGAGGTCTTCGAGGCGCTCGGCCCGCAGCTGGCCGTTGCCGACCTCAAGGCCTACGGCCTGCGCCGCACCAACGAAATGCCGCTCGACAAGAACGCCGAGCTGCCCTTCGTGCGGGTCGTCAACACGGCGGCTGCCATCGTGGGCGCGCCCCCCCCGCGCGTCTACTTCCTGCAAGGGGCCACGGGCGTCACGCTTGCCGCCACCTTGCCGCCGGCCATCGTGGTCGGCCCCGACGCGCTCACCGAGCGCGAACCGGCCGCGCTGTTGGCGCTCGTTGCCCGGCAACTCGTGCTCACGAACCCGCTCTTCTGCATGGCGGCGCTCCTTCCCGTGCGCCAGTTGCACACCATCCTGCGGGCGGTCTGGCGCTTCGGCGCGCCCGAGCGGGCAAACGAACCCGCACCCGACGACGTGCTCGACATTGCGCGGCAATTGCAGCGGCGGCTCGACGGAGTGCGCCTCGAACGCGTGCGCAAACTGCTGGCGGCACTGCCCGGAGCCACCCTCGTCGACACGGTCGAAGCCTGGGTCGAAGCGGTCGACCGGCTGGCCGGTCGCACGGGCCTCCTGCTCTGCGGCAAGCCCGACGCCGCCATCCGCGTGCTGGCCCGGCCCGGGCCCATCCCGCTCGACCTGCCGGCGGCGCTGCGCATCGCCGACCTCGCCCGCTTTGGCGTCGACCCGACGCACTTCGCGCTGCGCGCGCACTACGGTCTCACCGCCGGCACCGCTCAGTAGCCGCCGCGGCCACCGTGAGCCGCCCCGCAGGGCGGCACCGCCGCCGGTGTTTCGTTTCCCGTTCTTGATGGGGCGGCGGCAGGGCGCCGCCGGCGTCTGGGTGGGTTCGCCGATCAGGCCTGCGGGACGCTCGGCGCCGGGCTGGGGCCGAGTTTGCCCGCGCGGGCGCGCACCTTGGCTCGGCGGGCGGCGGCCCGTTCGCGCATCTGGATGAACCACACGTAGAGCGTTGGCACGAAGAAGAGGGTGAGCAGTGTCGAGGTCGAGAGCCCGCCCATGACCGTGACGGCCATGGGGCCCCAGGTCTCGCTGCCCTCGGTGCCGCCGAGCGACAGGGGGACGAGGGCGAGCACCGTCGTCAGCGTCGTCGACAGAATGGGCCGCAGCCGTTCCCGGGCGGCGTTCTGCGTGGCCAGGATGAGTTCCTGGCCCTCCTCACGGAGTTGCTTGATGCGGTCGATGAGCACGATGGCGTTGTTGACCACGATGCCGACGAGCATGACGACCCCGATGAGCGCCGTGACTTGCAGGGGCGTGCCCGAGAGCCGGAGCCCGAGCACCACCCCGACCGCCGCGAGCGGCACCGAGAAGATGATGACGAACGGTTCGAGCAGCGACTCGAACTGCGACGCCATGACCATGTAGACGAGCAGCACGGCCACGGCGAAGGCCACGACGAGCCACTGGAAGGACTCCTGCATGTCCTCGGCCGAGCCGCGGATCTCCCAGGTCGCGTCGGCCGGCTTCGGGACGGCGTCCATGACCTTCTGCACGCGCTCGGTGAGCACGCCGAGCGGCACGTTGTCGGCCGTGACGTAGACCGACGCGAGCCGCTTCTGGTTCTGCCGTCCGATCGAGACCGGTCCGATGGTGGAGCGCACTTCGGCCACCTCGGACAGCGGCACCTGCCCCCCAACGGGCGTCGAGATGGGCACCCGTTCGAGTTGGTTCAGGGCGACGCGCTCGGCCCGAGGCGCGCGCACGACGATGTCGTATTCGTCGGCGCCGTCGCGGAAACGGCTGGCCGTCGTGCCCTGGAACAGGGTCGAGATGGTGGCGGCCACTTGCGCCGGGGTGAGGCCGAGCTGCCGGATGCGTTCGCGCCGCAGCAAGACGTCGTATTCGGGGCGCGACTGATCGATGGACGAGAACACGTCGGCCGCGCCCTCGACCTTGGAGACGGCATCCTTGACACGCTCGGCGTAGCCGCGGGCCTCTTCGAGCTCATGGGCATAGAGGTTGATGCGGATGTCACCGTCGGAACCGAACATGAACGCCTGGCGCACCTTCGCGTCGAGGCCCACGGCTTCGAGCAGCCGCGGTCGCAGGCCACGCTCGATGGCCTGCTGGGTGCGCGTGCGCTCGGCGAGCCGAGGCAACTTCACGCGCATGACCCCGGAAGAGGCCGACTGGCCCAGGATGGAGGCCGAGAACCCGTCGGAGTAGCCAAAGTCGGCGTTGACGATGGTGGCCTCGGGCACCGACTCGCGGACGATGCGCTCGACCTCCTTGAATTGGCGGTCGGTCGTCGCGAGCGCCGTGCCGGCGGCGGCCTTGACGTCCATCATGATCATGCCGCCCTCGCCTTTCGGCATGAAATCGCTCTGAATGCCGCGCCCGAGCGCAAAGGTGCCCACCATGAGCAGCGTGGCAACGCCAAACGTGATCCAACGGTGCCGGACGGCCCACCCGGCCGCCCGGCCGTAGACGCGGCTCAGCGCCGAGAGGCTGTCGGCCAGGGGCCGGAGCACGCGGTTCAGGCCGTAGAAGAGCGCAGACAGCGGGAACGCGGCCCAGCCGATGATGCCCGCCGGGCGTTCGAGTCCCGGCCGGTAGCGCAGCAGGCGCGAAGCGAGCAACGGGATGAGCGTGAGCGCCGTGACGAGCGACGCCAGGAGCGAGAAGCAGATGGTGAGCGCCATGTCGCGGAACATCTGCCCCGCGATGCCCGGCACGAACAGGATGGGCGCGAATACGGCGACCGTGGTGAGCGTGGAGGCCGTGATGGCCAACGTGACCTCGCTCGCACCGCGGATTGCGGCTTGGCGCGGCGACTCGCCGCGCTCCATGTGCTGGTAGATGGCTTCGAGGACCACGATGGAGTTGTCGACGAGCATGCCGACGCCGAGTGCCAGCCCCGCCATGGAGATGATGTTGAGCGTGACGTCGGCCGTGTCCATGACCGCGAACGTGACGACGAGCGACACCGGGATGGACACGGCGACGATGATGGCCGCGCGGGCGCTCGCGAGAAACAAGAGCAGCACCAGGGCTGCCAGGAAGAAGGCTTGCACGGCCGTGTCGGACAGGTTGCCGAGTGACAGCAACACCTGGTCGGACTGGTCGAAGAGCACGCTCACCGTGACGCCGGCCGGCAGCCGCTTCATGACTTCGGGGAGTTCTTTTTGCAGCGTTTTTGCGGCCTGCACGGTGTTGGCGTCGGACTGCTTGCGGACGAGCACCATGACGCCCTCGGCGCCGTTCGAGCGCACGATGCGGCGTTCGTCCTTGAACCAGTCGCGCACGTCGGCGACGTCGCCAAGGCGCACGACGGTGGTGCCCCGGCGACCGACGATGACGTCTTCGATCTGCTCGACGTTGTCGAACTGGCCGACCGTCGTGACCGACACCTCGAGGCTGCCGTCGTCGACGACGCCGCCCGGAATCTGCGCGTTCTCGCCGCGGATGGCCGCGACGACCTGCGAAACGGGGATGCCGAAGGCTTCGAGCCGCTTCGGGTGCACGCGGACCTGGATCTGGCGTTCGAGACCGCCCGCCGTCAGCGCCGAGGCGATGCCGTCGAGACGTTCGAGGCGCGGCTCGACGACGTCTTCGCTGAGCCGGCGCAGCTCGGACTGGCTCACGTCGCCTTCGAGCGTGAGGATCATGATGGGCTGCAGGCTCGGGTCGAAGGCGAAGATGACGGGGTCGGTGGCGTCGTCGGGCCGGTTGACCCAAAACATGTCGATGTTCTTGCGGACTTCGCGCTCGGCCTCCTGCATGTCGGTGCCCCACGCAAAGCGCATGGTGACGACGCCGACGCCGTGCCGCGAATCGGAGTCGACGTCTTCGACCCCGTTGACCGAGGCGACGGCCTCTTCGATGGGCCGCACGATGAGCGTTTCGATGTCTTCGGGGCTTGCGCCCGTGTAGTTGCTGGAGATGAAGATGGCCGGAAAACTGATGTCCGGAAACATGTCCATCTTCAGCCGGAGCAGGCTGAAGAGCCCGAAGCCGACGACGATGAGGTACAGCATGACGAACGTGACGCCACGCCGGACCGAGAGCCCGGCGAGTCGCGCCACGCGTCCGCTCGAGGCTTCGCCACTCATGGCTGGCCTCCGTCGGCGGCCGCTTTCGCGGGCGCGGGCGGGGCCGGTTCCGCGGCTTCCCCACTCGGCGGCGCCGGCGCGGGGGCCGCGGGCGCCTCGGCCGCCGGGCTCGGCGGGGCCATGGGTTCGGCAGGGCCTGCGGCCTTGAGGTTCACGAGGTCGCCGTCGGCGAGCAGGTGCTGGCCTTCGGCGACGACCGCGTCACCCGGCTGCAGTTCGCCCCACACGCGCAGCAGCGCCCCCTGGCGCGGCCCGACGCGCACCGTGACGCGGCGCACCTTGCGGTCGGGCTGCACGACGAAGACGTAGCCGAGCGGCATGTCGTCCTGTTCGGCTCCCGTGAGGATGACCTGTGACCCCAACACGAAGAGCGCATCGGGTTCTTCGGACACGCGAATGGCGGCGCTCGCCATCATGCCGGGGCGCAGCCGCAGTTCGGGATTGTCGACGAGCACTTCGAGCTCGGCCGTGCGCGTCAAAGGGTCGACGATCGGGCCCTTCAGGTGCACGACGCCCTTGAGCGGTGGGCCCGGGGCCGCGTCGGCCTGCACCTCGGCCAGTTGGCCCTCCTGGACGAGCGGGTAGTCGAGTTCGGGCAGTTGCGCCTTCAACTTCACGCGTTCCATCTGCACGATGGTGCACAGCGGCTGCTGCGGCCCGACCTGGTCGCCCGGGTCGTAGAACACCTGCCCGACGATGCCGTCGACCGAGGCCGTGACGACGCGCAGGTCGTCGCGGGCGGCGGCCTGGCGTAGCCCGGCTTCGAGCTGCCGCACCTGGGCCTCGGCGGCCTGGAGTTGGTAGGTGAGCGTCTCGATGGCCCCTTCCGGCGCGATGCCGCCTTCGAGGAGCCGACGCTGCCGCGCCAGTTGCAGCCGCAGGCTCTCGCGTTGCGCACGGGCCGCGGCGAGCCCCTCGCGGGCCTGCTGCACGGCCTCGGGCGAGCCCGCCGTGGCTTCGAGCGTCGCCACGACATCGCCGGCGGCCACGCGCTGGCCGGCCTGCACCTTCAACTCGACGATGCGCTCGGCCACCTTCGCGTAGACGCGCACGGTCACCTCGCCCTCGACCGTGCCGACCACGTCGACGTCGCGAACGGCCACCTGAGCCGTCGCCGGCACGACCAGGACCGTGCGCACGACGCGCTCCTGGTCCGGCTGCTGCGCGGCGGCGGCCTGACCGCCGGCTCCCTCCGCGGGGCTCCCCTTCGCACAGCCCCAAAGTCCAAGCGCGCCGAGCCATCCGGCCAACACCAGAACTCCCGCACCCACCTTGGCCCGCCTCATGATTGCCTACTCCTTCGCCGGTTCGCCCGCCCTTGCCGGCGGCTGTTCGAGCGGGTCGAAACGGCCCACCGCGTGATCGAGTGCCAGCCACGAGAGGTCGCGCCGCAGTTCCTCGGCCATGACGGCCAGGCTCGCCTGCGCGAACGCCGTGTTGGCGTCGAGCAGTTCGAGGCTCGACGCCGCGCCCGACTGGTACGCCTTCTGCGTGGACGTCTGGTTTTCGCGCGCCAGCGCCTCGCGGTGGCGCGAGACGGTGAGTGCCGCGTGCGCCGCCCGCAATTCGCCGAGCGCGCGCAGCACGTCGCTACGCGTCGTGTCGCCGCAGGCCTGCGCCTGGCTTCGGGCCGCCGTGATGGCCGCCGCGGCCGCCGTGAGTTCGCCATAGCGCTTGCCGCCGTCGTAGAGCGGTACGCTCAGCGTGAGCCCCATGACCCAACTGTCGTTCTCGCCGCTGAAGCCCGTCTGGTTCGAGCGGCGGTAGGTGACGTTGCCGCCGAGCACGGGCGCGAACCTCCAGTAGGCCGCGGCGCGCTGGCGCTCGGCCATCTTCACCTGGGCCTCGGCGGCCTGGCAGTCGACGCGCGTGCGCAGCGCCTCGGCGAGAAGCGCGGCCTCGGCCGGGGCCGGGGCCTGTTGGGGCGGCACGTCGGCCACGGCCACCGGGCCGTCGACCCCGAGCAGCACGCCGAGCGCGCGTTCTTCGATGTCCTGCTGCGCCTCGGCCTGGAGCAGGTTTTCGCGGGCCTGGTCGTACTCGATTTCGGCCCGCGTCACGAGCAGCCGGGCCGAGTCGCCGGCCGCGAGGCGCGCCCGCGCCGCCTTCAGGTGTTCTTCGGCGAGGCTGGCCGTGACCCGCAGGATGGCGGCGCTGCGCCGCGCGCCGAGCGCCCGGTGGAACTGTCCCGCCACGCCGAAGAGCAACCCCTGCCGCGCGCGCACGGCCTGGAGCCGCGCCACGTCGATCTGGTCGCGGGCGTTCTGGTAGGCCGGAATGGCCGGTCCGACGAACAGCGGCACGTCGAGGCTCACCTGCAAGCCGAGCGCGTCGCGCTTGGTGATCTCGCGGCTGACGCTCGGCGGATCCCCGATCGAGATGCCAATCGGCGACGTCGGGTCGGGCACGAAGTTGGCCATTTCGAGTTTGGTGACCGGTTCGTTGTGCTGCCAGCTCAGCCCGCCCCCGAGCGTCGGCAGGAACGCGGCCAGCGCCTGGCGGCGATAGCCACGCGCCTGCTCGATGGCCGCTTCGGCGGCGCGCAAGGTCGGGCTGTGGGCGGCGGCCAGCCGGTAGGCCTCTTGCAGGTCGATGGTGCGCGCGGGCGGGGCAGCGTCGGTCCCGCCCGTCGCGGCGTGGGCGAGCCCCCCGCCGAGCCCCCAGAATACGGCCAGAACCCACTGCATGCGTTGCAGTCTCATGTGCGTTCTCCCTGTGTGTGCTGGATGCCGTCGAGCAGGATGGACACGACGCGCCGAGCGCTTTCGAGCGACGGTCGCACCGCCTCCGGGGCGAGTGCCCGCATGCCGACGAGCCCGCGGACGAGCACAACGAACCCGAGCACGATTTCTTCCGGTTCGTGGCTCACCTCGCCGGCGTCCTTCGCGCGCTCCGCCCAGTCGATGAGCTTCTGGCGGAGATCGGCAAAGGCTTCGTGGCTGCGGCTGCCGGGCGGAAACGCCTGCGGCTGGAAGTGCATGTTGGCCCAGAGCTTGACCTCGGCCGGACGCCGGTCGCCGGCGCAGAGCCAGCGGTCGGCCACGGCGGCGAGCGCTTCGCGCAGCGGGCGGCCGTCGTCCGAGACGGCGGCGACCCCTTCCCGCATGCTCTCGATGGCCGAACGCACGACGTGCTCGAACAGCCCGGCCTTGCCACCGAAGTAGTAGTAGACCATCGGCTTCGTCGTGTGCGCGGCATCGACCATGTCTTGCAGGCTGGCCCCTTCGTAGCCCCGTTCGGCAAAGCGTTCGAGGGCCACGTCGAGGATGCGCTGGCGCACGTCGCCGGCGGCTGCCGGTTCGGTCGGGCGCGCGGCGCCCTCGGTTGCGGAGGCACTTCTCATTTCCGGACCCGTTCGACCTTCCCGCCTTCCGGTGTTTGACTTACCGGAAGGTAAAAACCGAGCGGTAAACTAGAGAGGCGCATGGCGGCTGTCAAGAGCGACGCCGGCCGCGCCCCTCCCTATCCCGCGGTGGCGCAAACGGTTTCATGGCAACAGGCAGCCGCGGGAAGGCGAGCCGCGGTCAGGGCCAGCGGGCGTAGGCCTGGGTCTGGGGGTTCGGGCCGTGGGCGAGCGAGAAGGCGGTGGACATACTGCCGTCGCCGACGACGAGCGGCAGGGCGTCGGGGCCGAGGGTCAGTGCCGCGCTGCGGTGGACGCCCGGCAGCGGGGTCGTTGTGAGCACGCGGCTGCAGTCGGGGTTGGCGCAGTGGAGCACGCGCACGGCCCCGCTCGTGCCGTCGACGACGGCGAGCATGCCGAGGGCCCGCGCCCCGAGCGTGAGGTCGAGGCCCGCGAGGTTCGTCACGTCGGCGATGGTGAACGTCGCGAACAGATTGCAGCTGGCCGTGTCGCAGTGGGCGACCTTCAGGCGGCCGTTCGTCGCGTCGTGGTAGGCGATGAGCCCGAGCCCGTCGCGCCCGACCGCGACGACGCAGCGCGCGCCGACGTCGCCCACGCTGTCGAGGGTCGTCAGCGTGGCGGCCGTGCAGGCGACGTTCGAACAGTGCGCGACGCGCAGGTTGTCGTCGGTACTGTTGTAGCTGGCGACGAGCGCGAGCCCGTCGCCGCCGATGGCGATGGACGGGTAGAACCCCGTGTAGCCCGCCTGGTCGATGCGCGTAAGCGTGGCCGACGTGCACCAGTGGTTGTTGCAGTGGCCGACGACGAGGTCGCCGTAGGAGTCTTCGAGGTAGGCCAGAACGGGCAGGCCGTCGCTGCCGACGGCCATCGTGGGCATGCGCGCATAGTGGTAGTAGTCGAGTTCGGCCGTGTACGCCTCTGCACAGGCGAGGTCGTCGCACGACGCCACGAGCGGGCGGTTGTACTGGCCCCCGGCGTAGGCGATGAGCGGCAGCCCGGCGCTGCCGACCGTGATGCTCGGCGAGAGATACGAAAACACGCTGTGCGCCGCGACGGCATTGCGGGTGACGCCCGTGCAGCGGGCGTCGGTGCAGTGCAACACCTCGATGTCGTACTGCTGCGAAGCGTAGGCGATGAGCGGCAGCCCGTCGCTGCCCATCGTTACGGAGAGGCCCATGCCG
>CAYRCM010000092.1:0-6263 GCA_964422715.1 uncultured Myxococcales bacterium | reverse complement strand
GTGCGCGGCCCTTCGACCGGCTCGCCCGCGTCGGTGCGCGCCACCCCCTGCACGAGGAGCGGGCCGCCGCTCGGGTAGGCCGCCCGCCCGGCGCCGCAGCCGACGAGAAGCGCCACGAGCGCCCGAAGCGCCGAAAGCCGCCACCCGCCTCCCTGCGGGCGCGCCCATGTTGTGCACGCGTGCATGCCCGCCTCCTAGCGCCAGCGCAGGTAGGGCGCGCAGAACGGGTTTTCGCAGTGCACGGCCACGAGGTCGCCCGATGCGTCGTCGTAGACGGCGAGAAACGGCAGCCCGTCGGCCCCGAGCGTGAGCGCCGGCCGCCCCGTGACCGTCAGCGTCGGGGCCGGTCCGCTGCGAAACGGCATGGAGCAGGCAAACGCGTCGCTGCACGACAGAAACCGCAGCCGGTTCGTCGCCGCGTCGCGGTACGCCACGGCCAGGCTGCCGAACGTGCCGAGCGTGGACACGGGGGCCTGTACGTTGCCGGCCCCGCTCTCGACGGCGTAGCGGTTGACGTAGGAACAGGCGACGTCGCCGCAGGGGTAGATGTAGAGGCCGCCGTAGCTGCCCGACCAGTCGACGACGAAGATGCGCCCGAGGCCGTCGGGCCCGATGCTCACGTGGCTGAAGGCGGCCGTGCCGTTCTGGTAGATGTGCGCGGCGCTCGTGGCCGTCGTGCAGGCCGCATCGTTGCAGTGCACCGTGGCGAGCCGGGCGTTCGTGAGGTCGTGGTGGGCGATGAGCACGAGCCCGTCGGCGCCGAGCGTCAGGCTCAGCTGGTGGCCCACGTCGCCGGTCGCGGCGACGGTGCGCACGGCGGCCACGCTGCACGCCACATCGGCGCAGTGCGCCACCTTCAGGTCGCCGTTCGTGGCGTCGCGGTAGGCGACGAACCCGAGCCCGTCGGCCCCGACGACGAGCCCCGGCTCGCGGCCGACGTCGCCCGCGGCGTCGAGCGTCGCGAGCGTGGCGCTCGTGCAGGCGAGGTCGGCGCAGTGCGCGACGCGCAGGTCGCCCGCGGCACTGTCGTAGCCGGCGATGAGCGCGAGCCCGTCGGCCCCGAGCACCACGGCCGGCGGGTCGGGGCTCGCACCCACGTTCGCGAGCGTCGTGCGGCTCGCGGCGCTGCACACCGCGTTCTCGCAGTGCGCGACGCGCCAGTCGCCCGTGGCCGCCTCGACGTAGGCGATCAGCGGCAGCCCGTCGGCGCCGATGGTCACGGCCGGGTGCTCGGCGCTGCCGCCCCCGCCCTCGCTGTCGACGACGGAAAGGGTGTTGGCGCTCGGGGCGCGGCTGCGCGTGTGGCGAATCCAGTCCGCGCGCGAGGCCACGAGCCCGTCGACGTAGCCCTTCGTGGCCGCGTCGCCCGGCTCGACGGGGTCTGCCAGGCCCGTCAGCGCGTGGCCCGTGAGGTCGAGCGGGCCCTCGATGCGCGTGTCGCCGACCACGTGCAGGCGAGCCGTCGGGCTCGCGGTGCCGATGCCCACGTTGCCGTCGACTTCGACGAGCAGCGCATCGCCGAGCGTCGTCGCGGAGACGAAGCGCGCGAGCCGGCCCGGGGTGCCGCTGCCGGCGAGGCCGACGTCGTCGCCGTCGGCGATGTCGGCCGGCACGCCGGTCAGGTCGGCAAACGCGCCGCTTTCGGCCACGGGTGCGAGCGCACCGAGTTGGCCGGCCAAGGCGTCGATGGCCTGCTGCGTGGTCGTGGCGGGCAGCCCGGAGGCGCCGTTGTCGTAGGCCTGCACGGCCGCGGCAAACGCCGGGTCGACCATGGCCGCCGTGATGCAGCCCGCGCAGTCGAGCGTCGCCGCGGTGCCGGCGCGTTCGGCGTAGAGCGCAAAGGCCACGGCGCCAATCGGGGTGGGGCCCACCTCGGCGTAGCCGGCGGCCTCGAGCCCGAGCCAACGCGGCTCGCCGGCGCCGAACACGTCGTCCGGAAACGCGTTCGGGCCCTCGGGGTCGGCCGGCACGGCCGTGGCAAAGAGCCCGCCCGAGACGACGACGCTCTGCGTTTCCTGCCAGAGCAGCTCGCTGCCGGCGGCATCGGCATAGATGCGCAGCGTGAGGTTCGTCGGGCCGTCGAGCGGGGCGCCGTCGTCGCCAAGCAGGGTGCCCTGGAGGCTCACCTGCGGCGGCACGGCGCCGGCCGGCGCGGCTGCGCAGACGAGGGCCACGGCGACCGCGGCGCACGGGAGCAGGCGATTCAGCTTCATGGCGCTTTGTCCCCTTCCGGTTGCTGGGCCCGGGCGATGGGCTGGATGCCGAACTGGACGTTCAGGCCTGCGCCCGCCGCTCCGCCCGCGAGCGGCTGGCCGAACGTGAACGCGAGCGCGGCCGCCCCCACGCTGCGCAACTCGTGTCCGGCGGCGGCCGGCGTCCAGTGCGTGCCGAGGGCCGCGCTGTACCGGCACTGCCCGCCCGCGCAGTGGGCATTGGGGTCGCAGGCCGCGTCGTCGCTGCACGCCGTGGCGCACTGCGGCGGCTGCTGCTCGACCGCGCCGCTGCACGTGGCCGCGCGGTAGGGGCCGCACGGGTCGATGAGCAGGCCCGCCCCGCAGGCCGAATCGTCGGCCACGGGGGCCGACTGGCCGCACTGGGCCGCGACGCACGTCGCGACCCGGCGCTGGCCCTGGCACGTGTCCGGCTCGCTGCACGCCGGCGGCTCGGTGTAGGCCGCCGGACAGTGCACGGCGCGGGCGCAGCAGTCGCCCGCCGTGCAGCAGAAGCCGTTCTGGCAGTGGCCGCTCGCGCAGTCGACCGGCTCGTCGCAGCCGTGGCCGGCCGGCAGTTCGAAGGGGCAGCGGCCGACGCCCACGGCGGCGAGGAACACGAGCTGCGCGTCGGCGGCCGACACCAGGTTGTCGCCGTTGCAGTCGGCCGCGCACATCTGGCTCACCGTGGGACTCAGCATGCCGAGCGCAATGAGAAAGGTGGTTTGCGCGTCGCCGGCCGAGACGAGGCCGTTCTGGTCGAGGTCGCCGTGGCCGACGCAGCCGTGCTTCGGCGCCGCGTCCGGCGGCCCGGCGGCCAGCGCGGCCGGCGCAGCGGCGACGAGCGCCGCGAACCACGCCCAGAGCATCGGGGTCGGGGAAGGGGGTCGGGCCATCGCACCCTCCAGAGCCCGGCCACGTCCGGCCGGTGCGGGGCGCGGACAATAGCGGAGGCCCGACCCGCCGCGCAAGGGGGCGCGCCGTGCCCAGAACGACCGGGCGCCCGGGGTGGTACACTCGGGCCGGTTCGCCTGGGTGCCGCCGGGGCCCGAAGGCCCCGCCCCGCGACCGCCGGAGGAGGCTTCACCATGCTGCGCAAGGCCCTGTTCGTCCTCGCCCTGTGGCTCGTTTCGGGCGCCTGTCCGGGGCGCCCCGCTCCGCCCCCCGCAGCCGCGGCGGGCCCGGCAGCCGCCGCGACTCCGCCGGCGCCGGCCACGGCCGAGCCGGCGGCACCCGCCGTCCCGCCCGGCGTCGAAGAAGACCCGCCGACCGCGTTTTGGACCACCTTCGAAGCGCAGGGGGGGGTCGTGCTGCGCTTCGCGCTGGCCGTCGAGAGCGACGACGAGGCGCGGCAACTGCGTGCGGCGCTCGTGCCGCGGGTCGCCGCCATCGAACGGCCGGGCGCCGTGCTGCGCCGGGCCGGCCCGCGCGGGGCCTATCTGTTTCTGCCGGGGTTTCCGCCGCGGGCGGCGAGTGCCGTGCTGCGCGAGTTCAAGCCCGGGCCGCCGTTCGGCCTGCACGTCGTCGACGCCAAGGGCGACCTCTTCGGCCAGCCGCTCACGGGTCTTGCCGCCTTTGCGAAGGAGACGCCCGAGGTCGCGGAGCGCATTCGGGCCGCGGTCGTCGACGGGGCCACGCGGCTCACGGCCGCCGACCCCGCCGACCTCGGACGCTATCTGGCCTGGCTGCGCACGCAGAGTGCCGTGCCGAGCGGCCGGCGACTCGGCATCGTCGAGGGCGTCGACTTCCCGGGCGGCGGGCCCGCGCGCAGCGTGTACGAGGCGCTCGTGCTGCACGACCGGCCGGTCCTCGACGGCCGGCACATCGTGCGGGCCACGGCCGAGATGCCGGCCCAGGGCATGCCGTACGTGGCGGTGTGGCTCAACTCGCGCGGGGCGCTTCAGTTGGACGAGGCCACGCGGGAGTACGTCGGCGGGCGCCTTGCCATCGTGCACGGCCCGCGGGTGCTGATGGCGCCGACCGTGATGGAGCCGATCCGGAATGGCC
Organism: uncultured Myxococcales bacterium; assembly: GCA_964422715.1. Lineage (GTDB taxonomy): Bacteria > Myxococcota_A > UBA9042 > PWKZ01 > CAYRCM01 > CAYRCM01. Next base: position 2,046 of record CAYRCM010000092.1, on the reverse strand, counting down.
GGCTCCACATCACGCTCGGCGCGGCCGCGAACGTCGCCGAGGGGGTGCACGCCATGACCCGGGCCGCCGAACTCGCCGACGAACTCGCGCGCGCCGGCAAGAACGCCGGGCTCGACCTCACGAGCCAGGTCAGCGTGCCGCCCGGGGGCCCGAAGCCGCCGGCCCCGGAAGTGGGCCTCCTGTTCGAGGTGCGCTTCCGGCTGGGGTTGCCGCTCGACCCCGCGCAGCTCGGCGCAGCCCTCGCCCCCCGCCTCGCGGCGGCACTGCCCGGGGTCGCCGACCCGCGCATCCTGGCCGTGCGCGCGGGCGAGGCGCTCGACGACGCCGACGGCGGCGCGCACAGCGTCACGGTCGAGACCAACGTCCAGGCCGTGCTGGCCGCGGGTGCCGGCGAGCGGCTCGGTGCGGCGCTCGCGAAGCGCTTCGGGGCGGGGAGCCGCCTCGACGTCGTGAGCGACGACGGCACGGCCACGGTGCAACTCGCCACGCCCGGCCCGGCCGGCGAGCGCGAGGCCGAACTGCTGGCCTTCCTGCAGAAAGAGGGCTTCCCCGCGGCGCGCGTGACCTCGTTTGCCGTCCAGGAAACGCTCGCGGGCCTGCGCCGTGACGCGCTCGGCCCCGGGGAGGCCGCCGCGCGCGACGCCGCCACGGCCGCCGGGCGCCGCAGGCCCGACGGCACCTTCACGGTGGCGCTCGTCGACCTCGAAGCGCTCTGCCGCGCGGCCTTTGCGGGCGACGAGGCGCTCGTGCGGCGCTTCGTCGGCGTCAGCCTGCTTTCCCCGGTCGTGTCGCGGCCGGGGCCCGGCGCGAAGTAGATTTCGTCACGCCCGTCCCCGCTGTCGGGCGCGCCGCCGGGGCCTGCGCACCGCTGCCGGGTCGTGCGCCCTCCCCCTCCGCCGCCTGCCCGCCGCTTGCGCTGCCCCGCCCGTCCGCTAACTTGGTCCGTGGTTCTCTGTTGAAAGGAGCACGCAACATGACCGAAATCCTGTTCTCCCCGTTCAACCTCGGTCGCCGGGTGCTGTCGAACCGCGTGGTCATGGCCCCCATGACGCGCACGCGGTCGCCGGGCAACGTGCCGGCCGATTTCGTCGCCACCTACTACGAGCAGCGCGCCGAGGCCGGCCTCATCGTCACCGAGGGCACGGCCCCCGCGCCGGAGGGCCTCGGCTACTGCAACATTCCGGGCATCTTCACGCCCGAGCAGGCCGTGGCCTGGCGCCGGGTGACCGATGCCGTGCACGCCCAGGGTGGGGTCATCTACGTGCAGCTCATGCACACCGGGCGGGTCGGCCACCCGCTCAACTTGCCGCCCGGGGCGCGGCTCCTCGCGCCTTCCGCCATCGCGGCGCCGGGCACCATGTTCACCCTGCAGCAGGGCGCGCAACCCCATCCGGTGCCCGAGGAAATGAGCCCGGCCGACATCGACGCCGCGCTCGACGCCTTTGCCGCGGCGGCCGAGCTCGCGGTCAGCGCCGGCGGTTTCGACGGGGTCGAGTTGCATGGCGCCAACGGCTACCTCATCGACCAGTTCCTCAACGCCGCCTCGAACCACCGCACCGACGGGTGGGGCGGCTCCATCGCAGGCCGGGCCCGCTTCGCCATCGAAGCGGCGCGCCGCGTGGCCGGCCGCATCGGTCCCGAGCGGGTAGGCATCCGGCTTTCTCCCTATGGAGCGTTCAACGGCATGAGCGCCGCGGGCGATGCCGACCACGAAGCCCTCTACGCCCACCTTGCGCGGGCGCTCGGCGAACTCCAGCTGGTCTATGTGCATCTCGTCGACCACAGTTCCATGGGCGCGCCGAGCGTTCCCGACAGCGTCAAGACGGCCGTCCGCGAGGTCTTCCCGGGTACCCTGATTCTCTCCGGCGGCTACGACGCGGCCCGCGCCGAAGCCGACCTCGCGGCGGGCAAGGGCCACCTCGTCGCCTTCGGCCGGCCGTTCATCTCGAACCCGCGGCTCATCACCAAGTTCAAGACCGGTGCCCCGCTCCTCGCCCCCGACCCCGCCACCTTCTATGCACCGGGGCCCGAGGGCTACATCGACTA
>CAYRCM010000091.1:0-21808 GCA_964422715.1 uncultured Myxococcales bacterium | reverse complement strand
TGCAAGCCGCTGGCCGGCCCCCTGGCGCTGCGGGCGAGCACCTGCCCGAGCCCGCGCGCGCAGGTCGCTGTCGAGCGCGTCGGCTGCGCGCTGCGGCTCGACGCGCCGTCCACCGAGGCCACAGGGGCGGCGCTCGGCAGCGTCGGCGGGCGCGTGTTGCGCTTCGCGTATCCCATCAACACGGCTGTCGTCCGCTGCAGCGCCGAAGCGCACGACGACCGCATCGCCGGGGCCTGCACGGGCCCGTTCGGCACGTGCTCCTTCGAGTACACGGGGCCGGTCGACGTCGACCCCGACAAGGGCTGCCGCGCGTCCGCCGGCGGGTCGGCCGGTGCCCTGCCCGTGGCCTGGCTGCTGCTCCTCGGCGCTGCGCTGCGCGGCAACCGCGCGGCCCGCGGCCCGCGTGGCCTGCGCGCGGGGTCCGACGGCATCTCCTGATCGGCGGGGGCGGCCGCCGTTCGTGCGCCGCCCCTGTCTCACGACGGTCCGAATTGCATGGCTAACCCAAAGCACTCGTTTCGCGTCGAAATCCGCACCGCGTGGTGCAAAGGCTGCCGCGTCTGCGTGGCGTTCTGTCCGACGAACACCCTCGAAATGCGGGGGGGTGTCGCATCCGTGGCTCGGCCCGAGGCCTGCACGGGATGCGGCGACTGCGTGCTGCGCTGCCCCGACTTCGCCATCGAGGTGCGCCGCGAAGAATTGGCCCCCGCGAACCCCGCGCCGGCGGAGGATGCGCCATGAACGAAACTGCCCGCTACGCGGTCATGTCGGGCAACGAGGCCTGCGCTGAGGGGGCGCTCATCGCCGGGCTGCAGTTTTTCGCCGGCTACCCCATCACGCCGTCGACCGAGATCGCCGAACGGCTGGCCGAGGAACTGCCCCGCCGCGGCGGCGTCTTCCTGCAGCTCGAAGACGAAATCGCCGCCATGGGGGCCGTCATCGGGGCCAGCCTGTGTGGCCGCAAGGTCATGACGGCCACGAGCGGTCCCGGTTTCTCGCTCAAGCAGGAGAACCTCGGCTACGGCCAGGTCGTCGAAGCGCCGGCGGTCGTCGTCAACGTCATGCGCGGCGGCCCCTCCACCGGGCTGCCGACGCACACGGCCCAGGGCGACGTCATGCAGGCCCGCTGGGGCAGCCACGGCGACCGGCCGGTCATCGCGCTCGTGCCGTACAGCGTGCGCGAAACGCTCGACCTCACGGTGCGCGCCTTCAATCTGGCCGAGCGCTTCCGCACGCCGGTCATCTTGCTGCTCGACGAGGTCGTCGGGCACGTCAACGAGAAGATCCGGCTGCCCGAGCCCGGCGAATTCGCCATCGTCGACCGACTCGCGGCGACCGGCCCGCCCGAGACCTTCGAGCCCTATGCGCCGGGACCGCAGGACGTGCCCCCCATGGCGCCGTTTGGCAGCGCCTACCGGCACCACGTCACGGGCCTGCTGCACGACGCCTCGGGCTTCCCCTCGAACGACACCGAGGTCACCGAACGGCTGGTGCGTCGCCTCCAGTCCAAGATCGAGGGCTACCGCGCCGAGGTCGACGACGTGCAGTCCGAGGCCGCCGACGATGCCGAGCTCGGGGTCATCGCCTACGGCTCCACGGCGCGCAGCGTGCGTCGGGCCATCCAACTTGCGCGCGCGGCGGGGCTGCCGCTCGGCATGCTGCGGCCGCGTACGCTCTGGCCATTCCCCGAGGCGCAGGTGCGCGCGTTTGCCGCCCGCGTGCGCCGCCTGCTCGTCGTCGAGGCCAACCTGGGCCAGATCGTGGGCGAAGTGCGGGCCGCCGCGGCCGGCACGACGCCCATCGACTTCCTCGGGCGGGTCAACGGCGAGCCCATTTCGCCCAACGAAATCCTCGCGTGGGCACGGGAGCAGCGGGCATGAGCGACCTTCGCGGCTACTTGCGGCTCGAACACATGCCGCACATCTGGTGCGCGGGCTGCGGCGCCGGCATCGTGATGCGGGCGCTGCTCGGGGCCATCGACCGGCTCGGTTGGTCGAAGAACGACACCGTCATCGTGGGCGGCATCGGCTGCTCGTCGCGCCTGCCCGGCTACGTCGACTTCCACACGCTGCACACCACGCACGGCCGGGCGCTCGCGTTCGCCACCGGCGTGAAGATGGCGCGGCCCGAGCTGCACGTCGTCGTCGTCACCGGCGACGGCGACGGCACGGCCATCGGCGGCAATCACTTCATCCACGCGGCGCGCCGCAACCTCGACGTCACCGTGGTGCTGTTCAACAACTGGATCTACGGCATGACGGGCGGTCAGGTCTCGCCCACGACGCCGCTCGGCCATTTCGCCAGCACGGCCCCGTTCGGGGCGCTCGAACCGGCCTTTGACATCGCCGAACTCGCGCGGGCGGCAGGCGCCACGTACGTGGCCCGCGAGACGGCTTTCCACGCCCGGCGCCTCGAACGCTTCATCGGCGAAGGGCTGCGGAAACCGGGCTTCGCGATCGTCGAGGCGCTTGCCCCCTGCCCCACCGGCTACGGCCGCCGCAACCGCGCGGGCTCGGCCGTCACCATGCTCGAATGGCTGCGCGACAACACCCTCACGCTGAAACAGGCCGAACGCCTCACCCCCGAAGAGCGGGGCGACAAGATCCTGACGGGCGTCTTCGTCGACCGCGAACGCCCCGAATTCTCGGCGCAATACCGCGCCCTGAGCGAACGCCTGCGCGCGCAGGACGCAGGCCTCAACGCGTAGTTCCGCGCCGGGGCCGGGCGGCCCGCAGGGCGTGGCGGAGCGACTCATGAGCGAACGGTGCGAAATCCGACTGAGCGGGTCGGGCGGTCAGGGCCTCATTCTCATTGGAAAAATCCTCGCCGAAGCGGCGGCCATCTACGACGGCAAGAACGCCACCCAGAGCCAGTCGTACGGGCCCGAGGCCCGGGGCGGCGCGAGCCGCTCCGAAGTCATCGTGTCCGACGGCGACATCGACTACCCCAAGGCCGAGAACCTCGACGTACTCCTCGCCATGACCCAGGAAGCGGCCGACAAGTATGCCCGCGATCTCAAGCCCGGCGGGGTCCTCATCGTCGACGAGCGGTTCGTGCGCACGGTGCCCGAGCCGCTCGGCGGCACGGCCCACCGCGTGCCCATCACCGAACTCGCCGAACGCGAGGCCGGCAAGGCCATCGTGGCCAACCTGGTGGCGCTCGGCCTCATCGTGGCGCTGTCGGCGGTCGTGTCCGAGCGCTCGGCCCGGGCGGCCCTCGTCGCGCGCGTGCCGAAGGGCACCGAGGCGATGAACCTGAAGGCCTTCGAAGCCGGATTGCGCTACGCCCGCGAGCGGCTGCTCGGCGCAGCGCCGTCCGCCACGGCCGCGGCCGAGCCGCCGGTTGCCCCTTGAACCGCGCGGGTCCGCGGACGGTCCCGGCCCACCGATTCGCAGCCGGCTTCTAGCCGAGCGCCCAGCGCCGAGGAGGGGGCATGCTCTCGCAGTACACGCGACTGCGCACGCGCGTCGAGAAGCTCGGCAACCACCACCGCAAGTACCTGCACACCATCGCGCGCCACCGCGACACGCTCGTGCAGCGCCTCGAAGCCGCCGAAATCCTCGAACGCGTGAGTCTCTGGCGCCCGTCGCTGGCGGTCCGCGACGACATGGAACGCGTGCTCTCGGTCGGACGCGACGAGCCGGAGCGCCTCGGATTCCTGGCCACCTACTTCTCGCTGCAACTGCTGCACCTCAACTTGCGCTCGGTCGACGTGCTGCGTCTCGACCTCACCGAGGAGAACCGCCCCCGACCCGAGGTCTACCGCGAGTTCCTGGTGCTGGTCGGCCAGGAATTCCGGCGACTCACGGCCGCCTACATGGAGAAGTTGCTCGACACCTTTCTGCCCGCCGCCGAGCGACCTGAATTCGTGGTCCTTTCGGTCGGCACGCGCTCCGACCAGGAAGACATCGACCTCGCCGTCATCGACGATGGCTCCGAGCGCGCCCTCGCGCTGCACAAGGCGCTGCGCCGCCTCGTCGGCGAGATGCTGCGCAACGCCTGCCGGCTGCATTTCTACCTGTCCGAGCAGGTCGGCAGTCATCGCCTGAGCGCGTCCATCCCCGAGTTCGTGCGCTACTGCCAGCGCGAAGTGCAAAACGTCGTCGCCACCTCCGAAGTGCTCGGCGCGGCGCCCGTTTTCGGCAGCCAGGCACTCTTCGACGACTTCATGCAGCGGGTGGCGCGGCGCTACTACTACCGGCCGCACGGCTCCCAGTTCATGCACGAGGTGTATCTGCGCGGCACCATCGGCGACATGCGCAACCAACTCGCCCAGCCGCTCGGCACGACGTCCATCAACCCCAAGGAAGACGCGCTGCGCCTGTTGAAGGCGGCGCTCTACGTGGGCAAGACCATCCACGGCGTCGAACGGCTGCTCTATTGGGACATCCTGCCCGAGCTGCGCGAACGCGACCCGCGCCGCGCCGACCTCTACGGCGAACTCGAAGAAGCCGTGGCGCGCATCGAAATCTTTCGCCACCTCTACCAGCTCTACAACGTGCAGGAAGAAGACATCCCGCTGACCGACGAGGCCACGGTCACGTCGCTCGACCTCGTCGCGCACACGCTGGGCTTCGAACAGGTGGGCATCATTCCGGCCTGGCAGCAGCTGATGATGGACTACTACGACGCGGTGCGCACCACCCGCCGCGTCGTGACGGCGCTCGTCGGCGATGCGCACCGCCACCTGCGCGCCATCTCGGTGTTTCGCCCCACCCTGCGCGCGGCCGCGCACGACGGGGCCGCGGGGCCGGGGCGGCCGTCGTTGCCGGCGGCGCTGTTGCGAAACGCGCGGCGGTTCGCCGGCATCCGCTACTTCGAAGACGTGCTCGCCGACCTGCAAACCAAGGAAGGGCTGCTCGACCGCTTCGTCGCCGACTTCGACGCCGCCCCCGCGGCGCAGCGCCGGCGGCTGCTGCAGGGCTACGCCGAACTGGGCAACTCCTCGTTTGCGGCCGTCATTGCGCTGCTCGTGATGCTGTCGCAGCGGGGGCCGGAGGCCCCCTTCCGGGGGCTGTTCGACGCCCTCAACGCCGCCTTTCTCGCCCGCATCGCCACGTTCGACGACGCCGTCTCGAGGCTCGCCTACCTGTTTCGGCGCGACCCGCGGCTCGTCAACCGCTACCTCAGCGAACTCGACGAACGCGACTTGCAGCGGCTCGGCGCCCTACTCGCGGGCTCCCCGCTCTGGGACGACCGGCTGCAACGCGAATGCGACCGGCTCGCGCATGTCTGCCGGTTGCACGGCGAATCGAGTCGCGATCTCCGGCGGCGCTTCGTGCGCGTCGCCGAACGCGAGCCCGAAGTGCTGCCGCACCTGCGGGAAGACGCGCGCCTCGTCGAGGTGGCCACGGGCCTCATCGGCCGGCTCGAACAGGGCGGCTCGCTGCGCGAACGGCGCGAGAAACTCGTCAACTACTTCGAACTCGAATACGTGCGCGTCGCCCAGCACGCGCTCGGCGGCACCGAGCAACACCGCATCGAGCGCGAGTTCTGTGAATTCAGCGACCACTTCATCGCCCGCATGTTCGAGCTCTGCAAGGCCGAGGTCGACCGCGGCAGCGGGGAGGGCATGCCGCTCCACGACCGGCTCGCCATCTTCGTCGCCGGCGGGGCCGGACGCGAGCAGGCATTCGACGACGATTTCGACCTCATCGTGTTGCTCGATGCCACGGCCGATGCGTCGTTCCGCTACGCCAACCGGGTTGTTGCACGCATGAGCGCCGCACTCGGCCAGTGTGGCACCCTGCCCCATTTCCGCTTCGCCGACGTGTTCGGCGCCTACGTGACGCGACTCGTCGACCTCGACGCCTACTTCCGCGAGAACCCCGACGCCTTCATCGACAAGTCCCAGGTGCTCGGCGCGCGCGAGGTGGTGGGCCCGGGCCGCATGAGCCGGGCGCTCGAGGCGCGCATCATCACGCCGCACATCCACGAGCGCGCGACTGAGTACATCCGCGATCTGGCAGCCGAACTTGCCTCGCGCCACGCGCTCGCCGCCGAGAACCCCGACGCCCCCTTCGACGTGAAGGAAGGCCGGGGCGCGCTGCGCGACATCGAGACCGTGCTGCTCATGTACAAGGCGTGGCACCGACTGCGCGAGCCCGTCAATCGCACGCTCATCGAGACCCTGGCGTTGCTCGACCAACGCCACCGCACCGAGTGGACCACCTTGGCCGACGACCTCAGTTTCCTGCGGCGGCTGCGCGACCTCTACCGGCTCGCCTGGACCGCCGAGGACGCGCTCCGCCCCGAGGGCCTGAGCCGCATCGCCGACCTCTTCCGCGCGGCCGGCGACGAACCGAGCGATGCGGTCGGCCTCCAGAACGAGCTGGTCCGGCGCGCCACGCGGGTGACGACCGCCACGGCCACGCTCGTCGCCGACCTGTTGGCCGAATCCGAGCGGCCCGGCGCAGAACCGTAGCGCGCGTCGCGCGCCCGCCGGCCAGGTGAACGGTGGGGGTTCCGGGGCGCTCCGACACGGGGCCGGGCCGCGCCCCGCGGCTCGTGCTACGCCTCGAAGCGCAGGATGAGCCGCTGTTTCTTGCCGAGCCGCACGCGCACGGCGCCGTCGCACACGTCGTCGGGTGTGAGAGCCCGGCCCTCGTCGCTGACGCGCTCGTCGTTGAGCGAGATCCCTCCCTGACGGACGAGCCGGCGCGCGGCCCCGACCGAGGGCGTGATTTGCGCTTCGGCGAGCAGTTCGACGAGCCGTGGGGCCGTGGCGAGCCGCGCCGCGGGAAACGCGACGGTGGGCACGTCGCCGGCACCGGCGGCCGACAGCGCCGCGACGCCCGATGAGGTTTCGATGCGGCCGTCGGGGTCGGCCGGTCCGAATTCGCTGACCGACGTGCGCCAGGCCTCGGCGGCCGCCGCGGCGCCGTGCACGAGCCGGGTGGCCTCGTAGGCCAGGATTTCCTTGGCGCGGTTGACGGCCCGGTCGGCGAGCGCGCCGAGCCGGCGCACTTCGTCCATGGGCAGCAGGGTGAAGAGCCCGAGGAAGCGCGCGACGTCGGCGTCGGCCGTGTTGCGCCAGAACTGGTAGTACTCGAAGGGGGCCGTGCGTTCGGCCGCGAGCCACACGGCCCCGGCCACGGTCTTGCCGAACTTGCGCCCGCTCGCGTCGGTGAGCAGCGGGAAGGTGATGCCGAAGGCCTGCGCGCCGGGCCCGCGCAGCCGGTGGATGAGGTCGATGCCCGCCGTGATGTTGCCGTACTGGTCCTGGCCCCCCATCTGCAGTTCGCAGCCGTGGTCGCGGTGCAGCACGTAGAAGTCGTAGGCTTGGAGCAGCATGTAGTTGAATTCGAGAAACGAGATGCCCTGCTCGGATTCGAGCCGCTGGCGCACCGACTCCTTCTGCAGCATGGCGTTGACGCGGAAGTGCGGCCCGATGTCGCGCAGAAACGCGATGTAGCCGAGGCCGTTGAGCCAGGCGCCGTTGTCGACGAGCAGCGCACGGTCGCCGCCGAAATCGACGAAGCGGCCGATCTGCTCGCGCAGCCCGATGGCGTTTTGCGCGATGCGCTCGGGGCTGAGCAGCTGGCGCATCTCGGTCTTGCCGGAGGGGTCGCCGACGAGCGCCGTGCCGCTGCCGACGACGGCGATGGGCTGGTGGCCGTGCGCCTGCAAGTGGTGCATGGCCATGAGCGGGACGAGGCTGCCGGCGTGCAGACTGTCGGCGGTGGGGTCGAAGCCCACGTAGAAGCGCACGGGCCGGGCGGCGAGGCGCTCGGCCACCCCATCGGTGGCCTGGTAGACGAAACCCCGCTCGCGCAGAACATCGAAGGCGCTCGTCATGGCGCTCTCCTCAACGGGCGTATTCGACGGCCCGGGTCTCGCGGATGACGGTGACCTTGATCTGGCCGGGGTAGGTCAGTTTTTCTTCGATCTGCTTCGCGATGTCCTTCGCGAGCATGAGCGCCTGGGCGTCGTTGACCTCGGAGTTCTCGACCATGATGCGGACTTCGCGGCCCGCCTGGATGGCGAACGACTTCTCGACGCCGGCAAACGACTGCGAGATGGCTTCGAGCTCTTCGAGCCGCTTGATGTAGGTTTCGAGCATCTCGCGCCGGGCCCCGGGGCGCGCGCCCGAGAGCGCGTCGGCAGCCGCCACGATGCAGGCGAGAACGCTGTTGGGCTTCTCTTCGCCATGGTGCGCCGCCACGGCGTGGATGATTTCCTTCGGTTCGCCGAACTTGCGCAGCAGCTGCGAGCCGATGAGCGCGTGCGGGCCTTCAACCTCGTGATCGATGGCCTTGCCGATGTCGTGCAGCAGCCCGGCGCGGCGCCCGAGCCGCGAATCGAGCCCGAGCTCGGCCATCATGGTGCCGGCCAGGAAGCCGACCTCGATGCTGTGCATCAGCACGTTCTGCGTGTAGCTCGTGCGGTACTTGAGCCGCCCGATGACCTTGACGAGTTCGGGGCGCACGCCGCCAAGACCGAGTTCGAGCACGGCGAACTCGCCGGCTTCCTTCATGGATTCGTCGACTTCTTGGCGCGTCTTTTCGACGACTTCTTCGATGCGCGACGGATGGATGCGGCCGTCGCTGATGAGCCGTTCGAGGGCGATGCGGGCCACTTCGCGCCGCACCGGGTTGAAGCCGGACAGGATGACCGCCTCGGGCGTGTCGTCGATGATGAGGTCGATGCCGGTAACGGCCTCGAACGCGCGGATGTTGCGTCCTTCGCGCCCGATGATGCGGCCCTTCATGTCGTCGGACGGCAGGTTGACGACCGACACCGTGCGCTCGCTGACGTACTCGCCCGCAAAACGCATGATGGCCGTGCTGATGATGTGCTTCGCGGTGCGCTGCGACTGCTCGCGGGTTTCTTCTTCGATGACCTTGACGCGTTTCGCGGCGTCGAGCTTGGCTTCGTCGGTGATGGACTTGATGACGTCTTTGCGGGCCTGATCCTGGGTGAGCCCGGCCACCCGCTCGAGGTTGGCCCGGGCTTCTTCGTGCGCCTTGTCGATGGCCGCGCGTTTCTCGCCGAGCGCGGCCTCGCCGGTCTGAACGTCGGCCTCGCGCTTGCCCAGCAGTTGTTCGCGCCGTTCGATGTCGGTCTGACGGCTGCGCAGGGCGTCTTCGCGCATGCGCTGGTGGCGTTCGGCTTCCTGAGCCGAGCGCAGTTTCTCTTCGGCGGCTTTCTCCTTGTCGAGTGTGGCGAGGGCGGCTTCCTTGGCGCGCAGGCGGGCTTCGCGTTCGATGTCCTGGGCCTGGCGCTGGGCGTCCTCGACGATGCGGGTTGCCGCGTCGGCGGCCTTGGCTTTCTCGGCGCTGGATACGCGTTGCGCGCGCCGCTGAGCCAGGACCCACCCCACGACCGCGCCCGCGACGAGTGCCACGAGCGAGAGGATGAGTGTCAAGCTGGTCACGGTCGAACCTCCTCGTTATGGAAAACGGTGCGCGTCTGCAGGGCCTGTCACGACGGCACCGTCATCGCTGTCCGTGGCTGGCTGGAGTCCGAGAGGCTGAGGCGTCGGTTCCGTGGCGGGACAGGGAAACCCCCGCGCACGGGACGAGCCACGCGGTCGAAGACCCGAGGGCAAGGCAACTGGCTACCCGCGACGGCCCGGCGCCCATGGGGCGCGGACGGGCACGGCGCAGGGACCGGGGCGCGGCACGCTGGCGCACCGCAACCCGCGGACGTATGAGGAACCCGCATCCGCGCGACGCCGACCGGGGGCCCAGTTTCCCGGAGCGCGGTCGCCGCGTGTGCGCGGGAGTCACGCCGTCAGTTCTACCTCGAATGCCTCCAGCGAGGCGAGCATGCGTTCGGAACGTCGCTGCAAGTCGGCACTGTCGGTCCGACGCCGGGCACGCTCCCGGAACAGTTCGTCGGCTATGTTAAGGGCGGCCAGAATGACCAGGCGCTGCAGGGGAACTCCGGTACGTCCGGAAACGAATTCTTCCAACTTGGCGGCGACGTAGTCGGCGAGCTCGCGAATGTAGGCTTCGTCCTCCTCGCTTCTCACCACATACTTGGTGCCCAGGATTTCGACCTGGACGGTGCGCTGTCCATCCCCCACGACGACTCCTGGCCTGTTCGGCCCCCTGGCCGGGGCAGACGTACCAGATCGAACCAGCCTGTGTCAAGGCAAACACCCAACGAAATTCGCCAACCTGCGTGGCACGGGGAGCACGCCCCGGATGGGCTCAGGGGGCCGCGGCGACGCCGAGGAATTCGACGCGATCGCCCGGCTGCAAGCCCCAGCGCTCACAGGAACGCGCGGGGACCTCGAGCGCAAACTGGGAGGGCACGCCGACGGAGCGGCTCGTTTCGTCGAGCGGTCGCATGTCGCGCAGGATGCCGACGACGTGACGCTCGGGCGAAATGAAGACGATGTCGAGCGGGACGTAGGTGTTGCGCATGTAGAAATACTGCACCCGCGCATCGGGGAACACGAAGAGCATGCCGGCATCGGGCGCGAGCTGCTCGCGGAACATGAGCCCGCGCAGGCGCTCGGGCTCGGTCATGGCGAGTTCGACCCCGACGTCGACCGCGGGCCGCCCCTGCGGGTGGAGCCGAACGACGGCCGAGCGGGTGGGGGCGACATCGCTCGGTCGCTCTGCAGGGTCGGTCCCGCGCCCGTCGCGCGCCGTGCACGCGGCGAGTTGCGCGACGATCGCCAACGGGAGCCAGGCAAGGAGACGGCAGCAGGCATTCATTCGGCGGGCAGCACCCTTTCCAGGTAGGCGCGGTTGTGGGGGCAGAAGACCGCGGGGCCCTGCCCGGCGAGCACGGCGCGCTCCTCGAAAGACCGGGCGGCGCCGGCGTCCATCAGGCAGTTCGGTTCGTCGCCGAAATTGTGCAGCGCTCCCTCGATGGCCGCGAGCCCGAGCGTGTGCCCCACCTCGTGGGCGGCGGTGTCACCGACGAGGTTGCCGAGCACCCGTACGGCCTCGGCAATGGCCGCCGCCCGCGGCCCGTCGAGGCCCCGCTCGGCCGCGTCGACGGGGGTGCCGCCGAGACTCGGCGCGAAGGGCCCGAAAATCTCGTCGAAGCGCCCGCTGGCCACCGGCCAGTCGGCCCCGGCAGCGGCGGCAAGTCGCGGACTGAACTGAAGAAACGACTCGACGAAGACGCCACCGTAGGCCCAGTAGCCTTGCTGCCGGGTCTCGGCGTTGTAGCCGCCGACGACGTCGTCGAAACGCAGGTTGTTGACGTCTTTGCCGGCCGTGTTGTCGAGGCCGAGCAAGCCCTGGCCGTTGGGGTCGCGGCCGCCGATTTCGACGACGGCGTACTCGGCGAAATCGGCCGGACGCTCGGCCCGTATGGACAGCGAGATGCCGGCATAGGGACGCTGCGCCGCCTCGATGACCTGGGCGCGTACGGCATCGCCGACGGCCCGCAGGCCGAACGCTTCGAGGCCGTCGTCGAAGCCGGGCAGGAAGCGCACGTAGACGACCTGGAGTTGCGGCGCCACGACGAGATCGAGTTGCGGGCCGCTGCCGACGACGGCTTCGGTGCCCCATACGACGAACGGCAGCACGCGGCCGCTGAACGTGCCGGGCGCGAGGCCCAGGCCTTCGAGCTCGCCGCGCAGGTTGCGCGCGACGCGCAGCACGAACGTGAGCCCGGCGGCGTCGGGTACCGCGTCGGGGAAGAGCGCCAGGGCGCGCGGGCCGGTCAGGTCGAGAACGCTGCCGTCGCGGCCGCGGAACGTGCCGTCGAGCAGCAGGAGCGTGGCGCTTTCGAGCGCCGGGTCGGTGGCAACGAAACCGTGACCGCCAACGCGCACGCGCTGGCCGCGCCGCACGATGGTGGGTTCGACGCCGTCGATGCCGGGCGCGAGGTAGTCGAATTCGGCATCGCGCGGCAGGCTTGCCGCCGGCGGCTCGGCCGCGACGTAGTTGATGACCTGGAAGCGGCCCGTGAAGTGCCCGGCCGCAAGCCCGAGCAGGTCGGGCGTGAGCACGAGGTCGGCGCTGCTGCGCGAGAGGTAGCGCGTTGGAACTTCGAGCCCGGAGACATCGCTCGGTGCGCCGCCGCTCGCCGGCGTGAACGTGCCGGCGAGCCGGACGGCCGTGGTGCCCTCGCTCCACTGGAGGAAGCCGTCGCCCGCGAACGTGAGCGTGGCCCCCGGATAGTAGCCGCTCGCTGCGACGCTCGTGAGCTGTGGTTCGAGGCGTGAGCGGGCCTGGAGGACGACGGCGCGCTCGGCGCTTTCGACCTGCCCCGTGGCGCTGCGCTCGACGCGCAGCGTGCCGCTCCAGGGTGGGCCGTCGACCGGAAACCGCTGCACGTGCTCGGCCTCGAGCCGCACGTCGAGCGCGTCGGCGGCGACGTATTGGGCGTCGAGCGCGAGGTCGCCGCCGGGCACGCCGAGGAAGACGACCCGCTGCGTGCCCACACCCGAAGGCACGAAGCCTGCGCCCGTGACGCGCAGCACCGTGCCGGCAAGCAACGGGGTCGGTGTGGGGTCGGCCGTGAGCCGCAACGCGGGGAGCTGCGGCGCCGTGGCCGCGCCGCCGGCCGCATCGCAGCCGCCGAGCCAGGCCGCGAGCAAGCCGGCGACGAGACACCCCCACGCGCGGCGCGCAGGGCGCCCGCGCGGCTGCCCTTCAGGGCAGGAGCACGCTGTCTTCGGAAATGGCAAAAGCCCACGCCTCGTCGAGGCCGGCCGCGTAGAAGTCGGTCGCGCGGATTCGCCGCCCGGAGAGCCGGTCGGTGGTCGGTTCGTCGAGCGCGGGCAGTTCGGCCAGGAGCCGGCCGGGAATGGCGAACTGACCGGCGTCGGGAACGACGCAGCGAACCGCGTGCACGGCGTCGAACGTACGCCGCGAGAGTTCGAGGATGACGGGCTCACTCGGCGGCCCCTGACCGGCCCAGCGCACGTCGACGTCAGCGCCCCAGGGAATGCGCGGCGGCGCGCTGCTCGGCAGTGACTGACCGGCCAGCGCCGTGAAGCGGAAGGACGGCGGCGCCCGCAACGTGACTTCGAAGCGCCCCACGTCGCCGCCCCCGGTGGCGCTGAGCGTCACGAGCGGCTCGCCGGGCGCGGCCGGGATGCGCGTCACGCCCTCGTACGTGAGCCCCGACATGAACGGCAACACGTCGGGGAACGACCGGCTGTCGAGGAGCACCGAGCGCGCACCGGCGAGCACGCCGATGTCGCCGGCGTCGAGCAGTTCGATCCAGGCATCGCCGACCGCCCCTGGGCGGAATGCGTCGAGCCGCTGGCGCACGACCTCGCAGTGTCCGGCCGGCGCAAGCCGCAGCAGCGGCGGCAGGCCGAGCATGGCGAGCGTTTCGTCGCGGGCGAGGCCCTCGTGAGCGACGAAGTGAGCGCGGGTGTTGAGCCGCACCGTGCCCTGGGGGCCCGGGTCGGCGCGCACGACCACCGTCACGAAGCCGAAGCGACCGGCCTGTTCGAGGGCTTCGAGCTGCGGCGAGAAATCGCGCTGGGCTGCCCGCTCGTCACCGCCGCAGGCCCCGAGCAGAGCCCCGGCGAACAGGGCTCCCGCCGCGAGGCAGAGACCCCGCCGACCGGGCGTTCGCGGTGACGGTACAGCGGAACGGGTCATGCGCTTCCTCGATGGCCGGTGCCGGGCTCGGCCTGCGCTCACGCGCAAGCATTATGCGGCCCACCCTGGGGTCGGTCAATCGCCGCGCCGGGCGGCACGCGTGGCGCAGACGCTCCGGGCCAGGGCGCGGTTGATTGGCCCCGGTTCCTCTGCTATCACAGGCGCTCGCGCCAAAGCGGCGGCGCGGGCGAGTGGGGTTCATGGAAGCCATCGTGCACGACTTTCTCGTGGCGCTCGGCGAGGATCCCGACCGGGAGGGGCTGCGTCAGACGCCGGCGCGCGTCGCGCGAAGTTGGCGTGAGCTCGTCGCCGGCGCGCAGGTCGACCCGCGCGCGCTGCTGCGCAACGCCATCGTGGAGGAAGCCTGGGACCAGCTCGTGCTGTGCCGCGACATCCGTTTCTACAGCCTGTGCGAACACCACCTGCTGCCGTTTTTCGGACGCTGCCACGTGGGCTACATCCCGCGCGGCCAGGTCGTAGGGCTGTCCAAACTCGCACGGCTCGTCGAGGTGTTCGCGCGTCGGTTGCAGGTCCAGGAACGCATGACCCGCCAGATCGCCGACGCGCTCCAGGACGCGCTCGAACCCGAGGGCGTGGGCGTGGTCGTCGAGGCGACGCACCTGTGCACGGCCATGCGCGGCGTGAGCCAGGAAAACGTCACCATGACGACGAGCGTGTTCCGAGGGCGGCTCGAAGTGCACGCGCCGTCGCGCGAGGAATTCATGAGCCACCTTCGACGCACGCGGGACTAGGCCATGCAAGCCGAATCCGCGGCGGGTTTCCTCGAGCGACTGCGCGCGCAGCTCGCGGCGCGGCAACGCCACAGTGAGCCCGCCGCGGGGCACGTCGAGGCGGCCGTGCTGCTCGCCCTCGTCGAGCATGCCGGGCAGCTCCAGGTGCTCTTCACGAAGCGCAGCGAGCGGGTCGCCCAGCACCAGGGGCAGGTCAGTTTCCCGGGCGGCGTGCGCGAACCCGCCGACGTCTCGCCCTGGGCCACGGCCCTGCGCGAAACGGCCGAGGAACTGGGCCTGCCCGAGAGCCGCGTACGGCGGCTCGGCCTGCTCGACGACTACGTCACCATCACCGGCTTTCGGGTGACCCCGTGCGTCGGCCACGTCCCCGAACTCGGCCCGCTCACGCCCCAGGCCGCCGAGATCGATTCGTGGTTCCTCGTGCCGCTCGCCTGGCTGCGGCAACCGGCCCACTGCCGCCGCGAAGCGCTCGAATGGCAGGGCCGGCAACACTGGTTCTACGTGTTCGACACCGCACCCCACCCCGTCTGGGGCGCCACGGCGTTCATGTTGCGTCGTTTCCTCGATCTTCTGCCCACGGAGCCGCCCGCATGAACCTGTCGCCGGCCGACGTGCCGAATTCGCTCGTCGAGACGCTCGAAAAGGCGCACGACATCGTCTTGACGACCCACCGCGGGCCCGACGGCGACGGCGTGGGCGCTTGCCTGGCGCTGGCGCTCGGGCTCACGCGCCCCACCCGCCGCGTCCGCATCATCAATCAGGACCCGCTGCCGCCGCGCTACGCCTTCCTCGACCCCGACCGTCTCGTCACGGCGCCGGCCCCCGAGCAGCCCGTCGACCTCGGCGCGGCCGACCTGCTCGTGCTCGTCGACACGTGCGAGATCCGTCGCGCGGGGGCGTTCGTGGCGCATGCGCTGCGCCGCGGGCTGCCGGGCTGCGCCATCGACCACCACGTGCCGCCGCCGAACGGGGGCGCCGTGCCGGGCTACATCGACCCCGACGCCAGTTCCACGGGGGAACTGGCCTACCGGCTGCTCCAGCGGCTCGGCGTGCCGCTCACGCCGCGCATCGCCGACTGCCTCTACGCCGCACTGATCTACGACACCCAGAATTTCCGCTTCATCCGCAATCACCCCGGGCCGCTGCGCGTGGCCGGCGAACTGCTGGCCGCCGGGGCCGACGCGGGGCGCATCGACGAGGCCCTGTGGGCGAACCGCCCCGCCGGCTACCTGACGCTGCTCGGACGCACGCTCAGCGGCGTCGAATACCTGGCCGACGGCGCCGCGGCGCTGCTCGTCGTGCGGCCGGCGCAAGTCGAGGACCTAGGGCTCGACAGCGACGAAGTCCGCGACCTCGTGTCGCTGCTGAACCAGGTGGGCGGGGTCAAGGCCTGTGCGCTCGTGCGCGAACGGCCGGGCGAGGTCAAGATCTCGTTTCGCAGCCGCCCGGGCTACGACGTGGCCGCCCTTGCCGGCACGTTCCACGGGGGCGGCCACGTGCAGGCGTCGGGCGCCACGGTCAAGGGTGAATCGGTCGAACGGGTCGTGGAACGGCTGCGCCACGGGCTCGCGCGGCTCGTGACGGCGGCCGGCGGGCCACCGAGCGAGACCCGTGCCTGATGCGGGGTGTCACACCAAGTTGCGTTCCAAAGGATACCGAGGCGCCAAGGAGCGGTCCCCCGAGGCGTAGTCCTGGTACGCCGCAGGGGGGAGCGGCGAAGGCATCCGAAGGAAGGCGACTGGTTGTCAGCCGTCGACCCGCGTGACCCAGCCGTAGGGGTCGGGTGCCTGGCCGTACTGCAAGCGCAACAGGTAGTCGTAGAGTTTGAGCGCGAGCGCGCCCGAATCGCCGTTGCCGACGACGTGGGTCTCACCGCGGTAGCAGAAGGCGCGCACGGGCGAGATGACGGCCGCCGTGCCCGTGCCGAAGACTTCCTGCAGCGTGCCGCTCTTGGCCGCGTCGACGAGTTGGTCGATGCTGAGCGCCTCTTCGCGCACGGGCACCCCCCAGGAGCGGGCGATCTGCAGCACCGATTCGCGCGTGATGCCGGGCAGGATGGTGCCGTTCAGCGGGCTCGTGAAGAGTTCGCCGCCGACGAGGAAGAAGATGTTCATGGTGCCCACTTCTTCGACGTAGCGCCGCTCGATGGCGTCGAGCCAGAGCACCTGCGTGTAACCGGCGGCCTTGGCCTCGTGCTGCCCGCGCAGGCTCGCGGCGTAGTTGGCGGCCGTCTTGGCCTCGCCGACGCCGCCCCGCACGGCCCGGACGTACTGGTCGCTGACGAAGATGGTGATGGGGTTGAAGCCCTCGGGGTAGTAGGCTCCGACCGGGCCGAGGATGATGTAGAAGAGGAACGACTGCGACGGCCGCACGCCGAGGTAGGGGTCGACCGCGATCATGTTGGGCCGGATGTAGAGCGACGCGCCCCGCCCGCGTGGCACCCACTCGCGTTCGATCAGGAGCAGCTGCCGCAGCGCGTCGGCCACGAAGTCGACGTCGATGCGCGGCATGACGAGCGCATCGCAGGAGTGGTTGAGCCGCTGGAGGTTGTCTCTGTACCGGAAAAGGTAGATGCCGTCGTCGTCTCCGCGGTAGGCTTTGAGCCCCTCGAAGACTTCCTGGCCGTAGTGCAGCACCATGGCGGCCGGGTCGAGTTGCAGCGGGCCGTAGGGCTCGATGCGGGCGTTGTGCCAGCCGCTGCCGGCCTGGTAGTCCATGGCGAACAGGTGGTCGCTGAACTGGCGGCCGAAACCGATCTTGCTCGCATCTTGCGGGATGGCCTTTCGCCGAGCCGGTGGAACGAGTTGGACGCGCAGTGGCATGGTCGGCCTCCTATCGTGCATGCCTCGGAATCCCGGGATCGAGCCCCGCAACGCCGGCCCGGGGCGATGCCCAGGCTGGCAGAAAATTCCTGGATTCTAGCACGGCCGGGAGCCAAAGATCATGGTCTTTGGCGCGTCAAAATTGTCTTGTCGAATTGAATAGTTGCGAGGCAGCAAGCCGCGTTGGGGCGACGCCGGGGGCCGGCGGGCCCGTCAGAGCGGGATGTTGCCGTGTTTGCGCGGCGGGTTCTGGTCGCGCTTGTTGCGCAGCAGCTGCAGCGAACGGATGAGGCGCGGGCGCGTGTCTTCGGGGTAGAGGATCTCGTCGATGTAGCCGAGTTCGGCCACCTTGCGCGGGTTGGCGAAGGCGTCGCGATAGCGCCGAACGAGTTCGTCGCGCGCGGCGGCCTTGTCGCTGGCCTCGGCCAATTCCTTGCGAAACACGATGTTGACGGCCCCTTCCGGGCCCATGACGGCGACCTCGGCGCCGGGGTAGGCGTAGTTGAGGTCGGCGCGCAGGTGCTTGCTGGCCATGACGCAGTAGGCGCCGCCGTACGCCTTGCGCACGATGACGGTGACCTTGGGCACCGTGGCTTCGGCGAACGCGTAGAGCAGTTTGGCGCCGTTGCGAATGATGCCGTTGTATTCCTGGTCGGTGCCGGGCAGGAACCCGGGCACATCGAGGAACGTGATGAGCGGGATATTGAAGGCGTCGCAGAACCGCACGAAACGGGCCGACTTGACTGAGGCGTTGTTGTCGAGGCAGCCCGCGAGGTGGTTCGGCTGGTTCGCGACGATGCCGACGCTGAAGCCGCCGAGCCGCGCGAAACCGACGAGGATGTTGCGCGCCCAGCCGGCGTGCACCTCGACGAAGTGGCCGTCGTCGACGACGGCGGCCAGCAGCTCGCGCATGTCGTAGGGCTGGTTCGGGTTGGCCGGGATGAGCGTCGTGAGTTTGGCCTCGCGCCGGTCGGACGGGTCGGCCGTCGGCACGAAGGGCGGGTCCTCGGTGTTGTTGGACGGCATGAACGAGAGCAGTTCGCGGACCCGGGCGAAACACGTGGCCTCGTCGGGCTCGGCGAAGTGCGCGACGCCGCTGCGCGTGGCGTGACTCTGGGCGCCGCCGAGGTCTTCCTTGGTGACCGACTCGTGCGTGACGGCCTTGATGACCTCGGGCCCCGTGATGAACATGTACGCGGTCTTGTCGACCATGAGGATGAAATCGGTGATGGCCGGCGAATAGACGGCCCCGCCGGCACTGGGCCCGAGAATGGCGCTGAGCTGCGGGATGACGCCCGACGACAGCGTGTTGCGCAGGAAGATGTCGGCGTAGCCGGCGAGACTCTCGACGCCCTCCTGGATGCGCGCGCCGCCCGAGTCCATGAGGCCGACGATGGGGGCGCCCGACCGCAGCGCCATCTCCATGACCTTGCAGATCTTCTTCGCGAAGGCATTGCCGAGCGAGCCACCGAACACCGTGAAGTCCTGGGCGAACGCAAAGACGTTGCGCCCGTCGATGGTGCCGTAGCCGGTGACGACCCCGTCGCCGAGGATGCGCTTGTCGGCCATGCCGAAGTCGGTGCAGTGGTGCAGCACGAAGCGGTCGATCTCGACGAAGCTCCCGGGGTCGAAGAGCTGCTGGAGGCGCTCACGGGCCGTGCCCTTGCCTTCTTCGTGCTGCTTCGCGATGCGGTCGGGTCCGCCGCCGAGTTCGGCCTCGGCATCGAGTCGCCGCAGCCGTTCGCGGGCCTCTTCGGTGCTGGTCATGGTCACGCTTCCTCCAGGATGTGGGCGTAGAGTTGCTGGTAACTCGCGGCCGGCCGCGTCCACGAATGGTCGCGCTCCATGGCGCGTTCACGCAGCGCCGTGAAACCGAGCCGGTCGCGGTAGGCGGCCACGGCGCGATCGACCGCGTCGAGCCAGGCCGCACGCTCGAACGGCGCGAAGCGGAAGCCGACGCCGTTCGGACCCTCGTCGACCGAATCGTGCAGCCCGCCGACGGCGTGGACGATGGGGATGGTGCCGTAGCGCAACGCGTAGAGCTGCGTCAATCCGCCGGGCTCGTAGCGCGACGGCATGAGGAAGAAGTCGGCCCCCGCCTGGATGCGGTGCGCGAGCCCCTCGTCGTATCCGAGACGCAACGCGACGCGCCCGGGCAGGGCCGCGGCGGCCTGGCGGAAGGCGTCCTCGATGGCGGGCGCGCCGGCCCCGAGGATGGCCACTTGCAGATCGCGCCGGGCAAGTTCGGCGAGCGTGTCGAGCAGCAGGTCGCAACCCTTCTGCTCGGTGAGCCGGGTCACGATGCCCGCGAGCGGCGTGTCGGGCCGGGCGGGCAGCCCCAATTCAGCCTGGAGGGCGCTCTTGCAGGCTCCCTTGCCCGCAAACGGGGGCTTGGGGCCGTAGCGCTGGGCGATGAGCCCGTCGTGACGCGGATCCCAGACCGCGTAGTCGACGCCGTTGAGGATGCCGCGCAGCGCGTCGCGACGAAACGCGAAGACCCCTTCGAGGCCACGCCCGAAGTCGGGCGAGCAGATTTCCTCGGCATGGCGCGGTGAGACCGTCGTGATGCGGTCGGCGTAGATGAGACCGGCCTTGAGGAAGCCCACCTGACCCCAGTACTCGACACCCGCCGGCGTGAACAGCGCCGGCTCGATGCCCAGCGGGGCCAAGACGTCGGGCGGAAAGAGCCCCTGGTGGCCGACGTTGTGCACCGTGAGCACCGTGCTGAAGTAGTGGCGGTAGTCCTGGAAGGCGTAGAGCGGCACGAGCCCCGCCTGCCAGTCGTGGGCGTGCAGGATGTCGGGGTGCAACTGGTAGCGCCGGACGACCTCGAACGTGGCCGCGCACAGGAAGCCGAAACGCAGCCAGTTGTCCGGGTAGTCACCCGACGCGTCACCGTAGAGCCCCGGCCGGTCGAAAAACGCCGGAAGATCGAGGAGGTAGGCAGGAACGCCCTCGGCCCCCTGCGCGCGCCAGACGGCGGCCGAGAGCCGCTGACCGGCGAGCTCGACGGTGACGTCTTTGTCGAGCCGCACCGGGGTGACGGGCCCGTCGAGGGATCCGCGGTAGGCGGGCGTGACGATCGTCACCTCGGCGCCCGCGCGACGCAGGGCCGCCGCAAGCGCGGCCGTGGCGTCGGCGAGCCCGCCGGTCTTGGAATAGGGAACGACCTCGGGCGTGACGAAAACGATGCGCATGGCATCCCCCGCCGGGCCCCCGCCGGGGGGGAGCCCGCGCAGCACGCGGCGCGGCGTGCGCCGGCGCTCAGATGCCCGGTTCCGCCGGGGCGGCCGCCGGGGCCGACCGCAGCGCGCGGGCCAGGGCGTAGCGCGCCGCCTGGGCGGCGCGGATGTGCCAGGTTGGTTCGTTCACGATGAGCGCCGACACGACGATGGTGGGCCGCTCGACCGGCGCGAATCCGACGAACCAGGAGAAGTGGAACGGGCGCTCGCCGCGGTTGTTGAGGCTGCCGGTCTTGCCGGCGATGCGCAGCCCCCGGAGCGCCGCGGGCCGCTTGCTCGCGCGGAAGTGCTTGGCCGCGGTGCCGCTTTCGGTCGTGGCGACCATCAGCTCGGCCACGATCGCGGCGGTTTCGGGCTTGACCGCGGCAAACAGCGGCCGGACCGCGGGGGCGCGTCCCGGGTCGCCGTCGACGGCCGCCACAAGCCGCGGCGCCATGGCGGTGCCGCCGTTGGCGATAGCGCCGGCGATGAGCGCCCCGTGCAGCGGCGACATGCGCGAGTGCCAGAAGCCGGCGGCCGCCCGCGCCCGTTCGAGCCGTTCGGCGGGAATGCGCGCGGGGCTGACCTCGACGGAGCGCGGGAAGGGAATGGGCCGGTTGTAGCCGAAACGCTCGGCGTACTGCTGGAGCACCTCGGCCGTGAGGCGGCGGTCGGCGAGCTTGCCGAACACGGCGTTGGAGGAGTGGCCAAGCGCCTCGGCGAGCGTTTCGCAGCGGGTGTCGCGGGCCGGGTTGTCCTCGAGGTGCCCGAGGCCGATGCCGTGCAGTCCGCCATTGAAACACGTGACATCGGCGGCGCGCACCCCGGCGTGTTCGACGAGGGCCGCGGCCGTGACGATCTTGAAGATGGACGCCGACGGGGCGATGGCCTGGACGGCGAAATCCTTGAGGCTGCGGTTGGCCGCGCTGTGCTCGGCCATGGCGCGCACGTCGCCCGTGCGCGGGTCGAGCAGCACGAGCGCGCCGAACGGGACGTCGTAGTGGCGCAGGAATTCAGTCAAGTCGTCCTGGAGCGCGGCGTCGATGGTGAGCGTGAGCGTGCGGCCGTCGGGCAGCCGTTGCACGAGCGGCCCGGCGGGACTGCGCTCGGTGGCGCTGAGGTCGACCGTGGCCGCCAACGCTTCGGGCGCGGCCGCGGGCTCCTGGGCCTCGGGCGGCGGGGGCTCCGAGGCGTCGCTCGGGGGCGGCGAGCCGCGCGGCGGTTCGCCTTCCGGAGCTGCCGCCGCGCGATCCGGACCCAGGGTCCCCGCCACCACATCCCGGAATTCGGCCTGGTATGAACGCCAATCGGCGGTCATATCGACGTAGAAGAAGTAGCCGGCGAGGACGAGGAGGCCCAGCCCCGCAAGGGCGACAAGGATCCTGTCCAGACGGACAAACGTGTGTGTTGTATCGGGTGCTCGATGATCCATGGATCGTGGTCTCCTCAGAATCTGACCGGCATGTCGGGCCAGACCTCCCACG
>CAYRCM010000090.1:13158-21918 GCA_964422715.1 uncultured Myxococcales bacterium | reverse complement strand
CCCGCCACGTGCGACGGGGCCGGCGCCTGCGCCTTTCCGGCGGGCGCGGCCTGCGGCGTGTGCGCCACGTGCGACGCGGCGGGCACCTGCGTGCCGGCCGAAGCGGGCAGCGACCCGCGCGAAGAATGCGCCGCGGACCCCGTCGCCACCTGCGGCCGCACGGGCGACTGCGACGGGGCCGGCGCCTGCGCCCGCTACGCCGACGAACTGCCCTGCGCGCCGCTCACGTGCAGCGCCGGCAACCTGCTCAGCGCGGCCTGCGCGGCCGGCGTGTGCGAGCCGCGCGCCGAGTCGTGCGGGGGCTACGCCTGCGCGAACGAGAGCGAATGCCGCGGTTCCTGCGCGGGGCCCGACGACTGCGCCGCGGGCTACACGTGCGTCGACGGCAGCTGCTACGGCGCGCTCGCACTCGGCGCCGAGTGCATCCGCGACGAGCAGTGCGAGGGCCGGCACTGCGCCGATGGGGTGTGCTGCGACGGGGCCTGCGATGGGCTCTGCGAGCACTGCGCCGAGCCGGGCGCCGCGGGCCAGTGCCTGCCGCTCAGCGCCGGCAGCGACCCCGAAGACGAATGCCCAGGGCTCGACCTCTGCGGCGGCACCTGCGACGGCGACGGTGGTTGCGGCTATGCACCGGTGGGCCTCGGCTGCGGCCCGTGTCAGGCGTGCGACGGGTTCGGCGAGTGCGTACCCACGCCGTACGGCAGCGATCCGCTGGGCGACTGTCCGGGCGACGGGGTCTGCGCCGGGCTGTGCGACGGCAGCGGCGCCTGCCTCTACCCCGACGAGCTCGCGCCGTGCGGCGAGTGTCTGGCCTGCGACGGCGCGGGCCAGTGTGCCCCCATCGCGGCGGGCGCCGACCCGTTTGCGCAGTGCCCGGCCGCGCACCCCGACTGCGCGGGACTCTGCGACGGCCTCGGCGCCTGCGCCTATCCGGCCGACGAGACGCTGTGCGGCAGCAAGGGCGAGTGCGCGGGGCTCTGCGACGGGGTCGGCAACTGCCTGCTGCCCGGCCCCGACACCCCCTGTGGCCCCTGCGAGCAGTGCGACGGCGCCGGCGACTGCTCGCCGGTTCCTCCGGGCGCCGATCCCTTTGGCGACTGCCCGGGCATCGACCTCGACTGCGCCGGCAGCTGCGACGGGGGCGGCGCTTGCCAGTATCCGGGCACGGCCCAGCCGTGCGGCGGGCTCGGCGCGTGCGCCGGCACCTGCGATTCGGGCGGGCTGTGCGTCTTTGCCGGCAGCGACACCTGGTGCGGCAACTGCCAGCAGTGCGACGGCGGCGGCAACTGTCAGGCGGCACCCGCCGGCAGCGACCCGTTCGGCGACTGTCCGGGCGGCGACCTCGGTTGCGGGGCGTTGTGCGACGGGTTTGGCGGCTGCCGCTACCCGCAGGGCGAGGCGTGCGCCGTCTGCCATGGCTGCGACAGCAGTGGCCGCTGTCTGCCGGTTGCGGCCGGCAGCGACCCCTACAACGACTGCCCGTGGAGCGCACCGGAGGGCTGCGACACCACCGGGGAGTGCGACGGCGAGGGCAGCTGCGCCACCTATCCGCTCGGCACGGTGTGCGGCAGCGACGCCTGCGAGGGCGACGCCCACACGACCCCGCGCTGCGACGGCGCGAGTTGTCGCATCGAATGGGTCGACTGCGGTGGCTACGTCTGCGCCGACGCCACGCGCTGCCGCACGAATTGCACGGGCGACCCCCACTGCGCGGCCGGCTACCACTGCAGCGGCGGCCAGTGCGTCGGCGACCAGCCGCTCGGCACGCCGTGCAGCTACGCGGCGCAGTGCACGTCGGGAGAGTGCGTCGACGGCGTGTGCTGCGGCGGGCCCTGCAACGGGCCGTGCGAACGCTGCGACGGGGCGGGCACGGCCGGCCAGTGCCTGCCGGTCGGCGCGGGCCTCGACCCGAACGACGAATGCGCAGGCAGCGGCACCTGCGGCGGCACGTGCAACGGGGCGCGCAGTTGCCAGTTCCCGGCGCTCGGGCTCGCCTGCGGGCTGTGTCGCGCCTGCAACGGGGCCGGCGCCTGTGTGCTCGAGCCCGCCTCCAGCGACCCGCGGGAGGAATGCGCCGGGGCGGGCACGTGCGGCGGCACGTGCGACGGCAGCGGCGGCTGCCAGTTCCCGAGCGGCGGCATCTCGTGCGGGCTCTGCCAGCGCTGCAACGGAGCGGGCGGCTGTGCGGCGGTCGGCTCCGGGCTCGATCCGTTCGACCAGTGCGCCGGCAGCGTGGCGGCCTGCGACGGGGCGTGCTCGGGGCTCGGCAGCTGCACGTTCCCCGGCGCGCAGACGTTCTGCGGCGCGGCCACGTGCTCGGGGGCCACGCTCACCGAACGGCGCTGCAACGGGGCGGGCGGCTGCAGCACCGTGCCGGTCAACTGCAGTCCGTACCTCTGTTCGGGCAGCGCCTGCCTCACGTCCTGCGGCACCGACAGCCAGTGCACCACGGGCTACCACTGCACGGGCGGTCGCTGCGTCGCCGATCTCGCGGTTGGCGCGGCCTGCACGCTCGGCAGCGAGTGCCTGTCCGATTTCTGCGTCGACGGCGTCTGCTGTGCCACGGCGTGCAACGGCACCTGCGAGCGCTGCAACCAACCCGGCCTGCCGGGGAGTTGCCAGCCGCTCGCGGCCGGCTCCGACCCGAACAACGAGTGTCTCGGCTCGGGTACGTGCGGCGGCACCTGCAACGGGGCCCGCGCCTGTCAGTTCCCGGCGCTCGGCCTCGACTGCGGGCTCTGCATGCAGTGCGACGGGGCCGGCCGCTGCGGCAACGTGCCCTCGGGGGCCGACCCGAATGGCGACTGCCCCGGCGACGCCCCCTGCACGGGCAGCTGCAACGGCAACGGCGCCTGTTTCTACCCCGACGGCGGTACGGCCTGCGGCACGTGCGTCCAGTGCGACGGGCTCGGCGGCTGCGCGCCGATCGAGGCCGGCGCCGACCCGTTCAACGACTGCGCCGGCGACCATCCGCTGTGCGGTGGCACGTGCAACGGGGTGGGCCGCTGCCAGTTCCCGGGCGGCGACTTCCCCTGTGCCGAGCCGACGTGCGACGACGCGGCCACGGCCCTGGAATTCACGTGCGACGGGGCGGGCGACTGCGCCGGCGTGGCCTACGCGTGCGTGCCGTACCTGTGCTTTGGCGGTCTCTGCGAGAGCAGCTGCGAGGCAAGCGGCGCCTGTGCCCCGGGCTACTACTGCGGCACGGCCGGCCAGTGCCTGGCGCTGCTCGAACTCGGGGCGCGCTGCGGCCTCGACACCCAGTGCGTCAGCGGCAACTGCCGGCTCGCGCCCGACGGCCAGCGGTTCTGCGTCGCGCCGGCGCTTCCCTGCGCGCGGCCCGACGGCACGGGGCTCGCGGTCGGCCAGAGCGTGTGCTCCGGCAACACGAGCTACCGCTGCCAGGCACGCGACCAGTTCACGGCCACCGACTGCGACCCGGCGCCCGACTGCCTCGGCGGCTATTGCAACGTCACGAGCGGGCTCTGCGTGGGCGCGCCCGCGGCCGCGTGCACACCGTGCGAGGGCGGCAAGGGGGCCTGCGACGGGGCGGGCGGCTGCAAGTACTTCCCGCTGCCGCTGCCCGACGACCGACGATGGGATGCGGTCGGCAGCGGCCCGCGAGCCAACGTGCCGGCGGGTTGCGGCGACATCCTTTTGCCGTGCAACCGCGGCGAGTTCCGCTTCTTCTGGCCGCCCGACACGGCGCAGCTGCACTGCTACGACGACCGCAGTTTCATCGAGTGCCCGGGCGTGGGCGGCGACCCGGGTTGCCAGGACATCGCCTACTGCGGGCAGGACGCCCAGTACGGCTGGGACTACGCGCTGCCCGGCTGGGACATCGAACGGTACGAGATTCGCTACGACGTGCCGAGCCAGCCCACGGTCCTCGACCGGCGCACCGGGCTCGTCTGGCAGATCGGCTACAACGGCCAGGTCAACTGGCCCGGCGCGCACGACTACTGCCTCGGCCAGGGGTCCTACGGTGGCTACGGACGCTGGCGCGTGCCCGACGACTACGAACAGCTGTCGCTCATGACGCAGGGCCAGACGCTGCCGCAGAAGTCGTTCCCGGACCAGCCGGCCATCGGCTTCTGGACGGCGACGACGTGGGCCGCGGCGCCGAACTCGGCCTGGGTCGTCGACTTCGGCAGCGGCGAGGTGACCTACACCGCCAAGACCGCGTACTACGCCGTGCGCTGCGTGGCCGACGTCGACCCGCTGCCCGATCTCACGGGCTGCCGCTACTACAAGAATGAAGACGTGGCCGGCGAAGGGCTCATCTTCGACACGCGCACGGGGCTGCTGTGGCAACGCAACGAGCTGGCCGGCCCGCCCTGGGTCGGGGCCTTGCAGTACTGCGAGGCGCTGCGCTTCGGCGGCTTCGACGACTGGCGACTGCCGAACGCGCTCGAGGCCCGCAGCATCATCGACACCACGCGCGTCAACCCGGCGCTCGACGTCGAGGTGTTCAACGTCGCGAGCGGCACGAACCCGAACTGGACCGGTACCACCGACCCCACGGCGCCGACCTACGCCTGGGTGCTCGAAGAGGCCGGCGGGCGCGTGCGCTCGCGCACCTCGCAGTTCGCGCCCAAGCCCACACCCGCCAACCGCGTGCGTTGCGTGCGGCTCGGCCCGTAGGCCCCGCGCCGTTCCCCGGGCAACAGGCTCCGCCTACAGCCCGAGGAGCCGCCCGCCCTGGTACACGACGAACGCCAACAGGTAGGCGATGGCCGTCAGGCCGAAGAACTGGAGCGCCGGCCACTTCCAGGAGCCCGACTCGCGGCGCGTGACGGCCACCGTGGCCATGCAGGGGGTGGCGACGAGCAGAAACAGCATCAGCGCAAACGTCGTGAGCGGGTCGTAGGACCGGGCGAGGGCGTCACGCAACGTATGGTTGTCGCCGTCCTCGCCGCCGAGCGAGAAGATGACGCCGAGCTGGGCCACGAACACTTCCTTTGCGACGAACGCGCCGAACAGCGCCGTGGTGACGCGCCAGTCGAAGCCGAGCGGGGTGAACACGGGCTCGACGAATCGGCCGAGCCGTCCCGCGGCCGAGTAGGCGAGCCGTTCGGCGTCGCGGCGGTGCTGGATGTCGGCCTCGCTGAGCGGCGCAGGGACCGCGGGGGCGGCGGCCGACGCGGCGCCCGGCGCGGCATTGCCGGCCACGGCCACGACGCGGTGGGCGGCGAGCTCGCGGTCGACATCGAAGTCGGTCTTCTGCGGGTAGTTCGTGAGCAGCCACATGAGCAACGAGATGCCGAGCACCACGGTGCCCGCCTTGCGCACGTAGGCCCAGGCCCGTTCGGCCATGCGTCGCACGACCGACTTGAGCGTGGGCAGCCGGTAGGGCGGCAGTTCCATGACGAAGGGCGCCTCGGCGCCGCGCAGCAAGGTGGTGCGGAGCAACTTCGCGAGCGCCGCCGCGAGCACGATGCCGACGAGGTAGATGAGCCCAAGCATCGGCGCGTGCCAGGCCGGCGGGAAAAACGCCGGGATGAGCAGCATCCAGATGGGCAGGCGCGCGCCACACGACATGAGCGGCAGCACGAGCATGGTCGTGAGCCGGTCGCGTTCGTTTTCGAGGGTGCGCGTGGCCATGATGCCCGGAATGGAGCAGCCGAAGCCCGTGACGAGCGGGAGAAAGCTTTTGCCGTGCAGCCCGAAGCGGTGCATGACGCCGTCGACGAGAAACGCCGCGCGCGACATGTAGCCCGTGTCTTCGAGGAAGGTGAGCCCGAGAAACAGCAGCACGATGTTCGGCAGGAACACCAGCACCCCGCCGACGCCGCCGAGCAGTCCGTCGATCACGAGCGAACGCAGCCACGGCAGCGCCCCGTCGGCCGGCCAGTGGGCGGCAATGCTGCCGGCGAGGGCGCCAAAGCCGTCTTCGAGCCAGGCCATGGGGTAGGCGCCGACCGTGAACGTCAGCCAGAAAATGGCATACATGACGCCGAGGAAGAGAAACGGGCCGAGCAGGCGGTGGCAGACGATGGCGTCGATGCGGTCGGAGTAGGCGCGCGCGTCGGCCCGCGGCGTGCGGATGATGACTTCCTTCAGCAGCCCGGCGATGAAACCGTAGTGTCGGTCGGCGATGAACGTGGCGACCGGCA
This sequence comes from uncultured Myxococcales bacterium, assembly GCA_964422715.1. Classification (GTDB taxonomy): domain Bacteria; phylum Myxococcota_A; class UBA9042; order PWKZ01; family CAYRCM01; genus CAYRCM01. Next base: position 15,802 of record CAYRCM010000090.1, on the reverse strand, counting down.
TGCGCGTGTCGCTTTCGAGGGCGCGGGCGGCAGCGGCGACCCGCAGCAGCAGGTCTTCGGCGTGCGGCAGCCGCTCGCGCGCGAAGGCCGCGGCGGCCGGCTCGCCTTCGAGCAGTTTCAGCGCCAGCCAGAGCGGCGGCGGGGCGCCGGGCGGCGGCGGGGCGGACTCGTAGAGCGGCCCGATGGCGGCGACGGCCTGGTCGACGCGTTCGCCGAGCACGAGCCGGCATTCGGCGGCCGGCGTGCGGCAGGCGCGGGCGACCGCCGCGCGCAGCGCCTCGAGCCCTTCGCCGCGGTGGCCCACCGTCTCGACGACCGGGAAGCCGAGCAGCCGTTCCATCTGCGCGCGGTCGATGCGCTGCCCGATGCGCCGCGCCTCGTCGGACATGTTGAGGCAGAGCACCGGGTTCATGCCGATGGCCATGATCTGGGTGAGCAGATACAGGTTGCGCGGCAGATTCGTGGCGTCGACGACCACGACCGTGACGTCGGGCCGGCCCTCGAGCAGTTCGCGGCGCGCGATGGCTTCTTCGGGGGAGGTCGTCGTGAGGCTGTAGGTGCCCGGCAGGTCGAGCACCGCGTATTCGGTGCCCTCAAACGCGTAGCGCCCTTCCTTCTTCTCGACCGTGACGCCGGCGTAGTTGCCGACGCGCTGGTGGGAGCCGGTCAGCGCGTTGAAGAGCGAGGTCTTGCCACAGTTGGGGTTGCCGGCAAGGGCGACGCGGAAACTCGGGCCCGGACTCATGCGGCGGCGTGCTCCCGTTTGCGCAGTTCAGGCCCCTCGCCGTCGCTGAGCACGACGCGCGCGGCTTCTTCGCGGCGCAGGCTCAGCTGGTAGCCGGCCATGCGGATCCAGAGGGGGTCGCCGGCCGGGGCGACGCGTTCGAGGCTGACCTGGACGTTCGGCAACATGCCCATGTCGAGCAGCCGCTGGCGCACGGGACCGTCGCCTTCGACCTGCCCGACGATGCCGCTTTCGCCCGGCCGCAGGTCGGCCAAGGTGCGGCGTCGGGCCGCCGCCGTGGCGCGCGTTTGCCCGCTGCGCAGCGGGCAGTTGCCCTGACAGTGTGGCTGTTCGGGATTGACGATGGCACACTGGCGCAGCCGCTGCAGGAACCCCTGGCGGCCCTTCGGACAGCGCTGCACGAACTCGAAGAGCCGCGCCAGCCGGTCGACCGTCTCGTCGGACAAATGGTGTTCGATGGCGCAGGCATCCTGTTCGGCCACTTCGGGACTGATGCCGAGCAGGTCGCGCAGCAGCCGGATCAGCAGATGGTGGCGCGAGAGCACGCGGCGCGCCTGGGCTTCGCCGGCCGGGGTGAGCGTGATGGATTCGCGCCGCTCGTACTGCACGAGCCCGAGTTGCGCAAGCCGCTGGATGGCCGGGGTCACCGACGCGGCGCGCACGTCGCGGGCCCGCGCGATGTCGCGGACGCGGGCCGCGGGAGCGCGCCCCAGAATGAGGTAGATGGTTTCGAGGTAGTCCTCGAGCGCCGACGAGAGGGGGGCCTGTGCGTTGTCCACGGCCGCGACACTCCTGCGTGGGGCGGCGCCGCTCCCTCTCGGCCCGACCAGACCGCAGCGGGATGAGCGGGCGGCCCCGCGTTGTTTGAGGCGTCTAACACGCGACGTACGGCTTGTCAACGAACACCCGGGAAACCCAGCCGAAACGCGGTCTGGCGCGTGCGTGGCGCAACGCGTAGACTCGGCCGGCGGGCGTGGTGCGCCGGCCCCCGCCGAGGGCGGAAAGGCCGGACGCAGCCGCACCACGGGGAGGCGGGCAGTGGGGGCACAGCGCCGCGGCAGGAGCGGGCAGGCCGACGCGGGCGCCGGGCGGCGCGGGGCGCTCATCGGGTTGCTGTGGCTCATCGGGATGCCTGGCGCGCCCGCGGCCGGGGCTCCGGGGCCGCCGCCCTTTCGCGCCGCCGGCCCCGACACCGGGCAGCTCGTGGTGGTCATGAGCCCGGCCTGGGGCGCCGCGACGGCAACGCTGCAACGCTTCGCACGGACCGGGCCCGGGGCGTTCGGGCCCGTGGGCCCGCCCGTTGCGGCCATGCTCGGGCCGGCCGGCCTCGGCTGGGGCCGCGGCCTGCACCCGGCGGGACTGGCCGGGCCCGAGAAGGGCGAAGGCGACGGCCGCGCGCCGGCCGGCGTGTTCCGCCTGACGCGCCTGTTCGGCCTCGCCGCCCGGGCCCCGAGCCGACGCGGCCTGCCGTACACGCGCATCCGACCGGGGCACGTCTGCGTCGACGACCCGCGCTCGCACCTGTACAACCGCATCGTCGACCGGCAGCGGCTGCGCGGCCCGGTCGACTTCGTCGCGGGCGAGACGCTCGTGACGTTTGGTGAACTCTACCGACTCCTCGCTGTGGTCGCGCACAACGCCGAGCCCGAGCCGCTGCCGGGAGCCGGCAGTTGCATCTTTCTGCACGCCGTGGCCGGGCCGGGGGTCGCAACGGCCGGCTGCACGGCGCTCGCGGCACCCGAACTGCAATCGCTGCTCGCCTGGCTCGACCGCCGTAGCCGGCCGCGCCTCGTGCAGTTGCCGGCCCCCGTCTATGCCGAGGTCCGGGACGCCTGGGGGCTGCCCGAAATGCGGGCTGCGCCCGGCGCCGAGTGACCGATTCGACTTCGCCCCGCGGCG
>CAYRCM010000090.1:0-13058 GCA_964422715.1 uncultured Myxococcales bacterium | reverse complement strand
CCTACACGACGCGCGTGAGTTTCAGCGGGCTCGACTTGCCCCAGCGGAACAACTCGGTGAACACGAGCGGCACGTCGGGGGTGAGCGCCACGCGTTTCAGCGCGGCGGTCCCCGCCCGGCCGGGTTCGAGGTCGAGCCCGAGTCCACCCGCGGGCTCGTAGGGGGCAGACAGCAGGGCCACGAGCGCCACGTAGCTGCCGGGGGCCACCGCGACCGGCCGGAAGAGCAGCGGCGACGCCAGCCGGTCGGCTTCGAGGCCGCGCAGGACGGTGGTCCAGGGGTCGCGGTCGCGGCGGTCGAAGCGGTCGCCGGCGCCCTCCCGGAAGGCAAACGCAATGGGCAGGCCGAGCGCTGCGCGGGCGAAACCCGGGGCGTGGCGGCCGGGCGGCGTGGTCTCGCGCGTGTGCCGCGAGAGCCGCTTGCCGGTGAGGCCGCGGATGAGTTCGGGCTCGTCCCAAAACGAGCGGCCGCGCGGGCCGTTGCGGTCCTGGCGGTAGCGCTTGTACCAGCGGTCGAGGTCGGCGAGCGCCGCCTCGGCGCTTGGGTACACCGACTCGGAGCGCCACAGCTGCGCGATGGAGCGGAGCACCCCGCCGGGCTTCTGCGTGCGCGGGGCACCGGCGAGCAGCCGCTGCAGTTCGCGGTCGAGGGCCGCCACACTGCCGCAGGCCGGACTCACCTGCACGGCGCCGAGCCCACGGCGCGTGCGGGCGCCAATCCCGCCGAGCAACGTCCAGGTCCGCACGGCCGCGAGCAGGTCGGCGGGCAGCGTTCCGCGCAGAACCGCCTCGGCCGCGACCCCCGCCCGCAGCCACGCGGCCGGCTGCAGGACGACGCCGCGGTCGCGTTCTTCGCGCGCCGCGAACGTGACGCTACCGCACGGCTCGCCGGGCCGCGGCGCGGGCACCGACACCCCCGATGCCACGACGCGCACCGTCAGCCGGAATGGCGCCGGCCGTGCGATCGAGCCGAACCGCTCGCTCTCGGCGGCCCGCAGCTCGGCCGGGTTGCGCGACCCGGCGAGCAGGCGCCAGAAGAAGCGCCAGGCGCCGACGAGGCCGGCCGGCCGCACCAGTTCGCCCGGGTCGGCGGTGCGAGGCACGATGCCGCCCCCGAAGAGCCAGGGTTCGACGGTGAACGGCAGGTGCAGTTCGGCTTCGCCGCTCGCGGGTTGCAGGGCGGCGAGTTCGGCTTCGAGAGCGGCCGCGGTGCCCGAATGGCGGATGGCCATGGCTCACCTCCCCGGCAGCGCGGGCGCGACGTGCGTGACCTCGATGAGCGGGCCCGTCGAGCGGTAGCGCACCGTGGCCCGAACCGTGCGCCCCTTCTTGAGTTTGAGCCGCACCTCGCTCGCCGTTGCGGCATCGTCGAACAGCCCCGGCAGCCCGATCTTGACGGTGGCTTCGAGCGGACCGGCGACGCCGGCGATGCGCAGCGCGATTTCGTTGGCCCCCTCGGTCAGGGCGACAAGGTCGGCCTCGGCCGTCTGCCAGGCGGCCGCGCCTGCAGTCTCCTCGGCCGGTGCGGCGGCGGACGGGGTCGCGGGGGCGGCGGCCACCTCCGCAAGCGGCAGCGCGGGGGCCGCGGGCGGCGTGGCGCCCGTGGCGAAACGCCCGTAGCCGCGGCTCGTGCGCCCGCCAATGCCCCAGTCGGCAAGCGCCGTGGCGAGCACGCGTTCGGCAAATGCCACGACGGCCGGCTGCCCTTCGAGGGCGAAGAGGAACGTGCCGCGGGCGCTGAGCCGCACGATGGCGACGGGGCGGTCCCAGTCGGCGGGCCATTCCCCCGGGGCGCCCGCCGCATAGTCCGGATGGTGCGGGGCGAGCGCGTCGACGGCGAAGGGCGAGGCCGCCTCGGGCACCCAGAGGGCATCGTGAAACGCCACGGCACCCGCATGAGCGTCGGGCCCACCGCGGCCGAAGACGGCGGCGTGCGCGTCGCTCCGCGGGTCGAGCGCGAAGACCCGCGCGGCGTAGCGTGCCGCAAGCCCCTTCAGCGCTGCCCCGGCGATGAGCGGCACGCCGTAGGTCGCGTGCAACCGCAGGCCGCTCTGGAGCACCGTGCGGTCGCCGAGCCCGAATGCGAGCCGCCCGAGTGCCGGCCAGGGCAGTACGCGAGCCCCGCGCTCGTGCAGCGTGGCCTGCCAGCGCGCGAACGCGGCCGCGTACCCGTCGAGGGCGGCGCAGGGCGCGGCGAAACTCGCGAGGAAAGCCGCGCGCGCGGCCGGGTCGGCCTGGGCCGGCAGGAAATGGCGCAGCCGCAGGCCGGGGTGCCCGACGTGCAGGTAGGCGGGCCGCTCGGGGCTGCCGAGCGCCGCGTGGGCCGCGCGCAGCGCGGGAATGGGCGGCCGGCCGTTCATGGCTCGTCGTCCGTCGGCTCACCGGGCAGGCCCCGCGTGAGTTGCCGCAGCCAGCCGGCTGCGGCGCGCGCCTCGGCCTGCATGCGCGCGTAGTCGGCGTAGTCGGCGCCGGACAACGCCTGACAGAGCCAGGCCACATGCTCGTCCGGCGTGCGCGACGCGTCGTCGGCCGGTAGCAGCCCGGCGGCGTCGAGAAACCGTTCGAGGTGGCGCACGAGGCGCCATTCGGCGCGGCTCGGCGTGGCCTCGGCCTCGGCGAGCAGGAATGCCACGGTCTGCAGCAGGCCGTTCGTGCGCAGCAGCACCGGCAGGACGGCGACGCGCGCATCGTAGGCGGCCCGCAGGGCGGCATCGGCGTTGCCGTCCGGGGCCCGCAGCGCGCGCACCTCGCCAACGCACTCGAGGGCGAGCGCGGCGCGGCGTTGCGCGCGGGAGAGCGCCGCGCCGGGGTCGTCGGCAGGCGGCCAGGCGGCGGGCGGCGGTTCGGCCCGCCGACGTTTGACGGTCGGTGGCGGTTCGGGTTTGCGGCGCATCAAGCCACCTCCCAGCGCAGCCGGCAGAGCCCGGCGCCGACCGAAGCCCGGCCCCCGACCTGGACCGAGCGGAGACGCGCGAGCGCGGCCAGGGCCTCGCCCGGGGCAGACGGAGCGGGCGCCTCCGGCGGGGCGGCGTCGGTGCAGGTCGCGTAGAGCACGCTCTCGGCCGGCAACGCTTCGAGATAGAAGAGCCCACCGGGGGCGGCCGCCTGCGTGTCGGCAGCGAACTGGATGCGCGCAACGACGTCGGTGGCCTGCTCGACGAACAGCCCCATGAGCGCGTCGCTGACGAGGGCCACGCGCGGCAGAAAGAGCGCCGCCGCCCCGGCGTCGAAGGCCAACGCGGCGAACGCCGCGGCGCCGGCGGCCAGCGCCGGGTGCGCTTCGGCCGGCAAGTCGGCGTCGTCGAGGAAGAGCCGCCCGTTCGTCAGCAGCCCGGCGTCGGCGACGTAGCCCGGGCCGAAGCCGGCGGGCTGGAGTTCGCAGAGCGCCTCGAACGGGGCATTCGCCCCGGGCCCGAGCGCGTCGGCGCGAGCGGCGAGAAAGCGCTGCACGAGGTACGGGCTCGTGACGTAGGCGAAGAGCCGTTCGACGCTCACGAGCGGGAAGAACAGCAGGCGCAGGTCGGATGGCGCGAACGTGCCGGCGGGGGGGTCGGAGGCGGCCTCGGGCGGGCCGAAGGCCGCGGTCAGCAGCCCTGCGGCGGGCTCGCCGGTGGGCGTGCGCCACTGCATTTCGGCCTCGGCCCGGAGCGCGCGCCAGAGCGCGGCCGCCGGCACGTACGGCAGCCGCGTCGCGCGCTCGCGCACGAGCGGCCGGTCGATGACGGCGAGGCTCTGGCCGCTCGTGACGTGCAGCGGTGAGAGCACGTGGGCGTAGCAGAGGGCCCGGGTCATGGGCAGTTCCCTTTCGCGGCCTCGGATGCACCCGCCGGGGGCACATTGCGGCGCGCTCGGCCTGGCCGCCCGCCCGCGGACCGCCCGCCGCCAGGGGCGCCGAGGGGCGTCGCGAACCCGAAGGCACGGAAAGCATCGCCGCGGGGTGCTGGCCGTGCACCGATATCGGATCTTCGCCCGCGTGTGTCAACCCGCGGCCGAAAATGGCAGCCGGACGGCGCGGGAATTCGGCCGGTTCGCGGGATTCGTTGGCGGGTGCGAAGCCCCTTCCCTCCCCGGTCGGGGTCGAGTACCCTTGCGGCGGGGCGCTCGCGGCCGCAGAGCCGCTCGGCTCCCCCCGTGGCTCCGTCGCCCAACTTTCGCTGCTGCTGCTCGTTCAGCCCCGGCGCATCGGTCGCCGGGGGCGCGGAGGAGGACATGTACGACCGCATTCGTCCCGACGAAGCGCGCCTTCCCGTAGCGCTCGACCCGGCCCCGCAAGCGCCGGCGCAGGCCCCGGCGAGCGACGAACGGCTGCGCCGCGAGCTGCGCACGGCCGGCGGTTTCGCCCAGCAACAACAACTCGTGCGCCCGAGCGGGGCCGCCGCACACGACGAGAGCGGCGCCGCGGCCGATGCGGTCGACACGTTGCCGCTCGGCGGCACGAGTCGCCACGAAGCCGACCTCGAAACGCGCAACGGGCGCATGGTGCCGCTCCGCTGGGCCGAGGGCCAGGCCAAGGGCGGCGGCGAACGGCCCGCCGGCCCGACGACGGTGCGCGTCATCCTCGACAAGGTCGAATGCCTGAGTCGCGCCGTCATCCCCGACCCGTCGAAGGTGGGCATGGTCGATCTCGGGGTCCCCGAAGACCTGACGGTCGTCAACGGCGACCGCGTCGAGGTCCTCACCTGGAACGAGAACAGCATCAACGCCCAACTCGGCAAGCCCGACCCCAAGGTGCCGGTCCGTATCGGATTCCGCGTCGAACGAGGCGACGCCGTCCTCACGCAGGACGGCGCCACGGCACGCACGCAGGGCCACCGTACGGGTGCGGTCACCCCCGAGCAGACGGCCGCCAAGGCCGACCCCTGCTGGCTCGGCACCTTGAGCGGCGACGGCCGCTACGCGAAGGGCGGCTTCCACTATGGCATGAAGGTGTCCGGCCTCCGCGGGCCTCAGGTCGTGCGCATCCGCGCCGTGGCCTGGGTCGGCGGCCCGAAGCAGGCGGGCGCCCTGCGGCACGCGACGAGCGACGACGTGCTCGAAGCCGCCGACGCCTACAACCGCACGCACACGGGCAAGGACCGCTACGAATTCCACCAGCAGACGCAGGCCTACGGCGACCTCGCGGGCGACGCCGAGTTTGCCGAGTCGGGCCAGTGGCGCGTGCTCGGCATGCCGGGCTGGTACGACTACAGCCTGAAGCCGCACGCGGCCGAAAAGGACGCCGCCGGCAAACCCGCGCCGGGCTTCGAACCCCAGGAACTGCGCGTGCCCTACTGGGTCCCCATCCAGTTCAACGTCACGAACCGCTCCGACCGCCCCGGCAAAGTGAAGATCCTCTACGCCTCGAAGCAGATGACGGGCGAGTCACAGGCCCAGGACGTCATGGCCATCGACGGCGGCGCCGGCTTCACGAGCCCGCCGCGGCGCGTGCCCCAGAGTGACATCCCGCAGAGCGGGCCGCAGAGCGAAATCGAGCAGTTCTCGGGCGCCCTCGAACGTTTCCGCAGCGGCTATGCCGCCCACAAGTTCCAGTACCGCTGGGTCGCGGTGCCGCTCGGCCCCGGCCAGTCGGCCTCCGTGGCCGTGCGCTTCCTCGGCAGTGCGGTCGGCAAGACGTTCGCCGTGTTCGAGCACGACGCGTAGCGTCGCGCCGGCTGGCGGCGGTCGCGGTTGCCGCGCCCGTTGGCGGGTCCTCATCCGCCGGCGACGAGCGCCGCGACGATCTCCTCGCGGATCGCCCCGACCCGCGCCGCCCGCCCTTCGACGAGCAGGGTCCCCGCGGGTTCGTGGCCAAGCGGCGTTTCCGGGCCGATGACGGCGGTCCCGTCGGTGTACACGAGCGCGGTCACGGGGATGCGCTGCTGGCCAAAAGGCCGGATGCGCGCCACGAGCACGAGGTGTTCGGGCGTGAGGGGCGCCTGCCAGCGGACGGCCTCGGTCGCCCGTTCGAGGACCCGGCAGCAGCGGGCGCGCGGGTCGAGTTCGACGACGATGCTGGCGAACACCCCCCAGAGCAACGCGAGGTACAGGCCCAGCTCGGCAAGGAGCGTCCCGAGGAGCCACGCGATGGCCGCGCCCTCGTCCCGGCAGGCGCACGCCGCGGCAACCCCGACGACGGCGAGGGTCAGGGCCGCCGCGATGACGAGCGCGCTCTCGCGACGCGTGCCGCGGTTTTGCAGGAAGCGGAACCGACCGTCCGACGTGCGGCGCAAGTTGCTCGGCATGACGGGCTCCTCCCCCCCGCGGGGGCGTTCAGAACGTCGCAATACCACGGCCGCTCGCACAACGCTCGGCCCGGCATTCGCGCTTGCCGCGGGGGCGCGGCCCGGGGGATCGCGCGGACGGGCAGGCCCCCGGCGTTCGGCCACAGGCGCTCACGGATGGCAGATGCCGAGACCGGGGTCGCACACGAGCGGCTGACCGTCGGGGGCGGTGGCGGGACAGACGCAGCCGTTGGCACAGGAGGGTACGCAGCGCCCCGCCGGTTCATGGTAGGTCTGGCAGTCGCCGCAGGCCACGGCGCAGTCGCGGGCACAGTTTTCGCCCGCCGTGCACACCCCGTCGCCGCAGACGACCGGCACCGCGAGTTGCGCGCGCACGGCGGCGGCGCGGCCTGCGATGAACGGGGCAAGGCCCGGCGCGATGTCGACCCGTTCGGTGCGGTTCTTGAGGACGTCGGCATGGGCGTAGAACGGGTGGGCGTCGGCCGCCGCGGCATCCTCGATGAAGGCGCCGATGGCGGCGATGCGGGCCCCGAGCGCTGCCTCGGAGAAGGCGCCGTCGAGGAGCGCCGCGATCTTGTCGTGCAGCGCGGCGCGGAACGCCGCGACCTCGATGATGCGCCCGAACAGCGGCCGGCTTGCGGCGCCGATGGGCGCGCCAGCGTTCACGGCATCGGGCGTCTCGAAGCAGTACGGGGCGTCGATGTTGAGGTTCAGCACCTGGTCGGCCGTGAGCAGGAAGCAGTTGAACGTGCCGAACGCGTTGTTGAGGTCCCACGGTATGAAGGTGAACTTCCCGTTCGCGGGATCGCGGTAGAGATAGTAGTTCTGCGGCAGGCCGCCCCCGTAGCCGTCAAGGGCCACGATGAGGGCATGGACCGCCACGTAGGACAGGAAGCGGTCGACGTCGAACACCGCCGCGATGTCGCGCTCGGGGTCGCTGCCGTCCTGGAGCACCGCCATCAGCGCGATGATGTCGCCGTAGTCGGCGGCCGCTTCGTTGGTCTTCTTGACGTAGTTGGCCTCGCCCGCGACGGCCGTCGTGCCCGTTGGTTCGGTGACCGTCACGGCATAGTCGGCAATGCTGGCGCCGCGATAGACGAGATCGCCGTACTCGGGCTTGTAGAGGTTGCCTTCGTCGTCGGAAAACCACTGGCGCAGAAAGGACTTGTCGACCTCCTGCACGCTGACGTAGAGGCCGTAGGGGGCACCGTTGACGGCGAGCGTGGCGTAGGCCGCCCGGCTTGCCGGCACCCCAGCGTGGCGAAACAGTTCATAGGCGAGTACCTCGCGCATGAGCGACGGGTCGAGGTAGGCGTTGTTGAGGTTGAGCGTCTTGAGGCCGTCGAGCGTCTGGCCTTCGACGTACTCATCCAGTTTGATCTTGAAGGAGTAGCGCTCGTAGCCCGGCTCGCCGGGCTGCAGTTCGGCCACCCCCGCGAGACTCGAATTGCCCTTGAAGCGGACGCCCACCGGGTAGAACTCACGGCCCTCGAAGGTGAGACGCGCCGGCAGATACGCCGAACCGCACGGGGGGCCGCCGGTGCAGAGCGGGTCGGCGAGCATCGCCTGCCAGTCGGCCGGGGCGATTTCGAGCGCGTAGGCGAGCGGGGGGCCGACCGCGTAGTGGCGTTGCCAGGCGGCTGCGCCCCCGCTGTCGGTCGGGATGGCGTCCGGGGGCGCCGTCTCGGCGTCGTCTGGGCGCGCGTCCGGGGCCGCCGTCTCGGCGTCGCGTGGGAGCGCGTCGGGGGCCGCTGTCTCGGCGTCGCGCGCCGCCGCATCTGCGTCGGCCGGGCGCGAAGCACCGCTGTCACAGGCGGCAAGGCCGAGGAGCAGGGCGACGAGGAGCGTCGCCGTCGACCTGTACGGTTGTGCCATGTTCTCCCCTGGGCGCCGGGCTGCCACGCCGTGTCACCGTCCGCGGGCGTCGAGCCGGGCGGCGCGTCGGCCCGAGACTACCACTGCCCGGCCGCGGGTGCGGTCCCGTTTGCGAGGCGGCGGCCGGCGCCCGGGTATCGCGCCGACGGCGCAGCGTCGCTCGGGGATGGCGCCGGGGGGCCGTGCGTCAGGGGGTTTCCCAAAGCGCCCGGATGGGCACGGCGAACAGGCCGGGGCCGAAGCCGAGCGCAAACTCGCCGTCGTACAGGACCGCACCGGTGAAAGGCGAGTCGGCGGCGGCCTCACGCAGCCGGCGCAAGCCGCGGAAGTCGGCCGCGGTGACGCTGGCCGCAGCCTTGACCTCGATGCCCGCGAGGCCGCGGGCGCCGCATTCGAGCACGATGTCCACTTCGACGCCGTCCTTGTCGCGGAAGTGGGAGAACCGGATGTCATCGCCGTGCCAACTGCCGAGCCGGCGCAACTCCTGGAACACGAAGGTCTCGATCAACTGCCCGAAAAACGGCCGATCACGGTAGAGGGCGGGGGCGTCGAGGCCGAGCAGCGTGGCGGCCAGGCCGGTATCGCACAGGTGGAGTTTCGGCGTCTTGACGAGTCGGCGGAGGCCGTTCGCGTGCCAGGGGGGGAGTTCCTCCAACAGGAACAGCCGCTGCAGCAGGGTCACGTATTCGCGGATGGTTGGGCGACTGACCTGGAAGGGGGCGGCCAGCTCGCTCACGTTGAGCAGCTGGCCGGTCTGGCCGGCGGCCAGGACGAGAAGCCGCGGCAGCACATCGAGCGAGCGGATACGTGCGATCTCGCGTGCGTCGCGCTGGACGAGCGTTTCGAGGTAATCGCGGTACCAGACCGCGCGGCGCCGCGGGGTCGCCCGGGCGAGCGCCGCCGGAAAGCCTCCGGCCGCCAGGATGTCGGCCAGTTCGGCCCCAAGCCGCGCATGCCGGCCGGCCGGCAACGCGCCGGCGAGCAGCGCGGCGAGGAACCCGGACGCGCGCCCGGCCCGTTCGCACTGCGCCAGCGGGTGGAGGCGCAGGATCTCCATGCGCCCGGCCAGCGATTCGGCGAGCCGAGGCAGCAGCAGCACGCTCGTCGAGCCCGTGAGCAGGAAGCGCCCGGGTGCGCGGCGCTGGTCGACCACGGTCTTCAGGGCGGCAAAGAGGTTGGGAACCTGTTGCACTTCGTCGAGTATGGCGCGCTCGGGAAGATCGGCCACGAAACCGATCGGATCGGCCACCGCCGCGGCGCGCAGCGGCGCTTCGTCGAAGTTTAAGTACGTGTATCCGAGCGGTTCGCCCACCGAGCGGCACAGCGTGGTTTTGCCACACTGGCGCGGCCCGTGGACGAGCACGACCGGGCTGTCGGCCAGTGCTTCCAGCAGGCGCGGCGCGACATGGCGGGGATGGAGTGCGTCCGCGTTCATGGCGGCCGATTGTAGGCCGGGCCAGCGGCCGATTGCAAGTTTGGGTGCCGGCCGATTGCAAGTTTGGGTGCCGGCCGATTGCAAGTTTGGGTGCCGGCCGATTGCAAGTTTGGGGGCGACCGGGGTTTGCCCGCCGCCCATGCCGCACGCGAACCATGCGAGGCAAACCCGCTGAGGCCGGCGGCCCCGAACGGTCGCGGCATGCGCGCAGGACGACCGTTCCTCCGGTCGGGCTCAGGCCCCGGCGGGTGGTGCTGTGGGGGCGCCACGAATGGCGCCCCTACCGCGTCGTTGGCGGCGGAAGCCACCGGGCGTTGCAGACGGGTCATGGGGCTCGGCAGCGCTGCCATCATCCCGCTCGCTCCGGGAGCTGTAGGGGCGTATGGCCATACGCCCCTACGGCCCGGTCGTCCCGATCTGAACCGTTCGAAAGGATGGTTGGTTTCGCCGTAAGGGCGGGTTTCAAACCCGCCCGTACAGCGGATAGGAGGAGCCACAAAGGTGGGCGGGGCCCGAGGTGGCTCTCGGATTGCCCCGCCCGGTGGTCCATGACCGGTTTTCAGAGAGCCCATCATGAACCTTGCTCAGCGTGTCCATAGGTCAGTTTCGGAGGGTCGGTGTGCGGCATGGGCAGCGGGGGGCGTTCGACGGGCGCTACACCGCACCTCCGGCCTTCGCCGCCTCGGAAATCCACGCGCGCGTGCGCTCATCGAGCGCGTCCAGCACCGCCGCGAAGTCCTCGGGCACCCGCTCCTGGGCTCCCTGCCGCTCCCGCCACGTCGCCCAGCGCGCCTGCGCCTCCTTGGGCATCCCGGCGAGCACCCCGCCAAGCGGGCGCAGGGAGACGCCTCGATGCGAGGCGACGGCGCGCAGCGCTTCGATCACCTCGGCCTCGCTCAGGTCGCTTGGCACGAGCACGAACAGGTCGGCGAAGTCGCGCCAGCGCGTGCTCGCGCGGCCCCGTTCGAGCGCGGTCACGAGCTTCTCGGCGACGACCATCGACTTGGGGTAGGCCAGCACGTCGATGCGCTCGTCCCCGAGCAGAACCGGGACGGCGGTTCGGATGGGCGCGGGGACCACGGGATCGCCGACGTTCACGTCGACGCTGAACAGGATCCGCGCCGTCGCAAGGCGCGCCTCGAGCGCGACGCGTACACCCGGATACACGTCATCGTCGCGGATGGGGCCCGCGGCGATCGTGTCGAGCAGGAACACCACACCGTTATCGACATCCACCGACGCGATCTCGACGACCAGGCGCTCCACGAACGCGGGGTCGTTGTCGGTCCGCAGGGCCAGCAGGTCCACATCGCGCGTGGCTCGACGCAGGTCGAAGGCTGCCAGCAGCAGCCCGCCCTTCAGCACGGACCGCTCGTCGTGTTGTGAGCGGACGAGACGGCGCAAGAAGCTCTCCAGGACGTAGAGCTGGAGCAGCTCGGCGGCGGCGCGCTGCTGCGCTCGCGCGAGGGGCTGAAGCGCGAGGTATCGGGAGCCTGCGAGGTCGGCGTGGGTGGGTTTCGGCTTCACGCGAGAATCCTGAGGGCTTGCAGGATGGAGGGCTCGACTTTGGGGAAGCGTCGCGCCATCGCGAGGATCTCGGCTGGCGTCGCCCCCGGCCGCTTCAGCCAGCGCCGCAGCGCCTCGACGGCGAGATCTTCGCCCTCTTGGTGCCGGAGCCGGAAGGCATCGATGACGCTGCGCTCGGCGCCGTAGACGCCCAAGGAGAGGCCCTCATCGACCTCGATCGTCTCGCGGCCAACGAGGAACGTGTCCTCGTGGAAGCGGTGCCAACGGACCGGGGCGCTGACCCTCGGGGGGCGCCTCGATCGAGGCAGGGCGACGTCGCTCTCGGAGGGGATGATGTCGGTCAGGTCGTGGAGAGACAGGGCGGAGGTCAGACAGAGCGTGGCTCCGGGCGCGCGGAGCGCGATCTCGATCCGGTCGAGGTCAGCGGGCGGCGCATCGGCCTTGCGGTAGAGGCCATGGCCCAGGCGCTCCAAGACCCCGTCGGCGACGAGCCCTCGGAGGCGGCGGTCCGACAAGCCGCGCTCCTGGGCGAGGCTGTAGGAGAAAGCGTTGGGGAGGGCGTCGAGCATCATGCAGGAAAGTGTAGCCACGTCGCGGTAACGTGGCAACATTTTCCGTCGCGCCGACGCGCCGGCCGGGGCCACGCAGACCGCTTCTGGGCGATCGCGCTGGCCTGCCAGTCTCCTGCCGGCAGCACTGGCGCTCGTCTGGCTCGACCTCGAGCCCGCGCGCGATGTGCGCGCCGCGGGCTACGCGCGATGGCTTGTCCGTGGCGCTGGGCAGCGAACGGCCGCGGCATGCGGCACGACGACCGTCCTGCGGTCGGGGCTCAGGCCCCGTCGGGTGGTGCTGTGGGGGCGCGATTCATCGCGCCCTCTCGCGGGGCGCCCAAGATGAGGGCGGCGGGCGAAGGCCGGGCAACATGGGCGCCATGAATGGCGCCCCTACCGCGTCGTTGGCGGCGGAAGCTGTAGGGGCGTATGGCCATACGCCCCTACGGCCCGGTCGTCCCGATCTGAACCGCGCTACACCGGGTCCATCTGCCAGGATGGGACCAAACATACGCCCCTACGGCCCGGTCGTCCCGATCTGAACCATTCGAAATGAAGGCCGGTTTCGACGTAGGGGCGGGTTTCAAACCCGCCCCTACCGCGGATAGGAGGAGCAATAAAGGTGGGCGGGGCCCGAGGTGGCTCTCGGATTGCCCCGCCCGGTGGTCCATGACCGGTTTTCAGTGAGCCCATCATGAACCTTGCTCAGCGTATCTATCGGGGCCGGGTTGTCCAGCATTTCGAAGGTCTGCTCGCGTCGCCGTACGTGCCGCCGCGGGTCGTAAACCTCCTGCCGGCCGCGCTGGCGCTCGTTTTTCTCGATCTGGAGCCCGCGCGCGACGTGCTCGCCGCCTGCTACGCGAAGCGCAAAGGCGGCCGTAGCGGTGGGCAGCGAACGGCCGCGGCATGCGGCATGACGACCCTCCTCCGGTCGGGCTCAGGCCCCGTCGGGTGGTGCTGTAGGGGCGCGATTCATCGCGCCCTGTCGCGGGGCGCCCAAGATGAGGGCGGCGGGCGAAGGCCGGGCAACATGGGCGCCATGAATGGCGCCCCTACCGCGTCGTTGGCGGCGGAAGCTGTAGGGGCGTATGGCCATACGCCCCTACGGGCCGGTGTCAATCCGAACCCATCGAGATGAAGGCCGGTTTCGACGTAGGGGCGGGTTTCAAACCCGCCCCTACCGCGGATAGGAGGAGCAATAAAGGTGGGCGGGGCCCGAGGTGGCTCTCGGATTGCCCCGCCCGGTGGTCCATGACCGGTTTTCAGTGAGCCCATCATGAACCTTGCTCAGCGTATCTATCGGGGCCGGGTTGTCCAGCATTTCGAAGGTCTGCTCGCGTCGCCGTACGTGCCGCCGCGGGTCGTAAACCTCCTGCCGGCCGCGCTGGCGCTCGTTTTTCTCGATCTGGAGCCCGCGCGCGACGTGCTGGCCGCCTGCTACGCGAAGCGC
>CAYRCM010000089.1:0-22030 GCA_964422715.1 uncultured Myxococcales bacterium | reverse complement strand
CGCGCCTACCCCGGTACGGCCACGACCTCGCCCGCATAGAGCAGCCCCGGCCGCGGGCGGTACACGCGGTCGACGGCCACGGCCGAGCCTGGCCGCAAGCGGAAGATCTCGTCGAAGGTTTCGAGCGTGTCGCCCGCGAGCGCATGGAAGAGGTGCCAGCCCGGCAGCACCAGTTCGCGGCTGGAGTCGTGCTCAGCGAGGTCTTTCAAGCCGTTGGCCCGGGCCAGTTTGCGCAGGTTGGTGGCCCCGAAGCGTTTGGCGATGAGCTGCGGCGTTTCGCGCAGGGCGGGGCGCAGTTCCCCGGCAAAGCAGGGCAGTTCGATCTTGCTGCCGGGGCGCAGCGCCGCGGCGTCGCGGAGCCCGTTGCGGGCCAGGATGTCCTGCGCCCCGGTGCCGCAACGCACCGCCATCTCGGCGAGCACCGCCGCGCGCGGCCAGCGGAAGCTCCGGGTGCTCGGCTTGAGCGGCCAGGCGCGCAGGGTCAGGCGCACGGGCTGGCCGGGCAGCGGCCGGTAGCAGCGCGGGGCCACGCGCCAGCCGGAGAGCGCGATGGTCACGGCTTCGAGTTCGCCGGACGGGCGCTTCGGTGCCCGGGCCCCGCCGTCGGGGCCCGTGTAGAGCCGCTCGGCGCGCCGGAAGGCCCCGGGCGCGTCCGGGCCCTGCGGCGCCGGGATGAAGTGCCACACCTCGATGGGCGTCCGCACGAGCGGCCTCATGCGCAGCGCGTCGATGACCCGCACCGTGAGGTCGTAGGTAGGATGCACGTCGGGCGGCTGGTAGGCGGGGTGGCGCGCCTGCAAGTTGACGCCGCCCACGTGCCGGCCGTCGGCGAACTGGCGCACCGCCAGCGAAAACGGCTGGTCGACGGTGAGCTGCGCGCCCGACACGGCCAACTTGGCCTCGGCGGGGTCGTGGCGGTCGAGGCGCAACCGCGGGATGACGAGTTCCTGCCAGGGGCGGAACTCGACGAGCGTCTCTCGCGGGCCGATGACGACCCGCGACGCCCCGCGGATGTAGGTCAGCCGTTCGATCTTCTCGGCGCCGACGATTTCGACGGGCGGGTCGAAGTAGGTCGGACCGTAGGCCCGCGACGCGGGGTAGTTGCGCTGCAACCCGCCGACCGCATTCTGGAAGGCCATGTCGGCGTAGGTAATGCACAGGGTGGGCAGCGCCAGGGTGAGCCGGGCCTCCTTCTGGCGGCTGCTCGTGGCGACGCGCAGCGTGTCTTCGTGGAGGCCGCTGGCGTTGAGCCGGACCACATGCTGTCCGCTCCAGGGCTGGGGGTCGGTCGATCCGCTCATGACGTCCTCCGTGCTACGCGATGTGCAGGTTGCGCAACGCCACGTTGTTGGTGCCCTTGATGTTGGTGGACCAGGCGTTGCCGCCCGCCGCCGTGGGTGCCGCGAAGACCAACGGGTCGGCCGCGTGGTCGACCTCGG
The DNA here is from genome assembly GCA_964422715.1 of uncultured Myxococcales bacterium. GTDB lineage: Bacteria > Myxococcota_A > UBA9042 > PWKZ01 > CAYRCM01 > CAYRCM01. The sequence continues at coordinate 20,591 of CAYRCM010000089.1, read as the reverse complement.
CCAGCAGACAGAAGTGCGTCTGCCCCGCCGCGGCGCCGATCTCGGCCGCCTGGGGTCGCCACTGGAAGAGCACGTCGACCTGGTTCATGGCGCCGACCGTGACCGTCTGCACGAGTTTCTGGTCGCTCGCGTCTTCGGCCTCGACCCAATCGTTCGGCGCCGCGTGCGGCAGGGTGTATTTCAGGCGCACCGTGGTGCCCACGGCGTCGGAATCGCCGAGGTTGCGCACCGTGACGCGCACGTCGTAGGTCTGGCCCCACTGGATCTGGGTGGTCTCGTCGTTGGTGCCCGGGGCGAACACGCGGATGTCGGGCGCCCCGCAGAAGCAGCCGCCGATGTACGGCTCGGCCCCGTAGTCGTCGAGCGCCGTGCGTACCCAGACGTCGACGTCGACGGGGTTGGGCAGGCTCAGGTCGATGGCGTCGATGAGCCGCAGCCGGCCGTTGCCGTAGCGGTTGCGTTCTTCTTCGACGTAGTCGGCCTGGGCCGGGTCGAGGTGCAGGTTGGTGCGGTTCGCGTGCTGGATGAGCAGCGCCTTGATGCTGTCCTGGTTCAACTGCGCGCCGATCTGTCCATAGGCCTCGAACAGCAGCGCCACGGCGCCGGCGACGAGCGGCGTCGCCATGGACGTGCCGCTCATCGTGACCCAGCCGCTGGCCTGGTTCGAGGCGGCCGACACGACGCCGTCGCCGACCGCGACGATCTCGGGCTTGATGCGCCCGTCGATGGTGGGCCCCGCGCCGCTGTAGGCGGTGATGGTCTCGCCCGTGGCCGGGGTCGGCGGCACGACCTTGAGCGTCGCCCCCACCGTCAGGATGGCTTTGCCGCAGGCCGCGTCGGACAGCGTGTGCGCGTGCTGCGTGGACCCCGTGAGCGCCGACCACCAGCCCTGGCTGCCCGTCCAGGCGTCATAGGCGGCGGCGTCGGTCGCGTGGGGGTTCTGCAGGTCGACGGTGTAGGCGTGGCCCGCGTTCGGGTCGTCGATGAAGAAGCGGATGTTGCGCAGCCCCGGCAGGGCCTCGACGTCGCGGTCGATCTGCACGTTGACGGCCCCGACGGCACCGTTGAAGGTCTGGCCGGCCGTGAGCCAGCCCGTGGTGTTGGCCCCGCGCGTGAGCCGGTATTCGAGTTCGGGGCCGCGGTACCAGACGTCGAGGTACATCACGGCGTTGCGGGCATTGGTGATGGTAAAGGTCTCGGTAGCGCCCGCGGCAACGGTGCCGCTGCGGTAGCCCTGGTTGTCGTCGTCGTTGCCGGCCGCGACCACGATCGAACGGTCGAAGAACGAGTTGAGGAAGTTGTCGATGCCCTGGTCGAAACCCGACTGGCCGTTGTGCGGCCCGAGGTTGTTGCCCTGGCTGATGCTGATGACCACCGGCAAGTTGTGGAACGCCGCGGCGCGCAGGATGAAGTCGACGCCGTCGAGGATGGCGTCTTCCCAGGTGGCGTCGCGCCCTGTGGTGCTCGGCAGCAGTTGCGTGCACACGTAGACGAGCGTCGCTTGCGGCGCGGCCCCGACGTGGGTGGGGGCCGTGGCCCAGTTGTTTTCGTGGCCGTTGCCCGCCGCGATGCCGAGGCAATGCGTGCCGTGCTCGCTGTCGATGCCCGTCGCCGTGACCTGATACCACGGCTGGCAGCAGACCTGGTTCGCGCCCGTGCCGAACGGGTTGGCCTGGCCGAGGGCGTTGTCGACGTCGGCCTGCGTGTAGAGGCGGCCGTAGTTGAGTCCATTGAAGTTGGGGCGCGTGCCGGCGGCCACCGCGGCGGTCCAGGCGTCGGGGTTCTGGCCGGGGAGGGTCGCGAGGTTCGGCCAGACGACGTTGCCGGCGGCATTCAGCGTGTAGGGCGACTGCACCCAGTAGTAGAGGAGGCGCGTGCCGTGCGTGCCGGCCGGGTCGCGGAACGCGTGGTGCGTGAAGTCGAGGGCGCTGTCGATGACGCCGACGAGCACGTTCTGGCCCTCGTAGCCCGTGGGGTTGAGCGGTCGCGGCGTGTGCACGTCGGCCACTTCGGCCTGGGCCGCGGCCTGTTCGACCGCGGGCAGGAACAGGCGCGGCGCGCGCAGCCGCTGGCAGGCCGGCTGCGTGGCCAGATTCTTGAGTTGCGCCGTGCTGCCGACCACGGTGAACACGTCCTGTGCCTGCGCGCGCACCTGGAGCCCGAGGCTTTCGAGGTCGCCGCGGTTGCCGGTGAACTGCACGATGGCGCGCAGCCGCACGCGCGGCAACACTTCGCGCACGATGACGCCCGCGAGCGGGTGGGGCAGCAAGTCGCGCTCGCGCAGCCGCTGTAGGCCGGCGCGCAGCCCGGCCGCGGCGTCGGTCTGCCCGGCGCCGGCGCCGCGGAGACGGGCGACCCGCGCCGTCAGCGCGTCGGGCACGAGCAGGTTGACCTCCTTGACGATGCGCCGCCGGGCGCGTTCGAGGCGCGCGTCGTCGAGGCGCACCTGCTCGCGCAGCGCGTCGTCGTCGAGCTCGAGCGCGCGGCGTAGCACGGGGTCGATCTTGAGCCGATGGTCCCGGGGTGCGGTCGGGGTCGGTCTGCTCCTGCTGCTCATGGGCATCCCTCCTACGGGCACGTGGGTTGTCTCGTGGACCGCCGGCGCGGCGCCGCGCGGTCAGCCCGGAGTGTGCGCCAAGTGCGCGGGTTTGGAAAGGGCCGGCCGGCCCCCAAACCGTCGGGTCTCCTTGTCGGCCGCGGCGGCTTCCCGCGTCGATCCGACGATTCGGGGGTTGCCGATTTGCACGGTTGCCGTGAAAGGCGTAATGTGCCCCGCGGGAGGTCGCGATGATTGTCTCGTTCGATGACCGTGCGACCGAGGATCTCTACCACGGGGTTGCGAGCGCAAGGGCGCGTCGCTTTCCGCGCGACATCATTGCGGCGGCCCTTCGCAAACTCGACATGCTCGATGCGGCGGCAACGCTCGCCGACCTCAAGGCGCCGCCTGGCAACATGCTGGAGGCGTTGCAGGGCGACTCGAAGGGGCTCCACAGCGTGCGGGTCAACCGACAGTGGCGCATCGTGTTTCGCTGGGACGGCGGGGATGCCCTCGACGTCCGTCTGGCCGACTACCATTGAGAGAGGCGGAGGCCGCCATGCTCCCCAAAAACCGCATCCCAACGCATCCCGGCGTGATCTTGCAGGCCGAATTCCTCGAACCGCTCGGGCTGACGCAGGTGGCGCTCGCCGCGCACCTCGGCGTTCCGGTGCAACGGGTCAACGAACTCGTCCGCGGCAAACGCGGCATCACCCCTCAGACGGCCTGGTTGCTGGCCCAGACCTTCGACACGAGCCCGCAATTCTGGGTGCACCTGCAGACCGCCCACGACCTCGCGAAGTGCCGGCCCGACAAAGCCCTCCCGCCCCTCAAGGTGGCCGTCTGAGGCCGTCCGCCCCGCCGCAGGGCCGTGGCTACCGCACCATCGCGTCCCCGTACTCGAAGGCCCCGAGGTCGGCGTAGGGCGGATTGCCCGTGCCTTGGTTTGGTGTGGCGGGGTCGTCGTAGCGTTCGTTGCCGTCGAAGTCGAACGGTGGGGCGAGGTCGCCGGCCGCGCGGTCGATGCAGGGCGAGCCGGGCCGGAGATGCAGGTCGAGCTCGGCCATGTCGACGAACAGCGGGTCGGCGTCGATATTGCCCTGGCCCGCGTAGCCGCCGTCGATGTTGGAGAAGGCGACCTCGGCATAGCCCGCGTCGATCTCGTCGGGCCAGTCGCGCCAGAGGATGCTGTTGTCGATGACGATGATGCTCGGCGAGACGGGCGGGTCGAAGATGGCGCCGCCGTGCCCGGCCGCGTTGCCGGCGAGGGTGCAGTGCAGCAGGCCGAGCTCGCCGCCGTTCTGGATGGCGCCGCCGGTCAGGGCGGCCTCGTTGGCGGCGAAGACGCAGTTCGTCAGCGTCGTGCGCCCGGAGACGTCGAGCGCGCCGCCCCGGACGGTCGCCTCGTTGGCGACGAACGCGCAGTTCGTCGCGCTCAGGGTGCCGAGACTGCGGATGGCGCCGCCGTAGTCGCCGGTGTTGCCGAAGAACATCGAATCCACGATCTCGGCCGAGCAGGAATGGGCGACGTAGCCCGCGCCGTCCGCCGTCGAGTTCGTGAAGGTGCTGCCCATGATGAGCGCCGATGCGCTGGACACGTGGGGCCAGAGGTCGAACCCCCGGTCGTTCGCCAGGAATTGGCAGCGGTCGGCCTCGAAGCCGCCGCCGTTGACGTAGACGCCGGTGCCGTTGCGCTCGAAGACGGTGTTCACGAATTCGGGCCGTCCGTAGGACACGCTGACCGCGGTGACGTTGCCCGTGAACCAACTGTCCGTGACGAGCGGATTCGCTGCGTTGAGCGAGACGAGGCCCGTCGTGTTGAAGCGCAAGGTGCAGCGCGTCAGGACCGAGCCCCACCCTTCCGCGAGGCCGACCCCGCCCTCGGCGTTGCCGTCGAAGGTGCACTCCGTGACCGTGGCCGCCCCGCGCTGCATCCAGAGACCGCGTGCGCCTTCCTCGAAGGTGCAGCCCGTGACCGTGACCGTGCCGCGGTCCGCGTAGAGGCCGAACGTGGTGCCGACGAACGTGCTGTCCTCCACGACGGTCGCGCCGTCCGCGGCGTAGATGCCGTCGCCGGGCCCCGCAAACGTGCAGCCGAGCACGGTGGAACAGCCCGCCTCGTCACAGAGTCCGGCGCCGAGCGGGGCGTCGTTGTCGCGGAAGGCGCAGTTCGTGAACGTCGGGGCGCCCGCGGCATTGTGGGCGCCGGCGCCGCAGCGCGCGGCGGCGTTGCCGCGAAACGTGCAGTTTGCAACGGCGGGCGCGGCGTGGTCGTTGAAGAGCCCGCCGCCCGCATCGTCGGGGGCGGCCAGGTTGGCGTTGCCGCCCGTGACCGTGAAGCCGTCGAGCATGGCGGCGTCGGCGCCGTGGACCACGTGCAGGGCCGTGCCCTGGCCGTCGAGGACCGTTTCGTGCGCCACGAAGTCGCGTTCGTCGCGGGTGGTCTCGCTGCCGTCGAAGCCGCCGTACAAGTGGACGCCGGGCTGCAACGTGACGACGGCCGCGTCGGGCACCGGCGCAGAGTAGCGGCCGGCCGTGACCCACACCTCGCAGAACGGAGTACCGCCCTGCACGGCGGCGCGGGCCGCCTCGACGGCCGGCTGCACCTGCGGGAAGGCGGTGTCCCAGGCGAGGCCGTCGGGAGCGGGCGCGGCCGAGTCAGCGCTGACGAAGCGCACGCAGTTTGCGGTGCACACCCCGCTCGCGCACTGGCCGCTCAGGCAGTGCGCATGGGCCTCGCAGCAGGCCCCGGCCGGGAGTCCCGCGGGGCAAACGCCGCTGCCGAGCACCGCGACGAAGATGCGCTGCGCGTCGCTGGCGGTGGTGGCCCCGTCGCCGTTCGTGTCGGCGGCGCAGGCCTCGGCCGGCGTCGGCGTGACGGCGCCGAGCGCCACGGCGAAGGCGAACTGCGCGTCGGCGGCCGTGAGCCGGCCGGTGCCGTCGACGTCGCCCGTGCCGTAGCAGGGGCAGCTGCGCGCGGCGCCGGCCGCGGGGCCCCCGGTGGCGACCAGCAGGGCCGCTGAGAGCGCGGCGCCGCGGAGCCAGACCACGGAGCAAGAGAAGCGGGCGCGCGAGCCGATGGCCTTCATGGGGGGACTCCCGGTGGCGACCGCGGTGGCGCGGTCGCCGGTTGTTGTCCCGACCGGCAGGGTCCGCGCGGCGGTGGGCCGTGTCAAGCGGCTGAGGCCCGGGGCAGGGGGCCACGGTGGTTCTGCGAGGGCGGGGGCCGCGCCTCGGGCCGCCCTTGCCGGTCGCGCGCAGGGCTGGCATGCTGGCTGCGGCGGGAGTGGCAGGAACCCTGTGACCAGCCGACGGAGAGGACCCAAGTCATGCTGCAAAAGACGACCTTGCGGGCAGAACCGGAGGCCATGGGGCCGCCTCCGACGCACGACGACGCCGCGGGCGCGAGCGGCGGCGCCCGGATCGCGGACGGCCTCAAGGGCCTGACGTTCGAAGAGGGCGCACGGGCCCTCTCGCCCAAAGCCACGGCCGACGAGGGCAAGTCCGGCAACACGTGGGCCGATGTGCTCGCCGGCACGGTCACGCTGAAAGTCGGCATGAAGGGCGAGCTCGTGCGGCAGCTCCAGGTCAAACTGGGCTCCGCGGGCTTCCGCGCCCACAAGAAGGCCGCCGAATACCACGATGGCGACTTCGCCGCCTCCGACGAGCAGGCGGTCAAGGCGTTCCAGGCCCGCTACGGGCTCGCGCCCACGGGCATCGTCGACCGCCAGAGCGCCCGCGCGCTCGCGACCTGGTCCGACGTGCTCGGCGGCAGCCTCATCCTCGAGTTCGGCGACCGCGGTCCGGCGGTGCTCGCGGCTCAGGAATACCTGAGCGGCACGCCGCTGGCGGTGCCCATCACGGGCGTGTTCGATGCCGCCACCAAGGCCGGCATCGAGCGCTTCCAACGCGACAAGGGCCTGGAGGTCAACGGCAAGCTCGGGGCCACGACCGGGCCCAAACTGGCCGCCGCGCGCGACTTCACCGTTGGGCTCGACAACAGTGGGCGTGCGTTGCACCTCGTCGAACGGCGCGGCCGAAACGGCTGTACGGTGCGCATGACGGCGGCCACGGCCCAGGCCTACGACCGCATGGCTGCCGCCGCGCAGAGCGACGGGCGCCGCTGCGACCTGACCTACGCCATGAACGGCTATCGCTCGTACCTCGACCAGGTGAAAATGGTCCAGGAATGCGGCCTCTACGGGGCTGGCGGCTGGGCGGCGCTGCCGGGCACGAGCAATCACGGCAACGGGGTCGCGCTCGACCTCGACGACGGCTCCGTCGCCACCTGTGAATGCCGCACCGGCACCTGCGCCGCCTGCAAGAGCGGCAAGCGCCTCAAGGATTCCTGGCTCGCGCGCCGGGCGCGGGATTTCGGCTTCGTCGCCGATGTGCCCGGCGAGGGCTGGCACTTCCACTACGTCGGCAAGTAGACCGGCGCCCCGGTCCGTTGCCCTGTCGGGTTGCAGGGGGGGGGCGTGGGTCGGCGCTGGCCCTTTCCGCGTGGTCCGTTTCGTGACTTTCCCTGCAGGCGTCCAAGACCGATCCGAGCCCTTCTGCCGCGCCAACTGCGCCGAATCGCCCCCCGGCGCGGCGCTGCGGTGCCCTCCGGCGAATCGGCGCGCGCCCTGGGGCCCACGTCCGCCATCTCGGACCGTGGATTCGCCCCGGATGGGGCGCGTGTCCGGCGCCGGGGCCCTGTCGTCTCTACGCCTTCGCGTCGTCGCGCAGAACGCGGTCGGAGCACTGGAGTGCCGTCGCGGCCGCAGTCCAGGAACCGAAGTGCTTCCTGGCCGACAATGCGAGCCGGCGGCGGTAGTCACGCAGCCGCTCCTCACGCGAACGCCGGCCGCGCCCTGCCTGCGCGGTCGTCGGGGCGCAACTGGCTTCGCGCCACTCGGCGATCGCCTGCCGCACGGCCGCCACCGGGGTATGGCCGCGCCACCAGGCCATCGTCAGCGCCGCGAGCCGCTGCAGGTCGCGCAGGTTGCCGGACAACGTTGCGGACGCGAGGAGTTCGCGCAACTCGTCCGTGAGCGGTGCCTGCCCGGGGAGGTCGTCGGACAATCGCGCTTCGCGCCAGACCTTGACCCAATCGTCGACAAGGTCCTCGCGGCAGGCGCAGAGTGGCGGCACTTCGACGACGAGATGGCTCAGCCGGTCGAAAAAATCCGGGTCCAACACACGGCGCAGTTCCTGCATGGGTCGGTTGGAGGCGCAGACGAGTTCCACGTCGGCTTTCAATTCTGCGGTGGCCCCCACAGGCCGGTAGTGCCGCTCGCGGTCTTGAAATACGCGCACGAGCTTGCGCTGGACCGCCTTCGGGAGATCCTGGACCTCATCGAGGAAGAGGATGCCCTTGTCGGCCTCGGCAAGCAGGCCCCGGCGATTCGCCACGGCCCCTGTGAAGGCGCCCTTCTCGTGGCCGAACAGCGTGCTCTCGGCCAGATTGGGGTCGAGCGCCCCGCAAGCGACGGGCACGACGCGCAGGCCGCCTTTCAGCTGTCGCACGTGCGTTTCCACGAGCCGGGTCTTGCCGGTACCCCGTTCACCGAGCAGCAGGAGCGGTGCGCCCCGAACCTGTGCGTAGCGCGCAAGCCGTTCAAGTGCTGTCCGCCGGGCCGGGGAACGGGCCTCGATCTCGAAGCTGGCCCGTTCGGGATGGAGGCGTTCATCGCGGCGGACCTCGGCGAGGTAGGTGGACACGTCGAAGTCGACGGGGTCGAGCCGGACGGGGCCGCCACGCGCCGCCTGCTGCGTGGACCATAGCCGTGTGCCCGCGGGAAACGCGCCGCCCGCGTGGAGAATGAGCCAGACCGCGTGCATGGCGGGGGTGCCCGGTGACACGTTGATGTGGAGTCGAGACGCGTCTCGAATGCGGCCGAGCACCCGTTCCTTCAGGACCGCCAGGATCCGCCGGTGGGCGGTCGGGTCATCGAGTTCAAGGAGCATGCGCTCGATTCGCGCCATCGCGATCCGTTCCGGAACGGGCACGTCGCTGTCGATGGTCTGCATGAGGTAGAGCACTCGGCCTATCTTCACCTCGCACTCCTCGGCGAGGCGCTCGATGGCGCCTTCGAGCACGGGGAGCCCGGCTCCGTGGGCGTGCCAGCAAAGCAGCGTTGCGGTCGGTTCAGACATGCACAGTCTCCTAGCGGGCCGTTGCGGCGTGGCCCGTCCACGCCCAGGAGTACCGCGAACGGCCGTGCGGCGGTAGGGCGGCCAGCATCGCTCGCGGCCGGGATTGCAGCGCGCCCAGGATTTGGGCTACGGCCGCGAGCGGTGGCAGGACGTCCGTCGCGACGGGCGGCAACAGCCGCAAACCCAACTCAAGCGCCACCCGTTCGGCTTCCGCGCCGACCGAGAGGAAGAACTGCACCATGCTGGCCGGTTCGGGGCCCGGTTCGGTGAGCCGCGCCCGGGCGGTGGCCGGCGAAATGCGCAGCGGCTGCACGACGGTCGGGCCGGCACGGACAACGGCCGCACGCACGAACGGAAGGAGCCGGCTTGCCAGGTCGGGGTTGCGCTGCCGCACGTAGGCGAGGTTGCCGGGATGCCAGGTCTCGACGATCCGCGGGTTGCTGGCGCGCAGGTCGCGCCCGCGCTCTGTCCAGAAGACGAGGCGGTCGAAGTCCGGCTGTGGCCCCATGGCATGCGCTGCCGGGTCGTCGCGCAAGGCCCAATCGCGCAGAAGGCGGCCGATTTCCCCGTCGAAGCGCCGTCCGAGGGCGGTCGCAAGGAGCCGGCCCAGGGTCGTCTTGCCCGAACCGTGCGGCCCGATGAGCACGAGGTTGAATCCGCCCGCCATCACAGCCCTCCTTCCCAACTGCGCCAGGCCGCCGCGGCGGCCGTCGGTCCGTCTCCAGCAACGATGTCGGCGAGCGGCAGGTCCAGGCCCCGGCCGTCCATGCAGGGGACAAGCCGCCCCGCGACCGTCAGGCGCAGCGCGTGGATGCCTTCGCGACACCGCGCCCTGGTGTCGCAGCTACGGCAGGCGCGATAGGGCGCGAGCGCGCCCAGGGACTGGTCCTTGATCTCGACCCGCAGGCCGTCTTCCCACGACCAGTGTTGGGTCGTGAGGCTGAAGGGGTCGTGGTCGGTCACGATGCGGTTCGGGTCTCCCCGCAGGCGCTTGAGGACGTCCGCGACATCCCGCCAACTGAGGTCCCGGGTGAGGTCGTCCAGCACGTTGACCAGGACGCCTCGCGGCGCCGCGAACGAGAGCAGAGACTGGAGGTCGGCAGCGTCGTCCGGACCGCCGTAGATGTAGTTCAACTTCGTCGGCCGACCGCTCGCCAGCACCGCGTCGAGGAAGGCCGCACGGCGACCATGCGCCAGGGCGGCCGAGGGTGCGCAACGCGAGAACGCCTCAATCGTGAAGCCGTGCAGGGTGACGTTGATGCGGTCGAGGCCCGCGGCGACGAGCGCCGGGACCAGGGCCGGGTCGGCGACACCCGCCGTGATGAGCGAGATGTCCAGGTCGGGGGCCAGCCTGCGCGCGGCGGCAACGAGCTCCGGCAGGTCGGGCCTGAGCAGCGGTTCGCCACCGAGCAGTTTCAGTTTGCGGATCCCGACTCGGGCGGCGACCTCGATGCAAGCCATCAGGCGCTCCGCGGGCAGCCCGACCGCGGCGCGCACGCTTTCGGGGTGCCCTTCGCGATGGCAGTATGGGCAGCGCAGGTTGCAGCGTCCGGTGACGGCGACCCGCAGGTAGCGGCAGGGCCCCGCGACAGCCCCCGACGACACGCGGGGCGTTCCGGATTGTGCGTTCGTCTGCATTGAGAAACCCCCTCTCGGCGGCGGGCCAAGCCCGCCGCTCGTCGTCATGGGCGGTTGCCGCCGAGTCCCTGTTCACAGAGCCAGGCCCGCACATGCGCCGCGCACGCTTCTGGTCCCAGGGACCCCGTGTCGAGCACGAGCCCCCGCCCGGCCAGGGGGTGCCCGAGCCCGTCGCGGAGGCGCCGGTTCACGAGCGCCGCGTGGGGCAGGGCGGCAAGGTCCGCCGGGGAGGCGCCCCTTGCGTGCATCCGGCGCAAGCGCTCCGGTTCCGGGGTTTCGAGAAGAATGGTGGCGTCGGCGGGGAACAGGCCGCGGGCCACGGCGTCGAGGCTGATCGCGCCGTCTCTGAGCGCGTCGTAGGCGCAGGTCGACAGCCAGTAGCGGTCCACCACAACGTGACGGCCCTTGGCCGTAGCGAGCCGAGCGACATCCGCCACGTAGGCGACCGTGGATGCGTAGAAGAGCTGCCCCGCCAGACCGTGGCCCTCGTAGCACTGGTCGATGTCGCGCCGGACGGGGCGTAGGGCCGCGGGCGGTGTCGCCAGTCTCTCGGCCGGCAGCGCCTCGGCCAGCAACGTGGCGAGCGTCGTCTTTCCGGTGGCATCGTTGCCTTCGATGGCGATGAAGCACCCGCGCATGTCAGTCCTCCTCCGTGGCTCGAATCGCCAGCACCTCGAAGACGTGTTCGGCGGCCCCGAGGCGAATCGCGCGCTGTTCGCCGGCCCGCGCGCCGAGCAGGGCTTGTCCGAGCGGTGCTGTGTACGAGACACGGCCCGTCAGCGGGTCTCCGTCGCCAAAGCCGGCCAGCAGCAGCGTGCGGCGTTGCCCGGTGGTTTGGTCCACGACCTCGAGCGTGCAGCCGACCGTGGCCTCCCTGGGGCAGGCCGGCGGTGAAATGACCTCGAGCGTGGCGAGCGTCTCGCGCAGGTCGTGCACCCGGCGGGACCACTGATGCATCTGGCGTTGGTTTTCTTCGTAGGCGAAGTTGTCGTGCCACACGGAGGAGTCGCCGGCCTCCGCCGCCTCCGGATTCGTCTGGACGATCTCGGCGTAGCGGCGACAGGCGGCGTCGAGCAACTGCTCCAGCCTGCGCTGCCCGGCCCGGGTGGTGACGCGGTCCTTCATCGGAGCCTCCCTTGCGCGGGCCCGTGGCCCGCGGAAATCGTGCGTCGCGCGGAACCCTGCGACGCGGCGCACGCCCTGGGATTCAGCAAGGACCTCGCCAGGTAGCGGCTGAACGGGCTGTGGACGCGCATTTGTCTATCGCGTTCGGGCGGTTGGCAGGCGCTGCGACCGCTGCGGGGCGAAGGACACAGGCCAGAGCTGCGGAAAGATTCGTCCGGTTGAGCGGAAGGTATCCCCGGTCGATGGCGAAGGGGGCGGGCGACGCTACAGCGACTCGGCGGGAGTCTTCGGCTTCGGGCAGATGGGTCCGCCGCGGGCGTTGCGCGCCTCGAAGGGCTCCGGGAAGCAGCCGTGCTTCGAGCAGCCCACCTCGGTCGTGATGGTCCAGTCGCCGCCCAGCCGTTTCATGACGATGACCTTCTCGTGACTGGCGAGGGGCTTGCTACCGTCGCGCAGTCCGTTTCTGCCGCGCTGCCAGAAGACGACCTCGGTAGGGCGTTCGCGGATGAGTTCGAGTTCATCGATGGCGTACATGTAGCGGCCGAGCGGCTCCAGGAACTGGTCCTGCCGCCTCCGGAGCGCGTCGGCCTGGGTGGCGTTCGGGAGGTTGTAGTAGCAATCGAGGCTCGGCGCGAAGCCGCGGACGAATGCATCGCGGTCGGCCCGGTTGTAGGCGGCGATGATGGCATGGTAGGCGGCCACGGCCTGCGCGGTGGGCGTGCCGGTCGCAGCCGGCCGGGTGGCAATCCAGGCTGCAAGCGCCAGGCCGACGCCGACGAGGCCGGCCAGACCGGCGACGAGCAGCGTGCGTCGGCGCGGGCGGCGCGGGGCGCCGGCACGGGGGATCTGGGCCGCGGCCGGCTTCGCGCCCGGCTCTGCGATGGCCCGAAGGCGCCGCAGTGCTTCGGCGGCCCCCGGGCGCTCGGTGACGGGCGCCGCGAGGGTGCGCAGCCACGCACCGAACGGACCGGGCAGCGACTCGCCCGGCCGGTCGAGCGGCAGCCGGCCGGTGACGAGTTCGTGCAGCACGACGGCGAGCGCGTAGACGTCGGCCCGACCGTCGACGGGGTGGCCCGCTCGCTGCTCGGGCGCCGCGTAGGCGCCGGTGCCCATCGCTTCGCCGGTGAGGGTCAGCTGGGCGTCGCCGGCCCGCCGCGCGATGCCGAAATCGGCGACAAAGACGCTGCCCGATTCGTCTAGGAGCAGGTTGGCCGGTTTCACGTCGCGGTGGACGACGCCGCGCTCGTGCAGGTAGGCGAGCCCTTCGAGGATGGGTGCGGCGAAGCCCAGCACCGCGTCCCACGAGCGACCACCCGGCTGGATCTGTTCCGCCAGGTTGCCGCCGCGGATGAGCGGCATCGTCAGGTAGAGGGAACCGTCGGGGAGTACCCCGTGGTCGTAGACCGGCAGCAGGTGCTCGTGGCGCAAGGTTTGCGCGACCTGGGCCTCGCGGACGAAGCGCTCGCGCAGCACCGGGTCGCGCGACACATCGGCGCGGATAAGCTTGAGGGCCAGCTCGGCTTGCGTCTGCGCGTCGGTGACGTGGTAGACCTCGCCCATGCCGCCAGCGCCGACCCGGTCGACGACGGTGTAGCGCTCGGCGAGTCTCTGGCCCCCCGGGGCGCCGGCCAGTCGTTCCACGGGCCGCAGCGTGCCGGCCCGGTCGCGGAGGGAGTGGAGGCGCGCACTTCCGGCCGCAGCGCGCAGCCACTCGGCGAACGGCAGCTCGCGGCCGCGCAGCCGGGGACGTGTCCAGACCGAAAGGTCGAGGTCGTCGTGGCGCACGCGCACGTCGCCCTTCCGGCCGGCCTCCTTCCATAGGTAGAGCCGGGCCTGCCGGTCGGGCGCGTCGTCAACGACTTGCAGGAATGGGTAGAGGTCGAGTAGCGCGTCTGCTTGCGGATTGACGAGGTAGACGCGGTCGCTCAGCAGGGGCGGGTCGGCTTCCCACTCGGCCGGGACGATTTCGGGGAGCGCATCGCGGCCCACGAAGAGTTGGATCCGGCCCGACACTGCGTGGGGCGCGGCCTCGGCGGGTTGCTGCCGGACGACGCGCACGAGCCGGTAGCCCGTGAGCCAGCCGAGCGACGCCAGTAGCGCACGCATTCGGTCGCCGAGACCGGCGTTTTCGGCGCGGGCGGCGGCCTCCCCGTCGGGCGCGGCGTCGTGGTGCGCGCGCCGGTTGCGCAGGTCGACCAACTCCCGCGCGAGCCGGTTTGGTGTCTCGATATTCGGCGTGGGGTCGTCGAGAAACCACTGCGCCGCCTCGCGCAGAAACGGCGCCGGGCCGCTCCGGGCGGCCAATTGCTCGGTCAGCGCCCTGAGGAACCGAGCCGTGCCACCGTCGCCGCGACGACCGAACTCCCCGAACTCAGAGAGGAGCCCCGCCGGCAGCGGCGCGCGCACCGCGTCGGCCGCGATGAGCGCGCTCAGCGTGCGCAGCAGCACGTCGTGGGCCGCCAGAATCCGGGTGCGCCGGCCGGCCTCGCTGTCGGCGCGGCGCACAGCGGCCCATGCCGCGGCGATGGGGTAGGGCAGGGCATTCGTGAGACGCGTGTCGAGCAGACGCGGAGACTCTGAGGTGGTCATGGTGGCTCGCCCGTCCTGGCAGTGGCCCGCGGGGGCACGGCCTCATGGTGGCGCACCTCCGGCAAGCCGCACTCCCCACTCACCGCTCCCCACTCGCCCCGAGGATGGCCGCCTGCGCCGCCCGCAAGGCCGGTGCCGCCCCGGCGAGATAGAGGATGTCGCCCGGCTGGAAGGGCTCGTCGGGGTTCGGGTGATCGAGCAGCACCGGGCCGCGGCGCACCGCCACGATGAGGGCGTGCGTCTGCGTGCGCAGTGCCAACGTGCGGGCCGTCTGGCCGATGGCCGGGGCGGCGGGGGTGAGGAGCAGGCTCTCGATCTGCAGGTCGGCCAGCGCCTCGTGGTCGGGCAGCGCCGGGCGTGGCACCCGGATGCGGCGGGTCGAGGTCTGGAGTTCGTCGCGCGCCTCGCGGATCTGCTGGTCGATGACGTTGACGGGCACTTCGAGGCGGCGCAGCACCCGGCTCAGCATCTCGACCGAAGCCTCGACCTCCTCGACGACCACGTCGGCCGCCCCGAGGGTGAGGAGCCGCGGTCGTTCGAGCAGGTAGCGGCTGCGGATGAGGACCGGGACCGCGGGCGCCACGCGTTTCAGGGTATCGACGACGCGAAGCGCCGCCAGCGGGTCGTTGATGAGGATGACGACCACGCGCGCATCGGCGGCATGGGCATGGCCGAGCGCCTCGGGGCTCGTGGCATCGGCGTAGTAGACCGGTTCGCCGGCCGCGCGCGCGCGGCGCACGGTCTCGGCGTTCAGTTCGAGCACGATGTGGGCGCGGTTGCACGTCTGCAGCGCGCGCACGACGAGCCGCCCGGCCACCCCGTAGCCGATGACGACGACGTGGTCGCGCAGGCCCGTGGGCGCGTCGCCGGCGCAGTCCTCGACGCCGCGTACGCCGAGCAGCCGCGTGAGCGGGCCGAGGATTTTCTCGCCGGCCGTGATGCGCGGGGCGAGCCGGATGAGCAGCGGCGTCAGAAACATGCTGATGACGCCGGCCGCGAGGAAGCGCCGCGTCGTGTGGGAATCGCCAAGCCCGCTCTTTTCGGCGAGCCGCAGCAGCACGTAGCCGAACTCCGAGAACTGCGCGAGGCCGATGCCGGCCAGCCACGCCGCGCGTGCCGGAAAGCGCATGACGACGGCCGCCGCCGTGGCGAGCGCCCCCTTGCCGAGCACGAAGGCCGCGACGAGGCCGGCGAGCAGCAGCGGTTCGGTCAGGAGGAGCCGGCCGTCGAACAGCATGCCGAGCGACAGGAAGAACACGCTCACGAAGGCGTCGCGCAGCGGAATGATGTCGCCGAGCGCCCGGTGCTGGAACTCGGTGTCGGCGACCACCATGCCGCCGAGGAAGGCGCCGAGCGCCAAGGACAGCCCCACGAGCGACGTCAGCAGCGCCGTGCCGACGCAGATGGCGAGCACGGCCAGCAGGAACAGTTCGCGGCTGCGGCTCGCGACGATGAAGCGCAGCAGCCGCGGCACGACGAAGCGCGCAACGAGGAGCGCCCCGGCGACGACGCCGGCGGCCTTCGCGAGCGCGAGCCCAATCGTGCCGAACGCTTCGACGGCCGCGCCATGGCTCGCGAGCACGGGCACCAGCAACACCATGGGCACGACGCAGAGGTCCTGGAAGATGAGGGTCCCGACGATGAAGCGGCCGTGCGGCGCGTCGAGCTCGCCCCGGTCGGACAGGGCCCGCATCACGATGGCCGTGCTCGACAGCGCCAGCACGAAACCGATGAGCACGGCGCGGGCCGGCGGCTCGCCAAACGCCAGGGCCACGCCGGCCCCGGCCCCGATCGTCGCGAGCACCTGGACGAGCCCGCCGAACGCCACGCGCTTGAAGATGTGGCGCAGCCGCGCCAGCGAGAACTCGAGCCCAATCGTAAAAAGCAGCAGCACGACGCCGACTTCGGCGAGCTGCTCGATGGCGTGGACTTCGCGGACGAGCCCGAGCCCGTAAGGCCCGGCAAGCGCGCCGGCCGCAAGCAGCCCGGCCACCGTCGGCAACTTGAGGCGCGCCAGCACGGCCGTGACGACGACGCCGAGCACGGCGATGAGGGTGAGCTCCCCGAGGAGTGGCAAGGATTCCATGGGCGGCTCGTCTCCGGGCCCGCGCGCCGAGTCTCGGGGGTCAGCCGACCCGGCGGCGCGGGGTGCGCGCGCCGCGCCCGATACCCAGTCCGAAGAGCAGGAGGGCCAACCCCGCCGGCAGCCCGTCGCCGCCGCCCGCGGCACACCCGGAGCCCGTGCTGCCGCCGCCCGGCAACTCGACGTAGCCGGCGTCGGCGCTGCCGGCGTCGGGCCCACCGGGCACGAAGACGTCGGGCCCGCCCGGACTCTCGGTGTCGGCCGACGCGGAGACGCACAGGCCGTCGGTGCACGTCTCGCCGGCCGGGCAACTGCCGCATGAGCCGCCGCAGCCGTCGTCGCCGCACGCGCGCCCTGCGCAGTCGGCCTCGCACGGGCCGCTTTGGCACTGGCCCGCCGCATCGCAGACCTCGCCGGCCGGGCAGCTGCCGCACGAGCCACCGCAGCCGTCGTCGCCGCACGCGCGCCCCGCGCAGTCGCCTTCGCAGGGGCCGGTTTGGCACTGGCCGCCCTCGGCGCAGAACTGGCCGGCGGGGCAGGTGCCACACGAGCCGCCGCAGCCATCGTCGCCGCACGCGCGCCCCGTGCAGTCGCCCGGGCAGAGCGGCACACACTGGCCGACGGCGTCGCAGGACTCGCCGGCGGGGCAGGTGCCGCACGAGCCGCCGCAGCCATCGTCGCCGCACGCGCGCCCCGTGCAGTCGCCTTCGCAGACGGTGGTGCACTGGCCGGCCGCGTTGCACGCGGTCCCCGGCGCGCACACCCCGCAGACCGCGCCACAGCCATCGGGGCCGCATTCGCGCGCGTTGCACTGGGGCACGCAGGCATTGGGCTCGCAATGCCCCGCGGTGCACGTCTCGCCGGCGGCGCAGCTGCCGCAGAGGTTGCCGCAGCCGTCGTCGCCGCATTCGCGGCCCGTGCAGTCGGGCACGCAGGCCCCCGGCTCGCAGCGGCCCGCCTGGCAACTCTCGCCGGCCGCGCAGGTGCCGCAGAGGCTGCCGCAGCCGTCGTCGCCGCATTCGCGGCCCGTGCAGAGCGGGACGCACTCCTGGACGCACTGGCCGAGCGCGTTGCAGACCAGCCCGGCCTCGCAGGTACCGCAGGAGCCGCCGCACAGATCGTCGCCGCAGACGCGCTGCCCGCAGGCCGGGATGCACCCCGCTTCGCAGCGGCCGGTCGCCGAGCAACTCTCGCCCGGTGCGCAGCTGCCACAGCTGCCGCCACAGTTGTCGGGCCCGCACTCGCGGCCGGTGCAGGCCGGCGTACAGACCACGGCGCACTGGCCGGCCGCGTTGCACGATTCGCCCGGCGGGCAGGGGCCGCAGGAGCCACCGCAGCCGTCGGTGCCGCATTCGCGGCCCGTGCAGTCGGGGGTGCAGCCCCCGCTCGTCGTGAGCGTGATGGCGTAGCTCGCGATGGCATCGTCGTCGCCGTATTCGCTGACCCGCACGAGGTAGTCGCCGGCGGGCAGAGCGGCCATTTCGATGCGCGAGAAGAGATCGGGGCCGCTGTCGTCGTCGGCGGCGAGTTCGCGCCCGGCGCCGTCGAGCAGCATCAGCAGCGTGTCGCCGCCGCCCCCACCCGAGGTTTCGAGCACGATGTCGTCGGCCACGGCCAGGCTGAACGCCGCGTAGTCGACGTCGCCGGCCGGGCAGATGGAGCGATAGAGGGCGACGCCGGGTGTGAGCGCCGGTTCGCCGCCGCTCTCGTCGGGTTCGGCGTCGTCGACGACGCAGTCGGCGGCCGGCAGGCAGAGTCCGCCTGTGCAGGCTTCGCCGGGTGCGCAGGAGCCGCACGAGCCGCCGCAGCCGTCGTCGCCGCATTCGGCGTTCGTGCAATCGGGCGTGCAGGTGGGCTCGTAGCAGTTCGTGAACGCGCCGAGTTCGAGGGTGCGCACCAGCATGATGGCGAAGGCGGCGCGCGTGACGTCGCCGTCGGGGCAGAACTGTGGGCCGCTCGCCGAACAGCCGTTGACGATGCAACTCGCGTAGAGCCGTTCGACGTAGGGCGTGTACCAGGCGTCGGCGGGCGTGTCGGTGAAGGTCGGCGGGTTCGTCGGCAGCGGGTCGGCGCCGAGCAGCCGGGTGAACAGCACGGCCGCCTCGGCTCGCGTCATGTAGGCGGCCGGGCAGTAGAGCCGCGGGCTCGTGGAACAGCCGGTGACGTAGCCGGCGGCGTAGAGCGCCTCGATGTAGCCGTAGCCGAAGGAGCCGCGCGGCACGTCGCCGAACGTGGGGGTGGCCGGGTCGAGCGGCGGCAGCCCGAGCGCCCGGCAGGCGAGCACCGCGGCGTGCTCGCGCGTGACGTCGCAGTCGGGGCAGAAGAGCCGTGGGCTCGCGCTGCAGCCGTTCGTGACGCCGAGCGCGTAGAGCGTTTCGGCGGCGTCGAGCGCCCAGTGACCCGCGGGGAGATCGGCGAACGTGCCGGTGGCGCCGGCGACGGGGGCCGGCCGGCAGCAGTGGGCGAAATCGGTGGGGCCGCCGGCCGTGAAACCGAGATGGTTGCTGACCGTGCGCTCGCCCGCCGCGTCGCTCGGGTGGTTGACCACGCCGCCGGCGGCCGCGACAACCATCGTGGTGGAGCCGCCGCCGTCGAGGTTGAGCGCGCGTTCGGCGCCGAGGTCGACCATGAGGGCCGCGAGTTCGGCGAGCGTCATGCCGCGCGAAACCCCCGTCCAGCGGCCGTCGACGACCACGAGGAGCGCCGTGTAGCCTTCGTCGGTGAGCCCGATGGCCGTGCGCGGGTGGCGTTCGCACCAGTGCGACTCGCACGGGATGCTCACGGCGGCGCCGTTGTCGACGAGCAGCGGGAAGCCGCCGACGATGTCGTCCATCCAGCCTTCGGGGGCGCCATACGTTTCGGCCGGCGGCGAGATGTAGGCCCCGTTGTCGGTGCCGAACGCCGCGAAACCGGTGGTGGTGCTGTCGCTGCTGTCGGTCCAGAAGTCGCCGTCGCCCATGGTGAAACCGATGGGTGCAAAGTTGCTGCCGTAGAAGCCGGCGTTGATGGCGACCTGCAAGCCGTAGGCCGTGGCGAACGCACTGGTGCGCATGCCGCGGTCGTCGGACAGCGTGCCGTGCACCGAGATGCCCGGGCTACAGAGATCGATGTACGTCGCGAAGATGTGGTTCGGCTCGGTCGTGGTGCGCGCGAGCAGGCGCACGCCGGGGTAGGGAGTCGTCCAAGTGTCGGTGGCGCGCGCGGGGGCGAGCGGCAGGAGCAGGAACAGCACGAGCGACCATTTGGCGAGCGGCATGACGGACCTCCGTGCGGCCGCGGCGGGCCGCCGTCGCGCACGATACCGGGCGGCGCCCGGCCGAGTCAACGCACCGTTTGAGCGGTCGCCCGGCCTGTGGTACACCGGCGGCGGCCGGGCCGCACCTGGCTCGGGGAGGACGTGCAATGCCAGCCGATTCCATCACGCACATCGCCGACATTCGCGAGGGAGACCGGGTCAGCGGGTCGTTTCTGCTCGAACAGAAGGCGCGGGCCATGTCCCGCACCGGCAAGCCCTTCCTGACGTGGCGGCTGCGCGACAAGACCGGCCTCATCGAAGGGCGGGTCTGGGACAACGCCGATGCGCTCGACGCGGCCTGCGCCGAGGGCCAGGTCGTGCGCGTCGTGGGCCGGGCGGCGGCCTATCGCGGCACGCTGCAGCTCAGCATCGAAGAGGCCGAGCCGGCCCCGAGCGAGGCCGTGGTGCTCGAAGACTACCTGCCCACGTCGCGCTTTTCCGCCGAGCGCATGCAGGCGGCGCTGCGCGCCGAAATCGACGCCCTCGACGACGCCGACGTGCGGGCGCTGCTGCACGCGGTGCTGGCCCTGCCGCTCGTGGCCGAGCGCTTCGCCGTGCACCCCGCCGCCACCACGCACCACCACGCGTTTCTCGGCGGGCTGCTCGAACACACGCTGTCGGTGCTGCGGGTCTGCGACGGCCTCGCACGCCACTACGCGCGTCTCTACCCGGGGCTGGTCGACCGTAGCCTGCTCGTCGCCGGGGCCATCTTGCACGACGTGGGCAAGACCATCGAACTCGATGTCGGCACCTCGCTCACCTACGCCGACGAAGGCCGCCTCATCGGCCACCTCGTGCAGGGCGCCGAACTCGTGACGCAGGCCGCGGCGACCCTGCCCGACTTCCCGCGCGAGAAGTTGGCGCGCGTGAAGCACCTCATCCTGGCGCACCATGGCCAACTCGAGTTCGGCTCGCCGAAGCGGCCCCACCTCGTCGAGGCGCTGCTGTTGCACTACGCCGACATGATCGATTCGCGCCTGCAGATGCTCGTCTCGGCCGTGCGCCAGGCCGGCAGCGCGCGCTGGACGCCCTACCAGTCGGCCTTCGACGCCTACCTCTTCAATCCGCTCGCCGGCGCGCCGCCGCTCGACCCCGAGGCCGAGTGGTGGGCCGACGAGCCGCCTGCGCTGCCCGACGAAGCGCCGGCCGGGCGGGCCGCCGCGGCCCGCGGGCGCGGGCGCAAG
>CAYRCM010000088.1:0-22276 GCA_964422715.1 uncultured Myxococcales bacterium | reverse complement strand
CAGGGCCGCTCGCAACGCTACTCCGGCCGCGGCACGGGGTGGAGACAGGTCCCGGTTCCCAGCACGGCCCCGAAGATCCCCTGGGCATCGGCGGCGGTCACGCGGTTGTCGCCGTTGCAGTCGGCGGCGCACCGCTGCTCCGCGGTGGGCTCCACAACCCCGAGGGCAAACCCAAACGCGAGTTGGGCGTCGGCCGCCGTCAGGGCCCCGTTGCCGTCGACATCGCCGTGGCGGCGGCAGAACTCTGCGCCCAGGTTGCGAAACACGAAGGCACCGCCTACGCCCGGGGGGGCCACGTGGAGCACGAAGTCGTCGTAGCCATCGGCGTCGAAATCTGCGGTCACGACGGAATCGGCGTTCGCCCAGGCGCCGTAGTAGCCGGCCGCGCTGAACGTGCCATCACCCCAGCCCAGCTGCAGGACTGCCAGACCCCAGGTCCGCGCGGCCACGAGGAGGTCGAGATACCCGTCCCGGTTGAAATCCCGGGCGATGAGCGAGGCCGATGTGTAGGGCGGGTCGGGGGTGTGCACGAGCGGTGCCGAGAACCCTCCCGCGCCGTCGCCGAAGGCCAGTTGCGTGAGGGTGACGATGTCCAGGTTGCCGTCGGCGTCGAAATCGCCGGCGGCGACCGCGTTGGAGTCCCCCTCGACTCCGGTCGTCACCGCCGTCGGAAAAGACCCGTCCCCGGCGCCGAAGCGGAGCGTGGAGCCTTCTTCGCAGAGGAGGTCGGCGTTGCCGTCGTGGTCGAAATCGGCGAGCACGCCCCCCGTGAACCTGCAATCGACACTCGTGGGCACCGCGAAGAAGCCGTCGCCCGTACCGAGCAGGACCCAGGCCACGAGGGACCGCTCGGCACGAAACCAATCCGTACCGACGACGACGTCCAGGTTGCCGTCGCGATCGACATCGCCGGTCACGGCGACCGTCCCGTCGTTCTCTTCGGGCAGCGTCGTGACGCTGGGTTGCTTGAAACTCCCGTCGCCGCGCCCCAGGGAAACGGACACGGAAAGCAGCCAATCGTGGCGCAGGGAGACGACGTCGGCGTGTCCGTCGCGGTCGAAATCGCCCGTGGCGAGACCCTTGTAGGCCGCCGTGTCCAGGGTGAACGGCGGGGCGAAGCGGACATCGCCCGTGCCGAGCCGAACGATGAGGTACCCGGCGGCAACGCCGACCCAGTCGAGGTGGCCGTCCTCGTTGAAATCGGCGAACGCGCTCGAAGCGTCCTGGACGTAGTGGGCGGCGTCCTGGAAGGAGCCGTCACCGCGGTTGACCAATACCGTCAAGCGGTCGCCGGACTGGACGGCCAGATCGGGGGATCCATCGCCGTTGAAGTGTCCGGCGGCGAAACGAAGCGCCGAACCTTCCCCGCACGAGGTTTCGACTCGGGGCTGAAAACTGCCGTCGCCGTTCCCGAAGAAAACCGCCAGCAGCCCGTTCTGCGGACCCAGACCGTGGATGATGCCGGCGATGATGTCGGCTACGCCATCCCGGTTGACGTCCTGCACGATCGTTTGAGAGCGCCATCCAAAGTTCGTGGGCAGTTCACACTCGGGGCCCGCGACGAACGTCCCATCCCCCAGACCCAGGTACACGAACAGGCGCCCGCCGTGAGTATGGTCCAGCCACACGAAGTCGACGTGACCGTCCTGGTTGAAATCCCCGGTGTCCAGGGTGGAATTGTAGGTGATCGGTTCGACGGCCACGGTCGACTCGGCGAACGACCCGTCGCCGAATCCGAGGAAGACGTGCACGGCGTCGTCGGCCGGCGAGAGACAGAGGAGATCGGGAAGGGCATCTTCGTTGATGTCCGCGACACGAACGAACCAGTAGTCGCCGACCAGGCTCGGCAGCGGCGCGAACGTGCCGTCGCCCTGTCCGAGGTACACGTTGAGGCCGCCAAAGTGCGAGAACGCCATGTCGAGGCGACCGTCGAGGTCGAAGTCGGCCGTGACCGCCGAATCGGCCGTGGTGCCGAGGGAGTATTCGTCTGCCACCGGGTGGAACCAGCCGGTCCCGTTGCCGAGCAGTACGGCAACCGAATACGGGGAGCGGTGGGAGTACGCCAGGTCCAGGCTGCCGTCCCCATTGAAGTCCCCGCTCGTGATGGCGTTTTCGTAGGGCTCCGCTGACCCCGAACAGGCCGCGCCGAAGAGCCGCCCCTCCCCGAAGGTGCCATCGCCGCGGCTGAAGGCTACGAGGACCTGTTCCGTGTCCTTCGTGACCTCGGCGATATCGTCGTAGCCGTCCCGGTTGAAGTCCCCGATGGCGATGCCGAACGCCCTGCCGAACAGGTAGTCCATTCGTCCATCGAACAGAAACGGGGTCAGACCCCGCATGCCGTCCGCTGCCGCAGGGGCCGAAACCGGCCGTTGCTCAGCCCGGTGGGGAGATTTCACGGCGGCCTGTCCGGGCCCCGCCGCCGCCAGGGCCTGAGCGCACGGCATCCCCCCGATGCCGGCGGCAGCGAGGCAGACGGTCAAGCACAGCGGCAGCCCCAAGGTGGGGATGCCCGGTTCCCGACGGGTCGAGCGCGTCATCATGGGAGCCTCCCATTCGGCCGGCGGCTGCAAGCCGGCTCGGGTCCGAACCCGGGCGGCGCAACGGTGGGCAGACAATTCGTCGGCTGGACCGCACGGTTTCGGGCGTTTTCCACCGCGCATTATCTCGCACGGGGGAGGCCTTTGCCAGCGCCAGCCGGGGCTCCTGGAGCCGCGCCCGGGGAGCTGTTAGCATCACGCCGCCGCGGTGGCGCGGAGCGGGAGGTCCTGACGGTGGACGTGCTGGTCGGCGTGCTGGGGCTGGTGGCGCTCGGCGTCGCCGTACCGCTGCTCTACTACCTGCGGCGCACGGTCGGAAAGTCGTTCGTCTGGCGGTTTCGGCCCGGGTGGTCCCGGCTCACGCGGGCGGCGGCCATGGAACGCTTCCCCGGCGTCGACGCCGCCGGCCGGCGCCTCGTCTACGAAGCCATCCCGGAAAGCCGCTTCCAGCTGCGCGTGCGCGAGCTCTCCACCGGGCACGAACGGGTCGTGGCGCCGCCCGGCTGCGACGCCCGGCATCCGGTTGTCTCTGCCGACGGCCGCCGCGTCGCCTACGAGCAGATCCTCGCCCGCACCCCGCGGCGCCGTTCGCGCCTCGTGGTCCACGACCTCGACACGGGGGCGGAGCGGGTCTTCGGCGAAGGGTTCGACCACGTGCTCGGCGGCGCCCTCGACCGCACGGGCGAGCGCGTGCTCGTGTGCGGGGCGACGAACGGCGAGCGCAAGGTGCGGCTCTGCGCGGAAGACGATGCGGTGGGCCGGCTCCTTCTCCCCGGCCGGGGCGAGGAAGTGTCACCGGCGCTCTGCGACGACGGCACGCTCGCCGCCTTCCTCACGAACGACCGCCACCACCCCCGGCGGCGCTTCGACCCGGCCGTGGCCGAGCTGCGCACCGGCGCTGTCCGCTGCCTCGCCGAGCCGCGCGCGGCCCGCGGGCTCGTGATGTCGGCCGACGGCACGCGCCTCGCGTGGGAGGCCGTGGGCGACGGGCCGAGCGAGGTCCGGGTGCTCGACCGCCCTGCCCTGCGGGTCGCAAGCCTCGGCCCGGGCCTCGCCCCGGCACTCTCGGCCGACGGCCGCTTCGTGGCCTTCGAACGGATCGGCGACGCCTTCGACCTCGTCGTCGTCGACCTCGTGGCGGGCCGCGAGGCTGTGCTCTCCCGCGGCAACCCCTACCCACACCAGCCGGTTTTTCGCCGCGACCGGCCCGCGCTGGTCGTCGTCCTGGGCCACCTGAACCCGCTCTCGCGCACCGGGGACTGCGATCTCTTCGAGCTCGACCTCGAGCGCGCCGGGCGGCGTGCCTGGACGGCCTGCACGCCGACGTGGACAGCGGCGGCCTTTTCCGCGCCCCGGGGCGGACACACGGCCCCGCTCGCCCCATGGTCGGCGCCGCCGAACTCGCTCTGGGTCGCCGCATGGTACTTCCGCGCCGACGGCACGATGGCGTCCATGGCCGAGCAGGACGGGGACGGCATCGAGGTGTACAGCGCCCGTCTCGCCACGGCCATCGACCGCGTGCGTGCCCTCACCGGCGCCCCGCGCGTCCACGTCGTCTGCCACTGCATGGGGGGGCTCGTCGCGATGGGGGCCGTGCAGTACTGGCACGACGGCGAGCACGGCTTTCGCGGCCCGAGCGGACTGCCGGCCCATGCGGCGGTGCAGCGGCTCGTGACGGTCGCCTCACCGCTGCGCGGCAACTCGCTCTTCGGGGTGATGCGGCTCTTGCGGGCGCTGCGCCTCCCGTACTACCGGACGGGCTTCACGCGCCAGGCCCACGACCTCACGCGCGGCAGCGAATTCCTGCACCGGGTGAACCGCGGGGCCCGCTGGCGGGAACGCATCCCGGGCGATCCGGCGTCGGGCTACAAGCCGGAGGGTCGGGCGGCCCCGCCCTACTACCACTCGCTCACCGGCAATGGCCTCCTCGTCATGGACGGCGCGGTGCCGACCACGGCCACGCGCTGCACGGGGCTTCCCGGCAGCCCGACGCACCTCGCGGCCGACGAACACGCGGTGCTCTACGAGCAGCCCGACGGCCGCTGTTCGACGACCGGCGGGCGGCGCCTCGTCCACGTGCCGGAGGACGCCGTCGGCGACCAGGTCGCCGAGGACAAGAGCCGGGCGCTCACCGACTGGATCCGCACCCGCCTCGAACCGGGGCTGCCGATCCTGTTCGTGCACGGCAGCTACCTGTTCCGGGGCCTGCCGGACCTCTCTTGGCGGGTGCAGCTGCACCGACTGGCCGGCGAGGTGCCGGGCCAACCGGCCAGTCACGTGCGCGTCGACACCGGGCCCGACGGCGAAGACCTCTTCTGGCTACTGGACGCGGGTGCCGCGCCCTGACCCGCCGGACTATTTGAGGGTGACTTTCTGCGCGGTGAAGGTGGCGGTGAAGCGCCAGGCATCGGGGGTGCCGTCGCCGTCGAGGTCGAGGTTCGGCGGGACGTCGGCCGCTTCGAGGAAGCGGTCGAGTTGGACACCGGCGATGAAGGTGTCGGCCGCCTCCTCCGTGGTGATGGCCGCGAGCAGATTGCCGTCGGCAACGGCGGCCGCGTCGGCGGCAAACGTCCCCGAGATTTCGACGGCCCGCAGCGGCAGCACCGACGGGGCGGCGCCGCCGAAGTCGAGCGGGACGTCGAGCGACGAGGCCGTCTCGGTTTCGAAGCCGGTGCTGTCCAGCGTGAGCGCAATGTCGGCCGTGTCGCCCGCGAAGCCGTAGCCGCCCGCGGCGGCCGCCCCCATCCCGATGCGGCCGGCGACGGCGCAGGTCGCGCGGTCGTCTTGGTCGGCGGCGACGAGGATGTTGAGCGTTCCGTCGGCGATGCCGCCCGCGCAGAAGTCGTTGACCCCGTCAGCGATGGGCCCGGCCGGGATGGGCGCCGTCAGCACGAGGCTGTCGAAACGCCAGGCGAACCCGGCCAGGTTGGCCACGCCGAACGAGACCGTCTCGCAGCTCGGGGGCTCCGAGGTGTCGCCCCCACCCCCGCCGTCGCCGCCGCCGCCGCCCTGGCAGTTGCAGGTCACGGACACGTCGCACGACACCGCCGGCGCGACGGGCCGCAGAGGATCGCCCGGCAAGGCCCCCTTGCCGAGGCTCGTCGGGTACTCTTCGAGACCGCACCACGCAAAGGCGGCCACGGCGAGAACGGTCGCGCTGAGCGCCAAGACTCGTCGCCTCATGCCCGGACTTCCTCTCCAGCGTCGTTCGACGTCCACACGATGTCGACCCGCCCGCTTGTCCCCACGTCGCTGACCCGCCGGCCGGCCACCGGGCGCGGGGCCCCGTCGACGGCGGCCCGCAGCGGTTGCCCGCCGTGCAGTTCGATGTCCACGCCGGCCCACGTCGGCCGGAAGGCGCCGCTCGCCTCTCGTGTGAGGCAGAGGGCCTGGTCGTCGGCCGTCATACCAAGTCGTCTTCCTTCGGATACCTTTGTTGCCTTCGTCGCTCCCCCCTGCGGCGTACCAGGAGTACGCCTCGGGGGATCGCTCCTCGGCGCCTCGGTATCCTTTGGAACGCAACTTGGTACCAGGCGGAAGCGGTCGACGCGCGTCTCGCCATAGCCGTCGCCGGCGTCGTCGAACAGCACCCCGCCCCCGGACTCGCCCGGCGCCGGCGGCCAGACGTGCAGGACCAGGCGGTCGGCCTCGGCCATCGGGACCACGGCGCCGGCCCGCACGAGCACGGGGATGCGCGACAGCGGCGCTTCCAACCGCAGTTCACGGCCGCCCTCGTGACGGCGGTCGTCGGCCAGGCCGTACCAGGTGCCGGCGGGCAGTCGCAGGCGCCGCGCCCGCGCGCCCGGCTCGACGATGGGCGCCACCAGCAGGTCCGCGCCGAGGAAAAAGGCGTCGTCGACGCGGCGCAGCGCCGGGTCGGCGCCCGCGGGCCACAACAGCGGACGCACGAGCGGCGCGCCCGTCTCGGCCGCCTGCCATGCGAGCGTGTAGAGGTAGGGCAACAGCTGCTCGCGCAGCAGCAGGTGCGCCCGCAGAATGGCGAGTGTGTCCGGGCCGAAGACCCAGGGCTCGCGCCGCTCGGTGAAGAAGGCCGAGTGGACGCGGAAGAACGGCAGGAAGGCGGCCAGTTGGAACCAGCGGACGAAGATTTCGGCATCGGGCCGGCCGCCGAAGCCGCCGATGTCGGGCCCGGTGTAGGGGATGCCCGAGAGACCCAGGCCGAGGGCCATGCGCACGGTCTGCGCGAGGCTCCACCAGTTCGTCTCGCTGTCGCCGGACCAGGACCAGGCGTAGCGCTGGAGCCCGGCCCAGCCCGAGCGGGAGAGGATCCAGGGGCGCCGTTCGGGCCGGAGCCTGCGTAGGGCCTCGAAGCCGGCCCGCGCTTCGAGCAGCCCATAGACGTTGTGGGCCTCGACGTGCGTGCCGCCGCGGCCTTCCATGGCGTGTCGGGTGGGCCGGGGCAACGAGGGGTCGCCCCAGGCGGCGAAGGCGGCCGGCTCGTTCATGTCGTGCCAGACGCCGGCGGCTCCCTGGGCCAGCAGGAACGCGTACTGGTCGCCCCACCACGCGCGGACCGCCGGGTCGGTGAAGTCGGGGAAGACGGCGTCGCCCGGCCAGACCGGGGCCACGACCACCTGGCCGTCCGGGGTGCGGCAGCAAGCCCCGCGCTCGAGCGCTTCGCGGTAGAGTGGCCAGCCGGGGTCGGCCTTGAGCGCCGGGTCGAGGATGAGCACGAGCTGCACGCCGTCCCGGGCGAGTTCGGCCGCGAGCCCGGGCAGGTCGGGGAAGCGCGTCTTGTCGACGGTGAAGACGCGGTAGCCGTGCATGTAGTGGATGTCGAGGTGGAGTGCCCGCAGCGGCAGGTCGTGTTCGCGGAAGCCGCGGACGACGGCGAGGACTTCGGCCTCGTCCATGTAGCTCCAGCGCGACTGGTGGAAGCCGAGCGCCCAGCGCGGCGGCAGCGGCGGCCGACCCGTGAGCGCCGTGTAGCGGGCCAGCGCGCGCTCCGGCGGGCCGGGCGCGATGTAGTAGCGCAGCGCGCCGCCCTCGAAGCGGAACGTGGCGTCGTTGGCGAAGCACGCCGTGCCGTCGTGGCTGTTCTCGTAGAACGCGAGGTAACTCCCCGCATCATGCAGGCCGACGTAGACCGGGATGGTGAGGTAGATGGGGTCGGTGTCGGGGCCGTAGGCCCCTTTCGGTTCGCGGTTCCAGAGCCGCAGCGTGCGCCCGCGC
Source organism: uncultured Myxococcales bacterium (assembly GCA_964422715.1). GTDB lineage: Bacteria > Myxococcota_A > UBA9042 > PWKZ01 > CAYRCM01 > CAYRCM01. The sequence goes on along the minus strand of CAYRCM010000088.1, from coordinate 14,546 downwards.
AAGTCGAAGGGGGCGGGCCGTTCCCCAAGACCGTGCACCGACTCGCCCGGCGCGAGGTGGGCGACCGCTTCCCACGCCTCGCCCACGCGGCACGGGGGCGCGTCGGCGCGGAGCAGGGCGCCGTCGGCCGCGCAGAGCGTCAGGGCACCGTCGCGCCCGAGTGTCACCGAGAGGGCATCGGTGTCGAGGTGCAGCCCGTCGGCCGCTTCCCGCACCCGCACCGGCGGGGGCTCCCAGGTCGCCTCGGCGAGTGCATAGGGCACGGGGAGGGGTCCCGGCTGCCAGGTGACCCGCAGCAAATCATGGGCGAGGAAGCGCAGTTCGAGCGTGAACGGCGCCGCGGCCTCGGGGGTGGGGAACTGCGCGTCGAGGCCGGCGGCGTGCGGCTGCCAGGCGCCGAGCGGTCCCGGCCGGACGCGGTCGCGGCCGCGCCGCGGGGCGTGGCGGCGTTCGAGCCCCGCCCGGCGCACCCCGTAGCGCAGGGCCGCGGCAACGTTGCGCCAGCCGAGATAGCTCAGGCCCTTCAGTTTGGTCCGCAGGTCCATCGTGCGCCCCGTCAGATGCGCCAGAGCACATCGAGGCCCCATTCGTCGTTGGCCCCGTGGGCCTTGCCGTTGCTCGGCGGGGTGGTGACGCTGTCCTGGACGTCGGGGCCCTTGAACCAGTTGCGGATGTAGGCCGTGCCGAGCCGCACGCGCGGCGTCACCTGCCAGCGGAGGCCGAGCGAGATGCCGCGCTGGTCGCGGCTCGGGTTTTCGAGCGTGAACGTGCGATTGGGGATGGGCGTGTAGTCTTCCTGGTAGCCGATCATCAAATCGATCTGGGGGATGGGGCGGTAGAGCAGCCCGAGGCACCAGTTCCAGGAGTCGTCGTAGTTCTTCGGCTCGCTCAGGTCGTCGAGACCCATCAACGGTTTCGACAGACGGGTGCGCTGTTCCTGGAGGATGTTGTAGCGCCACCAGTAGACGTCGGCGGCGATTTCCCAGTCCTTGACGAACTCCCAGTTGATCCCGGCCCGCAGCGTGAGCGGGATGGCCAGATTCGTGGTGTGCCGGGTGCGGACAGTCGTGCCGTCGGCCTGGCGCAGTTTGACGTCGCCTTCGAGGGACACGGGGGAGCCCGCCTGGAACGCCACGGCGATGCGAAGCGCGGGAATCGGCCGGAAGATGACCCCGAGGTCCCAGGACCAGGTGACGTCGAGCCCCTCGATGTCGAGGTCGGCGTCGAGGGCGGCGCTTTCGGCGACGGGGAGGAAGCGGGCGTCGGGGTTCGTGAGCACGACGGGGTTCATCACGCGGCGGGCCGTGAGGTAGACCGGCACGACGCTGATGCTACCGCCGACGGCCAGCATGTCGGTGGGCTGCCACGCGACCGCGGCGGTCACGCGGCCGGCAATGAACAGCGCCCGGGTGGCGTGGTAGCGCGTGGGCTGGTTGTCGGGCAGCGACGCGCCGTACGCGTTCGGCACGTAGACCCCGAGGCCCACCCGCAGCGGCTTCACGCCGAAATCCGTGGTGATGCCGATGAACGGGATGAGGCCGATGTTCCAGTCGGGCTTGATCTCGTGGTCGGGCCGCAGGTTGCCCTCGCTGTCGTAGAGCTTCAGCCCGAGTTGGGAGCGGAAAATCGACAGGTGGCTGTAGAACTGTGTGCCTTCGAGCAGGGTCATGCCCGCGGGATTGTGGAAGATGGCCGTCCCGTCGTCGGGCTTGGCCGTGACCGCGAACATCCCCATGCGGCGGATGCCGAAGTCGAGGTTGGTGAAGCCGCCCGCCCGCACCGTCCCGGGGGCCGTGACCAGAACGGCCAGCACGGCGAGGACGACGGGGGAGCAGGAGCGGAAGATGCGTCCGGTGAGCTCGTTCATGGCTCCTCGTGCGGCCGGCGACATCGCCCCGGCGCCTGCCAGCGGAAGTGCTCGCTCAAAAACGACGTCCTGCATGCGGTCGCCGGCCCGGCCCCGCCGGCGGCGTCACGGGGCCCCCGGAGGGGAGGACGGCGCTGACCTGGCCGGTGACGCGTGCCGCGGGTGGGCTCGTTCGGGAGGATGACGCGCGCTCGATGTCGATGTCGATGCCGGTGTCGGAGTCGCTGGCGACGTCCATGCGCGTTTCCACTCCCGGCGGCGAGTATCGGCGCCGCGGGGGAGCGCGTCAAGCGAGCGAGTTGCCTCACCCTAGATCTATCCGAAGGGGCATCGTTGCCTCACGAAAGGAATCTATCGGAACGTGGGCGGTGGCAGCGGCGAGCTGGCGGAAATTCGTCGCCGCACTGCGGTTGGACGGGAGGCTGGCCGGTCTCGTCAGCGCACGCCGCCCTGCGAGAACGGGATGCGCAGTTCCCAGGAGCCGTCCTCGCGAACGGCCGGCTCCAGGTCGACCAAGATGCCCTGGCCCCAGGCTCCCGCATCCCGCACCCCGGGGGGGAACTTCCCCACCGTGAAGCCGGGCGGAACCCGGATCCAGACGCGGCCGCGCGTCCGGGCCATGCGCTGGCCACGCAGGACGAGCGCGCCGGCCTCGAAGGCGTCGCGAAATCGCCCGTCGATCGGTGCCACGAGGTGCAGGGTCGTGCCGACGACGTGCGGAACGGGGCAACGCGGCGTGCAGACGAGGGCGCGGACCCCGTGGCGGGCGATCTCGATGCGATCGCACACCTCGATCCGCTCCGCCCAGAAGTCGAAGACCGTCTCGTCCGGGGCGCGCGGCACGGCGCGGGTCTCGGGGCGGTCGGCCCAGTTCACGAGGGCCACCAGGCGGCGGTCGGCCCCATCGAGGCGCACGTCGTTCGGCCATGCGTCGGCGAGCAGGTCTTGGGGGTGCGCCGTGAGCGGGCCGGGGGGCAGCACCCGCTCGGCGAGGGCGAGCCGCTCCGGGTTGAGCCGCGACAGGTCGTCGGAGAGGAAGAGCATGCCGCCGCTCATACCCATCAGCGTCACGAGCGTTCGCGTCTCGTCGAGATCGAGCTTCGTGTTGCGGTCGCGCACGAGAACGCAGTCCGGGTCGTTCAGCCAGAAGCGGCGGTGCAGGAACGAACGCGTCAGCGTGTTGCGCAGGGCCCCGCGGGCGGCCGGATAGGCCGAGCCGGGACCGATCCGCGAAAACACCGGGTCGTCCCAGGCCTCCTTGACGTCCTGCGAGACGCGCATGGCGTCGAAGAAGCCGACGGACGGGAGAATCGGGGCGCCGCAGCCGAGCAGGAAGCGGTCGGGCCCGATGGCCTCGCGGATGGCCGTGAGGCCCGCGCGGTAGGCCTCGACGGGGGAGTAGGACGGGTCGTGGAAGCGGCCCCGGCGCAGGCCCGCGAAGAGGAAGTCGATCTTGAAGAAGTCGTAGCCTGCGGCGACGAGCGCGCCGTAGACCTGGCCGAGCCAGGCGAGGGTCTGCGGGTGCGTGAGATCGAGGGCCTTCGCCCGCGTGAACCAGAGCGGGTTGAAGCCGCAGTCGACGAGGTGACCCTGGGCATCGCGCAGGAAGCGCTCGGGATGCTCGCGCAGCCCCTGGGAACGGTTCGAGGCGAAGAAGGGGGCCGTCCAGATGCCCGCCTGGAAGCCGTGCTCGTGCACCGCCGCCGCGAGGGGGGCCACGCCCGCCGGGAATTTGCGGTTGAACGAGAGCCAGTCGCCCACCGCCGTCTGGTAGCCGTCGTCGAGCTGGACGACCTGCACGCCGAGGTGGGGGCGCGCGGCCAGGAATGCCAGATTCGCGCGGACGTCCTGCTCGCGGACCTTCGTGTAGTACTCGTACCAGGAGCACCAGCCGAGCGGGCTCGGGGTCTCCCGGACGCGCGCGCCGCACTCGGCGGCGACGAGCGCGGCCCAGCGGGCGAGCAGCGCTTCGGCGTTGCCGCGTGCGACCCACAGGGACTCGCCACGCACGACCTCACCGCGGCGGCAGCGTTTGCCGCCGTAGGAGAGCGAGGCTTCGATCTGGCGCTCGCCCTCGCGCCGCACGAAGATCTCGCCGTGCCCTGCCCGCGCCGAGAGGAAGCCGACAAGGATGGCCTCGGCGTCGCCCTGCCGGCGCAGGACCAGCACGCCGTCGGACGCGAAGCCATCCTTGCGGCCGTGGTAGGGCGAGTCGACGGCGAAGGTCATGCGCTCGAGCGTGCGGAGCCACGGGCGCCGCACGACGTGGTCGGCCGGCACCGCGCGGGACGGCGTCCAACTCTGGTAGCCCTGGTAGAAGGCGGTCGTACGCCCCAGGTCGGCCAGGATGGGGCAGTCCGGGCCGAAGCGCAGCGGGATGACCTGTTCGAGGGCGATGTCGGCGCCTGGCCGCAAGGACCAGTCGAAGCGCACGCCACCCTGCCACGGACGCGCGCCGAGTTGCAGCGCCGCGCCGTCGCTCTCGAAGTGCCACGAGCCGTCGTCTGCGTGGACCGGCGCCGTGGGCGCCCAGGACCCCGATGCGAGCCGCACCTCGAGGGTCGCGACGACCGGTCGGTCGAAGAGACCCGCGAGTCGCAGGCCGCCCCGATCGGTGCTCCACGCCGCGCTCCATTCCGGGACCGTCATCAGGGCTTCCTCCGCTCCCGCCGCAACGCCCGCGGGCCACTATCTGTCCCTGCCGGGGCGTGCGTCAAGCGGGTCCCCGGACCGCTGCTGAGCCGTTCGTCCGCCCCTTCCGGCTGGCTCGCCGAACTTCGCCAGGCACTTCCGCGTGAGGTTCGACGGCCCCGTCAAGACTGGATGCGCCGTTGTGTCTGGTGTAGGCGAATTCACCTACACCGATGTGGTTGGATTCGCGCCTATCGCGAATCGAAGCAATCGCGTAGGCTCCGCGGTTCCGCCCCGCGGAGCGCCACGGTGCAGTGTTGCGGGGCAGCCACGCCAACGCCCGAGGTGGTACCCATGAGACGACTTCTCTCGATGCACTTCGTGACGCTCGCGACGAGCGGACTGCTGGTGGCCATGATGTCCGTCACGGCGTATGCCGAGGCGGGCAACCCAGGCAGGACGAGCCCTTACGCCATCCCGTCGCGCTGCGAGCCGCTCGCGGGCGAACTTGCGGGTAGCCTGTGCGAAGGCGAGACCGAGGCGGTCTGCGTGACGCTGCCGGCCTGCTGGTGGCGCGACACGACCGCGCAAAACGCGGTGACCGAGAGCGCCGAAACCCAGTTCCTGGGCGAGGCCGTGGCGGCCTACCAGTCCGCGAGCATCAGCGTGTGGGTGTACAGCTCGCGCGAGGGGCCCAACGTGATCGTCCTCGTGGCCGGCACGCAGTACCTGCTCGTCGGCGCCGGGGCCTCCGACAACGTTCGCGACGCTGCCCAGGCCGCATTTGCGGCGGCCATTCCGGGCTTCGCCGACATGACGTTGGCCGGCATCTTCTATCCCAGCGCCGAACGGGGAATGGCCGGTTCGGCATGGACGAGCACCCCGGGCGTCCCGGTGTACGTGAACGTGACCTGGGCCACGGAGAACCATCTCCGCACGGCGGTCGCCGCGGCGCTCAACGGCCTGCTCGCCCAGGTGTCCGGCAGCGGGTTGATCTGGGGCGCCGACGGCGCTCTCGGTGCGGGCGTGGCCTACTTGTGGGACCTCGCGGCGCCGACATCCATCAACGCACCGAACTCGCCCCTCAGCAACTCCACGACGACGAACCTCTCGCTGAACGGGGTGCCGATGTGGCTCCCCCCGTCCTACAGCGACGAGAACCACTACCTCTACGTGCCCCAGCCGCGGGTCCTCATCCTCGGGCGGCCCTTCGGGCCCTACTTCCCGGACGTGGCGCCACTCGACGGCAAGCCTCTGCACCTCTACTTCGTGGTCCGTTGGCTGAACAACTGCATCAGCCATAACGCGAACGTCCTGGTCCTGCAGCATGGAACCCCGATTGTCGGCAGCGCCAACGTCGCGGCCGCGCTGACCGCCTGGCGCGACGCGCTCGACTATGTGCAGACCGAGACGCGGCGACGGATGAACGCTGGCGAAGACGTCGACACCATTGCCACCACCCTGACCCTGCAGGAGCCCCTCGCGAGCAGCCCCTGGGTGCAGCCGCTCACGACGACGGTCGAAGCCGCCGTGCGGGCCACCTACGCGGCCTATCTCGGCCCGTACGGGGGGCGCCCGGCGACCCTGGCCGGGGGCGGGCTCACGCCGACGGCGGAGGCGGCCCGGCTCGTCGCGACCGCCGGGGGCCCCGCGGCGACCCTGGCCCGCGCCCGCGAGGCGCTCACGGAACACACGCCCGAGGGAACGCGGTGGGCCGTGCGCCTCGCCGACGCGGTCATCCAGGCCGACCCGCCAGAGGCCCTCGTGACGGCTGCCTACTGCCTCTACTCCGCCGCTGTCCGGCAAGTGGCGCTGAGCGCCCGGAGTGCGACCGCGCGCAACCTGCTGCTCACCGAGGCGGCGGCCGTCGACCTCGGCGAGGCCTGCGCGACCGACACCGATGCCGATGGCACCCCCGACTGGCTCGACCCCGACCACGTGCCCTGCCTGGACGAGGAAGTCTGCGACGGCGTCGACAACGACTGCGACGGCCAGACCGACGAGGGGCTGCCCGAACACCCCCCCGAGTGCGACGACGGCAACGCCTGCAACGGCGCCGAAACGTGTCAGGCCGGCCTGTGCGCCCCCGGCGAACCGCTGCCGCGGAGCGGCGATGTCGACGGCAACGAGACCTTGTCGTCCGGCGATGCGGCGCTCGTCTTCCAGATCGCGCTCGGAGCCGTGCAACCCACCGCCGCCGAAGCCTGCGCGGCCGACTGCAACGGCGACGGGGTCATCTCGTCCGGCGACGCCATGCAGATTTTCGAGGCCGCCCTTGGCGGCGGTACGTGCATCGACGGCCTCCGGCGCTGACCGGCGCGCATGGCCCGGCGCAGGGCGGCCAGGGTGTCCCCGCCCCCGGAGACCCGCGCGAATCCACGGGCCCGCCCTCCGGCGCTGGCCGCCGCCATCCGCCGCGGGGGCGTGGCGCTCCGCTGAGCCCGGACCCGTCGACCGCGCGTCACGGCCCGAAGAACGGACGCACGCGCCGACGGAGCGCGTCGGCGAGGCCGAAGGGATGTCGCTCAGGACACCGCGCGGCGCGCCCGGCCCGACACGCCACTCAGAACGGTAGGTAGTTCTCGCCGTAGACCATCTTCGCGCCTTCGTGGCCCGTGAGCAGGACCAGGGCGCTCGACGCGACGATCAGGAGCAGGTAGACGTAGCGGTAGGCCCGTTGCAGGTCGTTGCGGCGCCAGAGTCGGATGCCGAGCGCCAGGGTGGTGAGCCCGGCCATGACGAGGGCCAGGTTGCGGTGGTCGGCCATTTCGGCCAGCACTCCGGCATCGTTGGGCAGGTGGTTCCCACGGATGAACCCGGTGACGATGGCAGGCACGAAACTCGCCACCGTGCCGATCAGGACGTAGAGGCCCCATTTCTCCCAGCCGGAACGCCGCAACACGAACGCCCCCAGGTCGACGAGCAGGAGCAGCACGAGCCAGCCGATGGGGAAGTGGACCACGGCCGGGTGCATCCGGCCCGTGTACTCGTAGAGCCCAGGTGCGGCCGCGCCCGGAGCGCCCGAGGCGGTCACGACGGCCACTTCTTCGACGTCCTCGACGTCCTCGATCTCTTCGTCGCCGGGGCTCGGGGCCGCGGCCGCCGGCCCCGCGGAGACCGGCCCAAGGAGGAGCACGGCCAGGAAGGCTCCCAGAATCGGGATGGCACGACGCATGGGTCACTCCACCGTGATGATGATGCGTTCGCCGTCGAGGGTGGCGGGGAACGTCGTGAGCGGCCGCGGCGCCGGCCCCGCGAGGACCGCGCCATCGAGGCCGAAGGCCGACTTGTGGCAGGCGCACTCGATGATCTTCTTCTCGGGATTGAAGGCCACCTTGCACTTCTGGTGGGTGCAGGTCGGATCGACGGCGCGGATGGTCGTCTCGGAGTCGCGGATGAACAGGATCTCCTGCCCCTTGACCGCGAGCGTGACCGAGCCGCCTACTTTTTTAAGGGCCTCGGCCTTGTCGAGCCCGACGGCCAGTTTCTTGGCCTCGGCCCGGCTCAGCGGCAGCAGCACCAGCGCCCCCGCGGCCAACCCTTGAATCTGGATGAAGGTGCGTCGATTGATCATGGTGCGTTCCTCCTTGGCGCCCGGCCCGCCGAGCGTCACGCTGGACGGGGGCTCCGGGCGGGCACGCTCGGTTACAGGAAACTGAACTCCCGCACAATCTGGAACCCGACCACCAGGTGGTCGAAGTCGCGGTCGGTGTTGGACACGATGCCGTCGGCACTCGTGTACTGGGTGTTCGACAGGATGAGGGAGAAGGTGTGGCGGTTCGTAATGAACTTCACCGACGAGGCAAACGCCGGGTACTTCGAGCCGTAGCCCGCGACGTTGGCGTAGATCTCCACGTTCCACGCGAGGAACGACAGGATGCGGATGTCTACCCAGGCCGGCACGGCCAGCGACCAGGCGTCGTCGCGGTTGGTCTTGAACTCGTTCGACGACTCGGAGTGGAACAGCAGGCCCGTGCCGATGGAGAGCCGGTCGAAGAAGCGGCGCCCGATGAGCAGCTGCCCGAAGCCGCCGGCCGCATCGTCGGCCTTCGGCTGGGAAAACCAGGTCACGCCGGCGCGCACGGCCAGGTCGATGGCGTACTTCTCCTGGCTCAGGGGCCGGTACTTGAGATCCAACTCATAGACATCGAAGATCTCGGCCGTGCCGTTGAGCCGATAGACACCGACATCCAGTTCGTCGAGGATGCCGTAGCGCAGCCCCAGGCCGATCTTCAGCGCGCCCGCGTCGAAGCCGAAGAAGTCGAAGAACGTCTGCTTCAGGTTGTCGGCCGCCGACTCGCCGGTGGCAAACGCCTGGCGCGTGCGATGGTCGACGACCAAGACGAGCGAGCCCCGCCGCGTCGTGCGGGCATGCATGAGGTTGACCGAACGGTCGACGACCGGGTACGCCGGGGAGTACCAGGCCGCCGTGCTGCTCACGGGTGCGACGTCGACGTCCTCGATTTCCTCGATCGGCTCATCCTCGACGGCACCCTCGGCCGGCGCCGGCTCCGCGGCCTCGACCCGCCCAAGGAACGCGACCGCCACGAACAGTGCAGCGCCGAAGCGCATCAGCGTCTTCATCGTGCCCAACCGTGTCCATGGTCACCCGCACGGGCCGGACGGGGGCTAGCCACCCCGTGGGCCCGCGCCGAGCCCACGCCGCGCATTGTACTGCAAGTTGGTGCCGGCGCCGTCATCGTTCTCTCGCCGTTCCACGGCGTCGGTGCGGCGAACGCGAAGGTTCGGCACCGACGCCGGCTCATGGAACGTCGTCCGGTCGCCATCCGGCGCCGGTGCACCGCGGGTATCGTACGGTTGCTCGGTCGAGGGAGGAATCCTGCTGCGCGAACGACCCCGAACATACGGTGGTTTGGCTGCGCGGGCGCGGGGCCGCGCCGTCGGCGGCCGACCGGGCGTGGCCGTCTTGCCGCGTACCGGACGCCTGGCACACGAAGCCCCGAAACGGACGCTCGGCTCGGGCCACGAAGCGCCGGCGTGGCGAATCGAATCGGAGCGTCGACTTGCAGCGGACTGCGCTACAATTGCCTCCGCGCGCCCGCCGCCCGCGGGTCGGCCGCGGCGGCTTCACGCGCGAGGGAGGCCAGCGCCATGTCCTTTCTGGAACTCGCCGCCAAACGTTACAGTTGCCGCGCCTATCGTCCCGACCCCGTGCCGGAAACGCTGCTGCACCCGGTGCTCGACGCGGCGCGGCTCGCGCCCACGGCGTGCAACCTGCAGCCGTTCCGCATCTACGTGATCCCGAGCGCCGGCAACGAGGCGGCCCTCGCCCGCGTGTACGGGCCCGCGTGGGTCAGCCAGGCGCCACTCGTGCTGGTCGTGTGTGCGCTGCCGGGGCAGGCCTGGTCGCGCCGCGACGGCGTCAACTACGCGGTCGTCGACGCCACCATTGCCATGGACCACCTGATCCTTGCCGCGACCGAGCTCGGACTCGGCACGTGCTGGATCGCCGCCTTCGACCCCCCCGCACTCCGCGAACTGCTCAGCCTGCCGCCCGACCTGGAGCCGGTGGCGCTCACCCCGCTCGGCTTCCCCGCCGCGCTGCCGCCGCCAAAGCAGCGCCGGCCGCTCGGCGAACTCGTCGTCGACCGGCGCTGACCGGGGGCTGCGCCGCGGGCCGCGCAGACGTAGCGCAGGCGGCGCAACAGGCCAAGGCGAATCGACGACTGCGCCGACGTGCGCAGGACGGGGTCCAGCACGTGCCACGGGGCGGCGCGTACTCAGCGGCAGGAGGATGGGCGGGGGAAACGCAGGCGGCTCAGAACGGGGCGGTTACAGCAGGTCGCCGAATTCGCTTTCGATCCAGTCGAGCGGGGCAGCGCGGTCCATGCGGTAGACGCCGCCGGTGCCGGCGCAGTTGCCGTTGATGCCGAACGAGGTGACCCCGCCGACCACGTTGCTGTCGCCGATGAAGTTGGGGCCGCCGGAGTCGCCGAAGCACGTGCCGCCCGTGGAATGGTTGTTGGAGAGCAGCAGCGAGAACAGGCCCGTGAAGCCCGGGACGTTGATCTGGATGAGGTGCGGGGTGGCCACCATGCGGATTCTCTCGGCCACGGTGAACACCGGGTTGATCTGCTGGAGGCCGTAGCCGACGGCCGTGAACGTGCGGTCCTGATGTCCGCGCGCACGGGCCAGCCGGTCGAGTTCGTCGCGCACGGGCAGCACGCCGTACACCGGCATGTCGACCGGCGTATCGAGCACGACGACGCCCACGTCGAACAGGACGAAGTTGGCCGGCGTGTAGTCGGGATGGGTGTAAGGCGTGCCGCCGGTGACCCCCGTGAACGGGTAGCCGTTGTCGGGGATGAACGACTCGACGTCGGCATCGAACCAGATCTCGGCGTGGACCGCCGGGGCCTCGGTGCAATGGCCGGCGGTGAGGAAGAGATAGGGCGACAGCAACGTGCCGGTGCAGCGCCACAGCGCGTTGCCATCGGCATCCTGAGCCACCATCAGGCCGACATAGGGATGGCCATCGCCATCCAGGTCGCCGTGCGTGACCGCCGCCGCGGGCATTGCCAGAGCCACGAGAACCGCCACCAGTACCGAAGTCTTCACCACTGCTTTCACGATCGCAACCTCCAGTTTCGGATCCGAATGAACTCGGGACGGCGCCCGACCAGGCGTCGTCCCGTCGCAGCGCAGGGGCTCCGTGGGCTCCCCGGTGGTGCCCCGCCGCCTTGGCCGGCAGCGAGCTTCGCTGCCCGCGGGGCGCCGGCGGTCGTCCCGGGAGCGAGCCGGGACGAGCACTTTCGCGGCCCTCCCGGACACCGCCGGGCTGTTCTGACCGCCCGGGGCAGCCGGAACGGACGGCACGGTGCCACCCGCCGGCCCCCTTGGGAAGACGCGGAACCGCGTACACGTGTGTAGGCGAATCCACCTACACGGGGAGGAGCGGCGTGACGGGGGGGCCGACCGTGCCGCGAGCGCGACGCCCGAGGATGGTGTCCCGAAGAGACGGCCCCGGTCGGATGAGAAGTCGGCGAGCCACCGGCACCGCGTTGGACGAATCCACGAGCGGGGCCGGGCATGCGCAGGGGACGCGCCGCGGGGGCGCGCGAGCGGACGGGCCTGGGCAGGAACGGACCGGGCAGGCGAAGGGGCGCGCGAAGGGCCGCCCGGGCGCGGCTACAATTGGACCTTGAGGTGGAACGACTTGGGTCGGGTCAGGAACTCGTAGCCCACCCGCGAGAGCGTGCAGCCGCGGCCCGAGTCTTTGACCCCCACCCAGGCGAGGGCCGGGTCGAGGTAGTCGCAGCGGTTCATGAACCAAGTGCCCGTTTCGACCTGCTTGCCGATGGCCACGGCGGCCGCGGGGTCGCGCGTGAACACAGCCGCCGTGAGCCCGAAGTGGCTGTCGTTCATGCGGGCCACGGCCTGGGCGTCGGAGTCGACGGCCATGATGCCGAACGCCGGGCCGAAGGTTTCTTCGGTCATGATGGCCATCGTGTGGTCGACGTCGACGAGCACCTGGGGCGCGAGGTAGGGCGTGCCGGCCTTGGCGGCCGGGAAGCGCTTCTCGTCGATGAGAGCCCGGGCGCCGGCCCCCACGGCCGCGGCGATTTGCCCGCGGATGGCCTCGGCGGCCGCCGTGCGCACGACGGGACCCAGGGTGGTGGCCGGGTCGAGCGGGTTGCCGAGCACGCTGTAGCGGTAGACTTCGGCCACCGTGGCCTCGACGAACGCCGCGTACACGTCGCGATGTACGTAGATGCGCTTGATGCCGCAGCAGGACTGGCCGGAGTTGAAGCAGGCGCCGTCGACGAGGGTCTCGACGGCGTGGGCCAGGTTGGCGTCGGGGCGCACGTAGGCCGGGTCTTTGCCGCCGAGTTCGAGGCCTTGGGTGATGAAGCGTTCGGCCGCGGCGCGGTGCACGGCGCGGCCGCCCTCGACCGAGCCCGTGAACGCCACGTACTCGATGGCGGGGTCGGCGATGACCCGCGAAACCTGCCCGTGGCCAAGGTGCAGGTGCTGGAACACGCCGGCCGGCAGCTCGGCCGCGCGGGCAGCGGCGCTGTAGCGCTCGGCGACGAGCGGTGTCTGCGCCGAGTGCTTCAGCAGCACCGTGTTGCCGGCCATGAGCGCCGGCACGATGGCGTTGACCGACGTGAGCCACGGATAGTTCCAGGGAGCGACAACGAAGACCACCCCGAGCGGTTCGCGGGTGATGAAGCGCTCGAAGCCGGCCTTCTCGCCGACCCGGACGTCGGCCAGGGCCTCGGCGGCGACACCGATCATATAGCGCGCGCGCTCGGCGAACCCGCGCATCTCGCCCGGCGCGAAGCGGATGGGGCGGCCCATCTGCCAACTGAGTTCCTCGGCGATGCCGTCGGTCCACGACAGGATGGCTTCGACGAAGGCGGTGACGCGCTCGGCGCGCTCGGCCACGCTGAGCGCCTTCCAGCCGGCCTGGGCCTTGGTGGCTGCCGCGATCGCGCGGCTGACTTCGTCGTCGCTGGCGAGCGGTCGTTCGACGTACACGCGACCGTCGACCGGCGAGATGGTCTTGAGGCTGCTCGTCATGAAAAGGCTCCCTTCCTCGATTCGGGTCCGGGTCCCGGCCGCCAAGCGGACCGGGGACGGAGACTCGGGTCAACGAACGGCACGGGGGACGACCGCGGCCGGTCCGGCGCCGGCCCGCGGCCGGGCGCCCAAGGATAGCCTCGTTTCTGGGCCGTTGGCGACCGAAATCAGCATGCCGGCCGGGGCCCGCACGGCGCGGAGGGCGACCCGCAAGGGTGCGCTGCACCCCGCCGGATGCCGCCGCGCCAGCGTCATGCACCCTGAGGACGGCCGGCGAAGGCGCGCGACACCTCTCGGAGGGCATCGGAGCGAAACGGTCGACGGCCGGGCGCGCCCCGGGGTCCGATGGCAGGACGGAACCGAGCAGAGGGCCAAGGCCGAGCAAGCGTCAGGGCGGGCACTCGCCGCACACGGAGCGGAAGAGGTTGGTCGACAAGTAGCGGTCGCCGCGATCGGGCAGCAAGGCGACGACGGTGTCACCGGGCCCCAGATCCTCGGCCGCGCGCAGCGCAGCCCAGACGGCCGCACCGCTGCTCATGCCGCAGAACAGGCCCTCCTCGAGCGCGAGGCGCTCGGTCATGGAGTAGGCCGGCCGGTCCTCGACCGTGACGACGTCGTCGAGTCGCTCGCGCTCGTAGATGCGCGGCACAATGGCCTCCTGCATGTTCTTGAGGCCCTGAATGGCGTGCCCCGGTGTCGGCTCTGCCCCGATGACCTTCACGCGCGGATTGTACTCCTTGAGCCGGCGCGACACCCCCATGAGCGTTCCGGTGGTGCCCATGCCGGCCACGAAGGCCGTGATCTCACCCGCGGTCTGGGCCCAGATTTCAGGCGCCGTCGTCTCGTAGTGGGCGCGCCAGTTGTCGGCGTTCTCGAACTGGTTCGGCATGAAGTAGCGGTGGGGATCGCTGTCGAGGATGCGGTGCGCCTCGCGGATGGCGCCGTCGGTGCGCTCGTGTGCCGGGGTCAGGACGAGCTCGGCACCAAACGCGAGCAGTGTCTGGCGGCGTTCGACGCTCACACAGGCGGGCAGGCAGAGTTTGACGCGGTAGCCCTTGTAGGCCCCCACCATGGCGATGCCGATGCCCGTGTTGCCGGATGTGGGCTCCAGAATGACCACCCCGGGCTTGAGCCGGCCCTCGGCCTCGGCGCGCTCGATCATGCAGAGCGCCGGGCGGTCCTTGACCGAGCCGCCGGGGTTGGCCCCTTCCAGTTTGACGAGCAGCCGCGCGCCGCTAGCCGGGCGGATTCGGCGCAATTCCACGAGCGGCGTATTGCCGATGGACTGCAGCAAGTTGGGCGCTGGAGTCGCGGTACTGGCGGTCCTCGTGCGCGCATTGGGTCGCACCGCCTCAACGGTCATGGCCATTCCCCTTTCGCTGGCGCGGCGCCCGCCCCTGCGGGCATGGATCCGGACGCGGGCACGAGCCTACGCCGGCCGGGCAGGCCGCGCAACGGGGGTGGGCCGCACGGCCGCGCGCCACGCCGCGCCCGCCGCCGCCGG
>CAYRCM010000087.1:6391-22361 GCA_964422715.1 uncultured Myxococcales bacterium | reverse complement strand
CGACGCGGCCGCCGAGCTCGGCGGCGACACGGCCGCGCGCGACGGGGCCCTCGCAGACCCCGGCCCCGGAGACGGCCCGACGGGCGACGAGACGCCCGACACGGCCCCACCCGACACGCCCGAGCCCGACACCACGGGCCCCCCCGATGCCGGCCCGCCCGACGCCGCGGGCGAGGCGGCCCTGCCCCCCGCGAGCCTCACCCTCCTGGCCCCGCCGGGCCCGGTCGCCGGCCCGGTCACGGTGACCGCGCTGCCCGAGCCGGCCGACCGCGTGCTCGACGTGGCGTTCTTCGTCGATGACCTGCCGGAACCGCTGCGGCGCGACCTCACACCCCCCTTCAGCGTGACGCTCGACCCGGCGACACTCGCCGACGGCAGCCACCGCGTGTTCGCCGAGGCGCGCTTCGCCGACCGCGCCCCGGCCACGGCCGAGGTCCCCGTGTGGCTCGACAACGCCGCACCGCAGGTGGCGCTCGTCGCCCCCGACCCGGCCGTGCCGCTCACCCCGCCCGGCATGCTTGCCGTGCAGTTCGCGGCAACCGACGAAGCCGGCCTCGGCGATGGCAGCGTGCAGTTCGCCGGGCTGCCGGCGGTCCCGCTGCCGGCGGCCACGCTGCGCGCCGAACTCGCCCTGCCGACCGCAAACGCCTTTCCGACCCCGGTCTTGCTCGCCTACGCCCTGCCCGACCTCGCGGGCAACGTGGCCACGGGCGCAGTCGCCCTGCGCCTCGGCCACGTACACGGCGCCGCGGCATTCGCCGACTGGCCCGACGTCGTGCCGCTCGCGGCCGGCGTGACGCTCGTCGGCAACGAAGCCGAAGTGACGGGCGTCGGGACCGAGGGCAACGGGCTCTGGACGCTCCCCGCACCCGCAGGCATGACCTTTGGCCCCATGGGCGGCGCCGCCGCCGACAGTGCCTGGGTCGTGCTCTCCGACGACCCACCGGCCGGCGGCGTCACCCTCGGCCGCATCACGGCGGCGGGCCAGTTCGCGTTTCTGCGCCCCGACCCGGCCGACCCGGACGCGCCGCCGCTGCGCTACCGCCTGCCGCGCCATTGGACCGCCCAAAACCGCTTCGTCGCCTGCATCGCCGGAGGCGACGCGGCCACCCTCGACCGGCTTGTGACGGTCGACGCGGCCGGCACCGAGCAGCCCTTCGCCGTGCTCGCCGCAGGCCGCACGTGCCTCGGGCTCGCCCCCACCCCGCCCGCGGCCGAGCCGCAGGGCGTGCTGCTGCACACGGCGCCGCGGGACGGCGACGGTCGCACCGACCGCGAGATCGCCTTCTACGACGCCACGGGCGTGCGCGCCTGGGCCTACGCCATCCCGGACGGGCTCACCCTCTGGACCGAGTACGCCTCGCGCGACCTCACGGCCTTCGTCGTGCACCTCGTCGGCCGGGCCGCCCGCCCGGTGCTCTTCGCGGTGGGCCCGGAGGGCTGGCGCTTCGAACTCGACCCGCCCGACGAACGCATGCAGAGCGGGCTGCTCTTGCCCGGCGGCGACCTGCTCATCCAAAGCGACGAGACGTACGACGGCCGGCTGCGCCGACTGCGGCCCGACGGCACCTCGGCCTTCGTGCTCGAGGCCGCAGAGGTGGGGCCGATCGGACTCTGGGCGGCCGACGACGACGGGCTGCTGATCGTCGGCGACGCCACGGTGGCGGCCTACGACGCGGCGGGCGGCTACCGCTGGACCTGGCGGCCCGACTCCGCGGACGGGCCGACGGTGGCGGCCGACATCGTCGGCATCGGCCGGCATCCAAGCGGTGACGCGTTCGTGGTGAGCCGGCAGAGCGCGCCTTCGCCCGTCTCGACCCTCTACCGCATCGCCGCGACGGGCGAGACGGCCTGGCGCGAGGTGCTCGGCGCGCCCGGCTACGCCACGGAGCTCACGGCCACCAGCGACGGCACGGGCCTCGCCCTCGTCACGCACCGCCGGATCGAGGACGGGGGCGCCAGTCGGGACGAGGCCGCCGTGGCCTGGGTCGTGCCGTAGCGCCCGGTTGCCCCGGGCGGCTGCGCCGTCGCGCTGCCGCGGCCGGGCCATGGCAGCCGCGGCGCGCATCCGCTATGCTCGCACCGGGATGGGGCACCACGGGATGAGGGCCATGAACGTACGCACCTTCTTGCTCTTCGGGATCGTCTGGGGGCTCGGGCTGCTCGCCCAGTGTCTGCCGGCCGCGGCACCGTGGCCCGACACGTCGGGGGGAAGCGATGCGCCGGCACCCGACACCGGCGGTGGCGATGCGCCGGCGCCCGACGCGGGCCCGGGCGACCTCGGGTCGGCCGACCAGGCGGACAACGCGAGCCCACCCGACGGGCACCCCGACGCCGGCCCCGATGCCCGGCCCGACACCCCCGACTTCGGCGGCCCCGATGCCGGCGCGCCCGACACGCTGCCCGATGCCCTGCCCGACACCCCCGACTTCGGCGGCCCCGATGCCGGCGCGCCCGACGCGCTGCCCGATGCCCTGCCCGACACGGCCCCCGACGCGCCCGATACCGGGACACCCGACGGTGGGCCCGACGCGGTACCGGACCTGGGCGAGCCCGAAGTGCCCATCGTGTCGCCCGGCTGCGTGCGCTTCGTGGCCGCGCCCGGCGTCGGGCGTGGCAGCCGTGACGGATCGAGTTGGGACAACGCCGCCCCGACGCTACAGGCCGGCATCGGTGCCGCCGCCGACGCCATGGAGGCTCAGGGCTGCGCCCGGGGCCAGGTCTGGGTGGCCGTCGGGGTCTACCCCATCTACGTGGGCCGCAGCGACGATGCGGTACGGCTCGTGCCCCGCATCGACGTCTATGGCGGTTTTACCGGCCACGAGGCCGAACTCCGGGACCGCGACGTCGTCGCGAACCCCACCGTGCTCGACGGCGCGGCCGAAGAAGGCCTGGACACGCGGGTCTGGCACGTCGTCATCGGCGCCGACGACGCCCGGCTCGACGGCTTCCTTGTGCGCAATGGACGCGCGGAGGCGGCCGTGGTCCCCGACAACCTGGGCGGCGGCATGCTCAACGTCGGGGTGTCCCCGACGGTTGCGAACTGCATCTTCGAGGGCAACGAGGCGGCCGATCACGGGGCCGCCATGGCCAACATCGGGGCCGCCGCAGCGCCCGTCATCGAGAACTGCGCCTTCCTCCAAAACGGACCGACGAACGACGGAGCGAACGGCGGCGGTGCCGTGCTCAATGCCGACGGGGCGCAGCCCACGTTCCGGCAATGCCGCTTCGCCGGCAACGCCGTGTCCTACACCTTGAACGAGGGCGAGGGGGGTGGCGCCGTGGCCTGCCGCGGGCGCGGCACCAACCCGTTGTTCGAAGACTGCCTGTTTTCCGGCAACGAGGTTCGCGGCTGGACGCCCGGGGGCGCGGTCTGCTTCGACGCCTCGGCGCGGGCGCGGTTTCGCCGCTGCCAGTTCATCGGCAACCTGGCGGGGCAGACGGCCGGCGGCGGTGCGGTCGCCGTGCGCGGTGACATCGACGACAACCCGCCGCAGCTTGGCCCCACGTTCGAAGAGTGCGTCTTCGCCGACAACCGCACGCAGGGAGATGGGGAGGGCGGCGGCGGGCTGCTCATCGACGTCCGCAGCGTAACCCTCACGCGGTGCGTGTTCGCCCTGAACGACGGCAACGAAGGCGGCGGCCTGCGGGCCAGGGCCGCGACCGTGACCGTCGACGACTCGGTATTCGCCGGCAACTGCGCCGAACGCTGGGCCGGCGGCGCAGTGGCCGCCCTTCCTCTCA
The DNA here is from genome assembly GCA_964422715.1 of uncultured Myxococcales bacterium. Taxonomy (GTDB): domain Bacteria; phylum Myxococcota_A; class UBA9042; order PWKZ01; family CAYRCM01; genus CAYRCM01. Next base: position 18,617 of record CAYRCM010000087.1, on the reverse strand, counting down.
GCGACGACCGGCCGGGCGACCCGAGCACGCTGACCGTCCGCAACAGCGTGTTCGCGGGCAACTGCACGCCCACGGCCGAGGGCATGGTGGAACGCCGGGGGGCCGCGGCCTCGTTAAAGCGCAGCCATGGCGAATTCCGCCAGTGCACGTTTTTTGGCAACTTCTTCCCGGGCGCAACGGCTTCGAACGGCGGCGCCCTCTCGCTCACGGGGGACATCCTGAACACCGCCTCGGCCGAGGTGTACAACAGCATCCTCTGGAACGACGGCGGCACCCGGGAAATCGAGCTCGACATCGTGGGCACGAGCGTCACGGTCGAGGCGAGCACCGTGCGGGGCGGCCACACGGGCAGCGGCAACCTGTCGACCGACCCGCGGTTCGTCGACCTCGGCCAGGGGCGACCGCTCAGCGCAGCGGTGGCGGCCGTCTCCTACGACCAGAGGAGCGGACAAACCATCCTGACCACCGGGGTGGCGGTGTTCGGGCTGATCGCGGGGGCCGACCCCCGGCAGCTGTTCATCGGGAGCGAAGTGCTGTCGCAGCGCCTGCTTCCCGTCGCCTCGGTGCGCCGCTCGGGAACCGAGACCCTCCTGGCCGTGTGGGGCGACCTCACGGGCAAGGTGCCCGTCGGCACTCGCTTCGCCCTGCACAGCCTGGCACTGGCCGACAACTCGCCCGCTTCGGGCAGCGCGTTTCCGGCGCACGCCACCCCGACGGATCTGATGGGCACACCGCGCTGCGCGGCCGCTCCCGACCGGGGGGCCTTCGAGAACAACAGCGACTGCGAGCCGTAGCCGACCAGGCTCAGAAAGAAGCGTCGAAGGTGAGGGCAACCCCCGCGGGCCCGAACTCGAACCGCAGCGGCCCCGCGGTCGCGGCGCTCCGCCGCTTGCCGAGCCAGCCCGCCGGGTTGAGCGCTTCCATGAGGATGCCCGACAGCACGAGCGCCCCGCCCGCGCCGTAGAGCCCGTAGGCGGCCCGCATGCGCAGCCGGGCCCGGCCCCAGAGATCGTCGTAGCGGGCGCGGTCGGGCTCGGGGTCGGCCACGACATCGTTGGCGGCCCGCGCGTCGCCGAGCGCGAAGTGGTGCAACACGCCGCCTCCGATGACGGCCGCGGCCCCGATGCCGGCCGTGACGAAGCCCCAGGGGTGCAGGTTCGCAGGCGCCTTGGCCGGTTCGACGAGGGTGGTCGCCGCATCGCCCGCAGCACCGGCCGGTGCGCCAAAGGCGGGAAACGGCGCCCCGGAGACGGGCTGCAGCCGCACGTCGGCAAACGTCTCGACGGCCGCGGTGAGTTGCAGCGTGTGTTCCTGGTGCAGGCAGTCGGGGTGGCGCACGGTGAGCGCGTGTTCGCCCGGGGGCAGTTCGAGCCGGCGCAGCGGCAGGCGCCCGACGGGGCGCCCGTCGACGAGCACCTCGGCGCCTTCGGGCTGGCCGGTGACGGTCAGCAGCGCCGGCCTCACGACGGGCACGAGCCGTAGGGCGAGCGGCCGCGGCGGCCCCTGGACGACCGTGACCGCCAGCTCGAGCTCGGCGTAGTCGGCAGCCCGCACGACGAGCCGGTGCGGCCCGGGTACGAGCCACAGGATGGGTGGGCTCGCCCGCAGCGAAGGCGCCGGCTGGCCGTCGACGAGCCACTCGGCACCCGGTGGCAGGCCCGCGACTTCGAGCCCGCCCTGCTTCTCCTGGAGCGCGGCCTCGACCACGCCGCGGAGCCGGGTGGCTTCTTTCTGTACGTCGGCGGCGGGCTTGCGCCCGAGCAGGAAGCGGGCCCAGTCGTGGGCATCGGCAAGCCGGCCCGACTTGTAGGCCGCCACCGCCAGGTTGATGAGCAGCGCGTCGTTTTCGACAAGCCGGTAGGCCGCCTGCAAGTCTTCGTAGGCCGCGGCGAAGCGCCCCGCGGCAAAGTGCGCCCGGGCGGCTTCGTTGTGCCGCCGCGCGGCTTCCTCGCGAGCCGCGGTGGCCTCGCCCGCGGGGGCAGTGGCGGGGCTCGGGGCGGCCCTGGTAAGCCCGGGCCCCAGAGCCACGAGCGCCGTCGCGAGGACGGGCAGCCAGGCGAGACGCAGGGCGCGCGGTCGGTCCATGAAGCCCCTCCCGATGTTCAAAATGAGCGCAGCCCGAAGTCGTCGGGCGGCCGGCGCGGGTCGCCCTGGCGTCGCGCGGTGAGCGTGCGTTCGATGACGGACCCCGGAGCCGGCACGAACTGCACGACCTCGCTGCGGTAGCCGGCCTTGCGCAACTCAACGGCGACGGGGCCCGCCGCGGGGGCGAAATCGTGGTGGAGCGGGGTCGTGCCGACGAGCTTGCCGGCGACGAACACCCGGACACCGGCCGGAGTCGTGCGGATGGCCACACGGACGAGGTCGGCGGCGGCCGCCGCCGCCGCGGGTCGCGCCCCATCGGCGCGGGCGTCGGTCGGGCCCGGTGACGCGCTGGCGTCGGCCACGGCACCGGGCGCGTCGGGCCGCCGGGTCTCGGGGCCCGCCAGACCCCCGCCGGCGTCGGCGGCGGGCGCTGCGGCCGGGTTCGAGTCCGCCGTCCCGGCCTCGCGTGCCACGGCGGCGGGCGCCGGGTCGGCCGCGGCGGCGTCGGCCGGGCTGCCGGGCGGCCGCGCCGGCGCCGCCGCGTCGGCCGCGGTGCCGGTGAGCGCAGGGGCGGCGTCTTCGGCGGGCGGGCCGCCCCCGAGGCCGAACACCAGAAACGCGGCGACCACCGCCGCCACGAAGGCCAACGCGCCAAGGGCAAGAAGCGGGGCCCGCCGCCGCCGCGGGGCCTCGGGTTCGGCGAGCCGCGGATCGGTGAGCGCGGCCGAAGCGCCGGTCGGCAGGGCGCCGCCCCCGTTGGCCGCCGCGGGGGCGGCGGGCGCCGGCGGGACGACCGAAGGCGAGAGGTTCTGCCGGCTCGCGCGCTGCTCCGCGACGAGGGCCGCCGTCGGCCCCACGCGCGTGGGCTCGACCGGACCCAGGGGCACGGCGGAGGCAGCCCCGGCCGCCTCGGCCGGCGACTCGCCCGAGGCGGCGCGGACGAGTTCGTGTTTGAAGGCCGTGGCGTCGGCCGGCCGGTTCTCGGGGCTCTTGTCGAGCACCCGCAGCAGGAACGCTTCGAGGGTCGCCGGTAGCGTGGCGCAGGCGGGAATGGCGCGAAGGCGCGGCGGGGGGTCGGCCGCGTGCTTGTAGACGACTTCGAGGGCCGTCTCGCCCGCGAACAGCGGCTGCCCCGTGAGCAACTCGTAGAGCAACGCGCCGAGCGCGTAGAGGTCGCTCGACGCGGTGGCCCGCCGGCCCCGCGCCACCTCGGGACTGATGTAGGCGGGCGTGCCGCAGACGCTGCCGGTCTGGGTGAGTTTTTCGTCGTCGGAGGGATCGTTGGTCTTGGCGATGCCGAAGTCGAGGACCTTCACGAAATCGGAGGCATCGGGCTTCTGCTGCAGCATGACGTTGCCCGGCTTGAGGTCGCGGTGCACGACCCCTTGCCGGTGAGCGGCGGCGAGCGCGTCGCAGATCTGCACGCAAATCGGGATGGCGCGCTCGAAGGGCAGGCGGCCGAGCTCGGCCAGCACATCGGCGAGCGACGGCCCGTCGATGTATTCCATGACGAGATAGAGCCGCTCGTCGGCCGTGCGCCCGAAATCGTAGACGGTGATGATGTGCGGGCTGTCGAGGCTCGCGGCGGCGCGCGCCTCGCGGTAGAAGCGCCGCACCCGCTCGTGGTCGAGGGAGGCCAGCCGGCCGAGCACCTTGATGGCGACCGGGCGGCCGATGGCCACCTGGCGACCGAGGTAGACCGTGCCCATGCCCCCGCGGCCGATGCGCCGCTGCACTTCGTAACGCTCGTCGAGCACCGTGCCGAGCGACATGTCGGTGTCGTCGTCGACGATGAGCGCGGCACCGTCATGCGGACAGCGGAAGATGGCGCTGTCGGTGAAGGCGCTCGAACAGGCCGGACAGATCTTGCGCACGGTCGGGCCTCGCTCTCCCCGCAGGTGCCCCAAACGCTGGGGAGCAACGCCCCGAACCCTATCGCAAAGCGGTGGCGCTGGGAAGGCCCGGCGCGCGGGCCGCATGCCCGAACACGTGGACGACGGGCGCCGCCCCGTCGGCGAACCACTCGAGCACGTAGAGGTGTCCCTGAGCGCGGTTGTAGCTCACGGCGCCGATGCGGTAGCGCCGCTGGACGCCCGTGCCGAGCATGTCGGCCTCGACGCCGCTCGGGTTCAGGAACAGGTGCGCGTCGATGTCGCGGCTGGCATAGGGCGCGGGCTCGTGGGGCAAGAGGGCACCCTGGGCGACGGCCGCGAGGTCGGTGGGGTCGAAGAAGAGCAGTTCGGCGTCGAAATGCGTGGTCCACCAGCCGCGGTAGTCGCCGTGGCCCGCGCACTCGTGCAGTTCGGACGACGGACACGGCGTGCCGTCGGCGAGCCAACACACGGTGAACTGGCCCACCATGTCACCGTCGACGCACGACAGGTCGGGGCTGGCTGGATGCCGGTAGCCGTACCAATAGCGGGTGCCGTGGCTCTTCGTGCCGGCGAACACGACCGCCTCGTGGCCTTCGGCCGTGACGAGCCAGGCCCCGCCGGCCCACTCGTCGGGGTGCTGGTAGCCCGGCATGGCGTCGACGAGCGGCGATTCGTCGACGTTGGCATCGCCGTAGCGCAGCAGTGTCGTGACCGCGAGCCGCGTGCCGGCGGGCGCGAGCGTGCCGCCGGCGTCGACCCAGGGCACGTAGGCGTGCAGCGCCGGGCCCTTGCTGCCCCAGCCGCCGTCGCGGTAGCGGCCCGTGGCGAGCACCCGGCCGTTCATGACCGCGGTGGCCCAGGCCGCCGGGATCTCCAGCAGGTAGTCGTTGAGCGTGTACGGCGATTCCTGCCCGATGAACCAGGCCCCCTGCGGTGCGGGCGTCGACAGGGTCGGGCGGAGAAGCGCATGGGTCGGCAGCCCTTCAGGCTCGAGGTGTTGGCCCCAGGCGAGGTGCAGCCGCGGCCCGGTCACGGGGTGGGCGTAGTAGAGGAGTCCGGCGCGCGGCAACTCGTCCTGGCCCAGAAACAGGGGGCCGGTCACCTCAGCGAAGCCCTGGAGGAAACTCGCCGAGGGCAGCCCCGCGATGTCGCTGCTGACGACCGGCGCCGGGATGCTCACTTCGGCCACCTGGCTGCCGTTCGGCAACTCGCCCCAGGGCAACCGGTCGTGGCCCATGACGAAGAGCGAGCCCGCGAACCCATCGCCCGCGCCGCCCGGGTCGCCGTCGGGCCGCCACGCCATGGCGTTGCCGCCATATTCGAAGGTGTACGGTCGCTCCCCGCCGCCCGGCAGCCGGAAGGCGCCGAGGTAGCTCAACTCGCCCGGCGCGACGAGCCCGGTCGGTTGCGGCACCCCAGCGCCGCAGACACCGGACGCGCACTGGCCGCCGGCGCACTGGCCGGGGGCCGTGCAGCACTGGCCGTTCGGCAGGTTGAAGGGCACGCTGCCCATGCCGAGCGCCGCGCGGAAGATGCCCTGGGCGTCGCCAGCCGAGATCAGGCCGTCGCCGTTGACGTCGGCCGCACACTGCTCGGCCGCGCTCGGTTGGTGCACGCCGAGCGCGATGAAGAACGCCTGTTGCCCGTCGCCAGCCGAGAGGATGCCGTCGGCCGTGACGTCGCCCGAATGGAAGCAAAGACACGGGTCGTCGCGCAGCGCTCGGTCGGACGCCGCGGGATGCGCCGCCTGGCTGTCGCGGCCCGCTGGACCCTCCCCGCACGCGAGGGCGAACAGCGTCGCAATCAGGCCAAGACGCCGCGGGATGCCGGCGGATGCCATGCTTGCCCTCATCGTTGCCCCCGCACCGGTGTGGCGCGTTGGCCTGGTGGGATGGTGGGTGTCGCAGCGCCGGGGCGGCACCGGGGGGTGGCTCAGGCGCCGGGGCGCTTCTTGAGCGGCTTCAGGAAGCGCAGGTGCTCGTGCGAGTCGCCGGACAGGATTTCGTTGGTGCCCTTCTTGAGCGTGATGTGCTTGTCGGCTTCTTTGGCACGGTCGCTCGACGCCCCGATGAACGTGAAGGTGAGCACCGTGTTGCCGTCGGCGTCGGTCTCGACGAGCGGCATGGAACCGAGCACGCCGGTGTGGCTTTCGTTGGAGCCGCCGCCGCTCTGGAACACCGTGACGAGCCCGGCGTAGGCCGCCGTGGCCGGCACTTCCTGGAAGGTCTTGGTGTCGGTGTGCAGCGAGCCGGCCGTGGTGTAGTGCTTGTTCGCCTGCATGGACGGCTCGAAGCCGCCGCGGTAGACGCTCTCGTTGGCGAACAGGTTGCACTTCCAGAAGTTGGAGGCCCAGACGATCTTGTAGAGCGTTTTGCCGTCCTGCTGCACCGTGCGCTTGGAGGAGGCGCCCGCGAGGTTGGGGTTGCTCGCGTAGAAGGCCCCGCCCTTGCCGGCCGTGCCGTAGCTCTCGCCGCTGTCGCCGCTCGCCGCGGAGCGCGCCCCCTTGACCACGGCCAGCCCGCCGGCGGCCGCCACTTCGCCGTACTTCTCGGCGGCCTTGGCCTCGCTGCCCGTGAGCCGCAGGCAGTCGGCGTAGAGCTGTTCTTCGGCGGACGGCAGATAGAGTTTGGTGCCGGCCGTGAGTTCGGTGACCCCGGGGTTGGCCTGCTGCAGCCGCCACGCGATGGTGCCGTTCTGCTCGGCCACGTGCTGCCACGTGGCGTCGGAGTCGCCCTGGATGTCGGCGGGCGTCAGCGCGTATTCGCGGCCCTTCGGCAGCTCGATGGTGCGCGGCTCGCCCTTGGCGGCGAGCCCCGGCCCGGCGGCCGTGGGGGCGGCGGCTTCGGGAGCTGCCGGCAGCGGCGCGCGGTCGGGGCGCAGCGTCTCTGCGGCCTGGTCGTAGGGCATGCCGCGCACCGCCTCGCGGGTGGCCGCGTTGGGGTCGGCCACGGTCGTGTCGGCCGGCGTTTGCACCGGCGGCGCCTCGGGTTGACGGTTGCGGTTCAGGAGCCAGTCCAACAAACCCGGCATGATGCCCTCCTCGGATGACGGTGTGGCCGCGGGCCCCTGCAAACCCGCCGAGCCGTCCGCCAGAATACCCCGGGAGGCGCGGCGGGTGCAAGAGCCGGATGTCGTGGCTGCGGGGTGGGTCAGGGAGCCGTGGTGAACTGCCAGACGGGGCCGGTCGTGACGGACGTGCCGTCGTCGACCGTGACGAACCACTCATAGTCGCTCAGCCCATCGAGGTCGGGCCAGGTGAGGCCGGCGGTCTCGCCGCTCGCGACGTCGACCGTGCCGAGGGCCGCGTAGTCGGGCTCGATGAGGTCGACCGGCAACGTGAACTCGTTCGCGGCATCGGTGAGATAGGCGTCGAGGGTCGGCGAGTAGGTGAACACGTCGACCTCGCCGTCGGCCGGACGGAACTGCATGAGCCGCAGGTAGCCGTCGCCGCCGTTCGCGAGACCCTGGTAGTCGCTCATGAGCGTGTGCACCGTGTGGCCGGCATCGGTGTCGGTGCGCCGCGACTCGGGGGCCGTGTGGCCGCACAGCATGAGGAACAGATTGCGGTGGCTTTTCAGCGCATTGTAGATGGCCTGGCCCTCGGCGCTGAACGCCCCGGGCGGGTTGAGCAGCGCGTGCGATACGAGGATGGCCGGACGGTCGGCGTAGGTATCGAGCACCGTGCCCGCCCAGGCGAGGATGGCCGGCACCGCCGAGGCGCCGTATTCGAGGTGGAGAATCAGGAAGCCGCGCCCGCCGCCGTCGAACAGTTCGTAGTGGTTGTCGTTGTTGCTGCCGTAGTGGCCGCCGTAGTAGCCGCGGCCCTGGAACCGGTCGGCGCCGAAGGTGGCGTTGTAGAGCGCGGTGGTGCCGCTCGCCCCCTCGGGCGTCTGGTCATGGTTGCCCAGCGCCAGACCGTAGGGGATGCCGTCGACGAGGCCCGTCGTGAGGGGGTCTTCGAGCAGCGCCGCGGCCGCGTCGGCCGCATCCCACTCGGCGGCGACGGTGTCGCCGTGCTCGGTGATGTCGCCAAGCCCCGTCACGAACGCGACGGACAGATTCGTGGCCTGCGCGACGATCCAGTCGGTCTGCGCAACGAGGGTGGCGGGCGCGCCGCCGCTGCAGCCGCAGGTGTAGTTCTGCGTGTCGGGCAGCGCGACCAGGGTGAAGTCGGCGGGCGGCGTGTAGCGCGGGCGGCCATAGAACGTGACGGAGACCGGGTCGCCGTTGGGGTCGCTGACGGTGACCGCGAGCGGGGCCGACTTCGGCACGCCGACGTCCTGGTCGGACGGGTCGGGGGCGGCCGGGGCGGAGGGCGCGTTCGTCGCCTCGGTCGCGACGATGTTCAGGATGGCGCGGTTCGTGCCCCACCAGCCAAGCCCGGTGTCGTTCGTGGCCGAGATGCTGAAACTGCCGTCGGCGAGGTCGTCGTAGAGGCTCGGCGGGATGGTGAACGTCGTGTCGCGGCCGCCGATCCAGGCGTTCGGACAGGCCCAGGTGCCCGGGCCGCCGTTGTCGCCGCCCGTGAGCATGCCGATCGTGACCCCGCCCGCGACGAGCGTCGTGGAGGCGTTGTCGGCGTCGCCGATGTCGATGGTGAGGGACGCGGAGAGGACCTCGCCGCCGAGCGGCGCATACGTGTGCGTCCAACTCGGCAGCGTGTCGACCCAGCCGCCCGTCAGACTCGCGGTCTCGGAGCAGGTCTCGGTGCCGACGACGCTGCGGCGCGCCTCGACCGGTTCGGGCTCGTAGATGATGTCGAGGATGGCGCGGTTCGAACCCCACCAACCCAACGCCGGACCGTTGGCCATCTCGATGGGCAGCCGGCCCGTGTAGAGCGTCGGGAAGATGCTCGTCGGCAACGTGAGCGTCTGGTCTTGCCCGCCGATCCAGGCGTTCGGGCAGGCCCAGCTGCCGGGCCCGCCGTTGTCGCCGCCGGTCACGGTACCGAGCGTGATGCCCGACGCCGAAAGCGTCGCGAGGACACCGTCGCCGTCGCCGATGTCCATCGTGAGCGTGGCCGACAAGATGCGCCCGGGCACCTGGCCGAACGAGTGCGTCCAGCTCTTGTTGGTGTCGATCCAGCCGCCCGTGAGGCTCGCCGTCGAAGAACAGCTCTCGGTGCCGACCACACTGCGCAGCGCCCCCTGCGTCGGCGGTTCGCCGCCGACTTCGATGTGCAAGATGGCGCGATTGCTGCCCCACCAGCCGACCCCGCCGTTGTTCGTGGTCGTGATGGTGAACGAGCCATCCGCGAGGTCGCCGTAGACCGTGGCGGGCAGCGTGATGGTTTGGTCCTGGCCGCCGATCCAGGCGTCGGGGCAGTGCCAGTCGCCGGGGCCGCCGTTGTCGCCGCCGGTGATGGTGCCGAGGGAGATGCCGCCGGCGACGAGGGTCCAGGAGGCGTTGTCGGCGTCGCCGATGTCGATGGTGAGAGTCGCCTGGGAGATGTACCCGGAGATGGGCTCGTAGGTGTGGGTCCAGGTCTTCGCGACGTCGATCCAGCCGCCGGTGAGGCTCTGGGCCGACGCGCAGGTCTCGGTGCCGACGACGCTGTCGATCGTGCCGGATTCGAGGCCGCCGAGCCGGGCCGTGATGCGCAGGATGGCTCGGTTCGTGCCCCAGGTGCCGACCCCGGTGTCGTCGGTGGCCGTGACGTCGAACGTGCCGTCGGCGAGGTCGTCGAAGAGGGCCTCGGGCACGTAGAACGTCCAGTCGGACCCGCCCTGCCAGGCGTTCGGGCACTGCCAGGTGCCCGGCGAGCCGTTGTCGCCACCCGTGATGCGCCCGATGGCGGTGCCGTCGGCAGCCCGCAGCGTGAGCCCCTGCAGGTCGGCGTCGCCGATGTCGACGGTGAGCGTCGCCTCGACGATGGTGCCGTCGATGGCGGTGTAGCTGTGGCTCCAGGTCTCGGCGCCCGACGTCCAGCCGCCGGTGAGACTTGCGCTTTCGGTGCAGTTCGTCGTGCCCACCGTGTCGGTCTGCGTGGGGTCGTAGGTGTAGATCTGGAGGATGGCGCGGTTCGTGCCCCAGGTGCCGAGGCCTGCGGCATCGGAACCGACGATGGCGAACTGGCCGTCGGCCAGGTCGGCGTAGGTGGACGGCGGCAGGATGAGGGTCTGGTCGCGGCCGCCGATCCAGGCGTTCGGGCAGGCCCAGGTACCGGGACCGCCATTGTCGCCGCCCGTGATGGTGCCGAGCGCAACCCCGCCGGCCGTGAGCGTCAGCGTGGAGCCGTCGCCGTCGCCGAGGTCGACCGTGAGCATGGCCCCCACGATGGGCGCGGTAGGCGCGGAGTAGGTGTGGGTCCAGGACCGGGCCCCGTCGATCCAGCCGCCGGTGAGGCTCTGCGCCGCGGCGCACGTCTCGGTGCCGACCACGTTGCGAACCGCAGCCGTGGTCGCGGGGACGTAGCTGATGTTGAGGATGGCGCGGTTGCTGCCCCAGCTGCCAAGCCCCGTGTCGTTCGTGAGCGCAATGGTGAAACTACCGTCGGCGAGGTCACCGTAGACCGTCGCCGGCAGCGTGAGCGTCTGGTCGCGGCCGCCGCCCCAGGCGTTCGGGCACTGCCAGGTGCCGGGGCCGCCGTTGTCACCGCCGGTCACGGTGCCGAGGCTGATACCCGAGGCGACGAGGGTGCCGGTCGCGCCGTCGCCGTCGCCGATGTCCATGGTGAGGGTGGCACCCGTGATGACGCCGGGGATCGCCGAATACGAGTGCGTCCAGGTCCTGAGACCCGAGATCCAGCCGCCGGTGAGGCTCTGGGCCGAATTGCAGCTCTCGGTGCCGACCACACTGCGGGTGGAGGTCGTCGTCGTGGGGACGAAACGAACGGTGAGGATGGCGCGGTTGGCCCCCCACCAGGAAACCCCCGTGTCGTTGGTGGTCGAGATGGTGAGGCGGCCGTCCTTCAGGTCGTCATAGAGGCTCGTCGGCAGCGTGAACGTGTTGTCGGCGCCGCCGATCCAGGCGTCGGGGCAGTGCCAGTCGCCCGGGCCGCCGTTGTCGCCGCCGGTGAGCGTGCCGATCGCGATGCCGCCGGCCGACAGCGTAAGCCCGGCGCCGTCGGCGTCCCCGATGTCGACCGTGAGCGTCGCCGACAGGATGACACCCGTCACGGGCGTGAAGTTGTGCGTCCAGGTGACAGGGCCCGAGATGAACCCGCCGGTGAGGCTCGTCGTGGGGTTGCAGTCGACGGTACCGACCAGGCTGCGCGTGACCTGCGCGTAGTCGCAGGCATCGCCCTGCCCATTCTCGTCGACGTCGACCTGGTCTGGATTGGCGAGCCGCACGCAGTTGTCGACGAGGTCGGCCACCCCGTCGTCGTCGTCGTCGTCGTCGCAGAGGTCGCCCGCGGCGTCGACATCGAAGTCGGCCTGGTTCAGGTTCTGCGCGAGCGGACAGTTGTCGTCGGCGTTGAGGATGCCGTCGGCATCGGCGTCGTCGTCGCAGGCATCGCCGAGACCGTCCTGGTCGACGTCGCCCTGGTCGGCATTGGGCTCGAAGGGGCAGTTGTCGGAGGCGTCGACGACTTCGTCGCCGTCGTCGTCGTCGTCGACGCAGTCGGCCATGCCGTCGAGATCGGTGTCGGCAAATCCGTTGTCGGTCACACTGTCGCAGTCGTTGTCGAGGGCGTCGCAGACCTCGCTCGCGGGCTCGCCGGCCACGCAATCGACGGGCTCGCCATCGACGCAGAGGGGCTGTTCGCGGTAGCACTCGCCGGTGCCGCACGACTGGGTGCCGGCATCGACCGCGTCGCAGGCGCCGGCCGTGGTGTCGATGCAGGTATCGCGCCGCGGGGCCTGGCAGGGTTCGGGGCAGTTCAGAGTCACGGCGCCTTCGGCGCTCGTCGGGCAGAGTTCGGCGGCACCGAGGCAGGCGCCCGCGCCGTCGCAGCCGGCGGCGTCAGCCGCCACGTCGGCACGCCCGAGGCAATCGTTGCCCGCGAAGCCGGCGAAGTAACCGGCGCACGACACGGCGCCGCACTCGGCGTCGGGATCGGCGCCGGCGGCAATCGGTACGCAGGCGCCGGTGGCGTCGCAGCGCTCGCAGAGCCCGTCGCAGGCCGTCGCGCAGCACACGGTGTCGACGCAGAGCGCGCTCGCGCAGTCGCTCGGCTCGTCGCAGGCCGCGCCGGGCTCGCCGTCGGGCGTGCAGTGGTCCGCGTCGCAGTGGGCGGACGGATCGCAGTCGCCGTCGCCCGCGCAACTCGAGGCGCACTCGGGCGTTGACTGGTCGGCGCCACCCGTGCAGTACACGGACGGGTA
>CAYRCM010000087.1:0-6291 GCA_964422715.1 uncultured Myxococcales bacterium | reverse complement strand
CAGCAGTCGCCCGCGGCGCAACAGAAGCCGTTCTGGCAGTGACCGCCCGCGCAGTCGGCCGCGCTGTCGCAAGGGGCGCCCGGCCCCCCGTCGCTGAGGCAGAGCCCCCCGTCGCAGTGCGCCGCGGCGTCGCAATCGCCGTCGCCCGCGCAACTCGTGGGGCATTCGGGGGGTTGCTGCTCGGTGGCACCGGTGCAGGACACGGCCGGGTAGAGCCCGCAGTCGCTCGCCTCGACTTCGGCGTCGCAGGCCGAGTCGTCAGCCACGGGGTCGGAGGTGCCGCAGGTGGCCGCGACACAGGTGGCGTCGCGGCGCGTGCCCTGGCAAGTCGCCGGCTCGGCGCAGCTCGCCGCCACGGCATAGCTCGCCGGACAGTCGCCGGCCGCGGCGCAGCAGTCGCCCGCGGCGCAACAGAAGCCGTTCTGGCAGTGACCGCCCGCGCAGTCGGCCGCGCTGTCGCAGGGGGTGCCGGGCTCGCCGTCCGGCATGCAGTGGCCCGCGTCGCAGTGGGCGGACGGATCGCAGTCGCCGTCGCCCGCGCAACTCGAGGCGCACTCGGGCGTTGACTGGTCGGCTGCACCCGTGCAGTACACGGACGGGTACACGCCGCAGTCGTTCGCCAGCATCTCGGAGCCGCACGCCGAGTCGTCAGCCACCGGGGCGGACGGGGCGCACATCGCGTCGACGCACTCGGCGTCGTAGCGCGTGCCCTGGCAGGTGCTGGCATCGTCGCAATTCGCCGGCAGGGCGTAGCCGGCCGGGCAGTCGCCGGCCGCGGCACAGCAGTCGCCGGTCGCGCAGCAGAAGCCGTTCTGGCAGTGCTCGCTCAGGCAATCGGCCGGGACCAGGCAGTCGAGGCCGTCGGGCAGCGGCAAGGGGCAACGCCCGGCGCCGAGCGCCGCGAGGAAGATGGCCTGCGCGTCGCCCGCCGAGACCAGCCCGTCGCCCGTGCAGTCGGCCGCACAGGCCTCGGTGGCAGTCGGCTGATGGCTGCCGAGCGCGATGAAGAAAGCGAGCTGCGCGTCGCCCGCCGACACGAGCCCGTCGCCGCTGACGTCGCCCGAGCGCAAGCAGGGCGCGTCCTTGGCGTCGGGCGGCCCGCCCAAGGCCCCCGGCTGTGCGGCCAGTGCCGGTCCGCCAACCCAGAGCCACAACGAAATTCCACAGATTCCCGCGACAACACGTGGCTTCATGCCTGTCCCCCTGACGCGCCGAGGCGCCGCTCCGCACAGGCGCGCCTCGGCCGGGCAACCGCACCGACGCATGCGCGCGTGGAGTCACTGTGGCACTGCGGCGGGCGGGCCGCAAGCAGGATGAGGGACGAGAGGACGGGGAGTGCCGGCGCCGACGGAGCGGCCGGGCACGGAGTCCGACGCGGAAGCGCCGGCGCAGGGGGGCTACGCGCCGGGCAGGCCGCCGCCCGTCGGCATGTCGGGCGGGCACTCGATGGGATACTCGCCCGACGGGTCTTCGCCGGTGAAGCCGCAGTTGTAGCTCTCGGTCGAAGGATCCCAGCCGCAGGTGCCGTCGCCGAACAGCGCGCACGGCAGGCCCATGGGCACGCCGCACATGTAGGCGCTCGGACCGAGCATGCCCTCGGCGCAGCAGCCGTGGGCCGGGATGCCGCCGCAGCTGTCGTCGCAGGCCGTGCCCTCGGCGTTGCAGAGCGTGCCTTCGGGGCAGGGGCCGCACGAGCCGCCGCAGCCGTCGTCACCACAGATGCGCCCGCCGCAGTTTGGCGTGCAGACGACGCACTGGCCGTTCTGGCAGACGCGCCCGGCGGCGCAGGTGCCGCACGTGCCGCCGCAGCCGTCGTCGCCGCACTGCCGGCCGGCGCACTCGGGCTCGCAGGGGCCCTCGCAGGCGATCGAGAGGTTGAAGTTGCCCACCGCGCCGTTGTAGCCGTCGACGACGACGTAGTAGGTGTTGCCGGCTTCGACCGGAGCGACGGCCGCGAGGTTCTCGAACGCGATGCAGGCGTTGGAACTGCACTGGTCGGCGAGGATGAACACGTCGAGATCGACGCCCTGTTCGACGATGGTGGCGGTCAGCGTACCGTCTTCGGTGGCCGTGAAGCGGTAGGCGATTTCGGGGCCGTTCTCGTTCCACGGGGGCGAGCCGCACGAGTAGCTGTCGATGCTGTCGCTGCCGCCCTGGTTCGTGCCCGAGACACTGGCGCCGCAGGTGAGCGTGCGACTCGCCTGGCACGTGCCACCGGGCGGCGCGCACTGACCGAGCGCCGTGCAGACGTCGGACGCCGGGCAGTTGCCACAGCTGCCGCCGCAGCCATCGTCGCCGCACTCACGCCCCGTGCAGTTCGGCTCACAGGACGAACAGCGGCCGTTGACGCACGACTCGAAGAGCGAGCAGTTGCCGCAGCTGCCGCCGCAACCGTTGCTGCCGCATTCGCGCCCGGTGCAGTTCGGCTGGCACACGCAGGCGTAATTCGTGCAGGTCTCGCCGGCCACGCAACTGCCGCAGCTGCCGCCGCAGCCGTTGTCGCCGCATTCGCGCCCGGCACAGTTCGGCTCGCAGGGCCGGCAGTCGCCGTCGTCGCAGACGTCGCTGCCCTCGCACGAGCCGCAGCTGCCGCCGCAGCCGTTGTCGCCGCATTCGCGTCCGGCGCAGTTCGGCACGCACTCGCACTGGCCGCTCTCGACAACGCAGCGGGTGCCGCTCGGGCAGTTGCCGCAGCTGCCGCCGCAGCCGTCGTCACCGCACTCGCGGCCGCTGCACGCCGGGCGGCAGGGGCAAGTCGTGCCGCTCTGCGCCACCGAGAGGAATTCGCCGCTGACTTCGATGGCAGTCTGTTCGATGGTGAGGTCGCGGTCGCTCTGCGGGTCGTGGAGGACACCTTCGAGGCGCAGCTCGAAGGTGGTGGTGAGGCACGATTCGGCGGCGTTCGGGTCGGGTACTTCGGTCGTTTCGGAATACACTTCGGCCGTGGTGAGGTCGCTCACGTCGGTGTAGACACCCTCGCGTTCGTCGGAGAAGCCGGGGCACTGGGAATCGGCGGTGAACACGAGCGATTGGACCGTCCAGGCCCCGCCCGGCGTAACCGGGGCACCGGCCTCGACCCGCAGCGTGCAGCCGTCGCCGAGCCCGAAGTCGAGTGTCACGGCCACGATGCAGCGGTCTTCCCAGGCATCGACGTCGCGCTTGTGGTTCACGCTGGCCGTGACGTGGTCGAAGGTGACGGCGGTTTCGGGGGTTTGCAGCGCGCCGCGGATGTCGAGCGTGCCCTCGCCGCAGTTGCCGGCAACGCACTGGCCGGCCGAGCAGGTCTGCCCGGCGGCGCAACTGCCGCAGAGCCCGCCGCAGCCGTTCGCGCCGCACTGCCGTCCGGTGCAGTCCGGGACGCAGCCGCCGGGCTCGCACAGGCCCGCTGCGTTGCAGGTTTCGCCCGCCTCACACGCGCCACACTGCCCGCCGCACCCGTTCGCGCCGCACTCGCGGCCCGTGCAGCTGGGCGTGCAACTGCCGGCTTCGCACTGGAACTGCGCGTTGCAGAACGTCCCCGCACCGCACGTGCCGCACAGCCCCCCGCAGCCGTTGTCGCCGCACTCGCGGCCCGTGCAGCTGGGCGTGCAACTGCCGGCTTCGCACTGGAACTGCGCGTTGCAGAACGTCCCCGCACCGCACGTGCCGCACAGCCCGCCGCAGCCGTTGCTGCCGCACTCGCGGCCCGTGCAGCTGGGCGTGCAACTGCCGTCGGGCGATGCGGGCGTGTCGGTCGGCACGACGTCGGTCGCATCGCCGGCGGCGGGGGCGACGCAGACGCTGTTCACGCAGACGAGCCCGGCAGGACACTGGCCCGCCGGGTCGCAAGGAGCGCCCGAGAGCAGTCCGGTCCCCTCGTCGCAGGCGCCGACGAGCGCCAGCAGCGAAACACCGAGGGCAAGGGCGGGCAGACGGCTGAAGGTGGCCATGGGCATCCTCCGCAAACGGTCGGACACGGTCTCGG
This sequence comes from uncultured Myxococcales bacterium, assembly GCA_964422715.1. GTDB lineage: Bacteria > Myxococcota_A > UBA9042 > PWKZ01 > CAYRCM01 > CAYRCM01. The sequence goes on along the minus strand of CAYRCM010000087.1, from coordinate 2,327 downwards.
ACCACGCCCCGGGAGGCGCCCGGGCAAACACACCGCGGGCGGTCGTGGCGCCGGACCGGGGAGATAGCCTAGCCACGGCGCAAGGCGGCTGCAAGGGGCCAGGGCGACTCGGGTGGGCTGCGCGCGGCCAGGGCCGCGAATGGCGGTTGACAAACCGAGCTTGCTCCCTAGAATGCTGCCGACTTTTCGACCGGGCGGCGGAGTGTTGTTGCCCTCCAGGCCGCATTGGGGGCCCGATGGACGAACAGACGCTAGAGAAGTTCCGGGAGCTGCTCAAACAGCGCCGCGAAGAGATCCTCGGTCAGGCCAAGCAGACGCTGCGCGACGACATGGAGATGTCGATCGACGACATGCCCGACGAGATGGATCAGGCCTCGTCCGAATACAGCCAGGCCATGGTGTTCCGGCTGCGCGGTCGCGAAAAGACGCTGCTCCAGAAAATCGACAAGGCCATCCAGCGGATGGCCGACGGCGAATTCGGCCTCTGCGAAGAGTGCGGCGAAGAGATCTCGGTGAAGCGCCTCGAAGCCCGCCCTGTCACGACCTTGTGCATCCGCTGCAAGGAAGAACAGGAACGGCGCGAGAAAGACTTCGTCTGAGCCCTGCCCCACCCGGGCCCCGCCAGTGGCCGGGCCGGACGTGACCCCGCGGCCCCGCCGCGACGCCGGGGAGCACCCGCGCGCGGCCAACGACCAGAACCGCTAGAACCACACATCGACCCCGCAGCCTGCGAACAGCACATCGCGCACGCCGAGTTCGGCCGTGAGCGAGAGTTGGTCAACGAGACGCACGCGGGCCGAGACGGCCGCCATGAGGACCGGCAGCACGCGCGTGGGCAGGTCGGGATGGCGGGTCGTGACGTCGCGCCAGTGGCCGCAGCGGGCCACCGGAGCCCGGCAGTTGGGCAACACGTCGGACGAACGCACGCCGCCGAAGATGTAGCCCAGGCCGAACCCCACGGCGGCGCGCAGCGTGAGCCGCGGCAGCACCGCGCGCTGCCAGGCGACCTCCGCTTCGACGGTGAGCGCCGTCAGATCCCATTCGAGGTAGGTGGTGGACAGATCCGGCAGCCCGCGACGCCGCCAGTTGCCCGATGCAAACCCGAATCGCGTGACTTCGAGGCCGCCCGCCACCTCGAAACCGCCGCCCGGGGCAAGGGCGCGCACGAGCGCGCCGGTCGAGTAGCCCTGGAAGCCCGTGTGGGCATCGAAGGTGGACGTCAACAGGAAGCCGGGCAGGTACAGCACGCGGGCATGGGCGCTCGTGCCCAGGCGCCAGCCCGACGCCGTGAGGGCGTGCGCCGGGCCGCCGAGCCCGCCGAGCACGAGCACGGCCGCAACGGCAGCGGCGAGCATGTAACGCGACCCACGCATGCGGCCCCCACGCGGCGCCCGCCGCGGTGGAGGCAATGTAGCCGGCCGCCGCGCGCGACGCAAAGGCCGCGAGGCGCCGAGACTCCCAGGAGCCGGCGGGCAGCCTCGCCCGGCCGGCGCGGCCGTGCTATGGTGCGGGGCTGGTCAACGGCCAGGCGGAGGGTGCCGTGCGAAACAGCCGTTCGGGTCGAGCGCAACGCGGGGTGCGGGGGATGGTTGCAGGGTGCATGGCCGCCGCGGCATTCCTGGTCGCCGGGGTCGCCGCGGCGGGGCAGGTCCCGAGCGCCGCCGACCTGCTGCAGGCGCTCGTGAAGTGGCAGGCGAGTCTGCCCGACCTCGAAGCGCGCTACACGCTGTCGCGCTTCGAGCCCACCGGCGAGCCCGAACAAGGGTCCCTCACGGTGCAGCGGGCCGCGGCCGGCCACCTGCGCATCGTGCGCTCGCTGCCCGGCGGCGCCGAGGTGTTCGTGAGCGACGGCCAGACGCTCGTGCGCGAGCAGGGCGGGGCCGTCGTGGCCACGACCTGGCAGGCCGAACCCGCGCTGGCTCCGTTTGCCGTGCCCGACCTCGCAGGCTTCCTGCGCGCGGGCGGCATCGACCTCAAGGCGAGCCATCTCGACCACATCGACGCGCGCGTGCAGTGGGTGCTCGGCGGCAGCCCGCAGAACCGCGACTTGCCGCAACTCTGGTTCGACCGCGAGAAGCGCCGGCCGAGTCGCCTCGTGTACGAGCACCCGGCGGGCCGCACGCTGGTCGTCGAGTGGAGCGGGCTCTCGCGCGCAACGGCACGCGGGCTCGTGCCGGCCGTCGTGCGCGTGCGGGTCGCGGGCCGGCTGCGTGAAGAGGCCCACCTCGAAACGCTCACGGCGCCCGCGCGCTTCGAGCGCACCACGTTCGCGCTGCCGAGTGCCGCCCCGGCCGCCCCGCCCGCCCCGGCCGCCCCGCCCGCGGCCG
>CAYRCM010000086.1:0-22460 GCA_964422715.1 uncultured Myxococcales bacterium | reverse complement strand
GGGCCCGCAGACGACGGGGCGCGGCCCGACGGGCCCGCCGAACTGGGGCCGGACGGCGACGGGGCCGCGCACCCGGCCGATGCCGGCGACGCGCACGGCGAACCGCCCGCCCCGCTGTACACGGTCACGGGGCCGTTCATCCGCGACCGGCTCGGCCGGGTGCTGGTCCTGCGCGGCGTGAACGTGGCCACGGGCGACCTCGAACGCTGGCAGGCCGCCGATCCCGGCGCCGAGGCCGCGGCGTTCGCCGACATCGCGGCCGCGGGCTTCAACGCCATCCGGCTGCCCATCAACTGGGACCGCATCGAACCCAACGAGGGCGACATCCGCGCCGACTACCTCGACCTCGTCGAGCGCCACGTGCGCGGGGCGGCCGCGGCCGGGCTCTACGTGCTCATCGATCTCCACCAGGATCTGTACGGCACGGGTTTCGGCTCGCACGGGGCCCCCGACTGGACCTGCGATGCGGCCAACTACGAGGCCTTCGAGCCGCGCGAGCCGTGGTTCACGAACTACTTCACCCCACCCGTGGCGGCCTGCTTCGACCATTTCTGGCAGACCGCCGAGCTGCGCGCCCACTTCGTCGCCGCCGCGCGCCACGTGGCCGAGCGGGTGCAGGACGTCGATGCCGTGCTCGGGTTCGATCCCTTCAACGAACCGGCGCCGGGCACCACGTCGACCACGGTGTTCGAGCGCGACGTGCTGTTGCCCTTCTACGCGGAATTCGCGGCGGGCATTGCCGAGGTGTTGCCCGGGCGACTCACGTTCATCGAGCCCATGGCCTCGTTCAGCCTGCTGTGCCGCACCACGTTTGCCGGGCCGCTCACGGCCTTTCCGGCCGTGTTCGCACCGCACTACTACAACCCCAGCGTGGAAACGGCCCTCGACTGGGACGGCAACGCCGCGGCGGTCGCCCGCGCCGTCGGCTGCGCCACCACGGCCCAGGCTGCGCTCGACATCCCCGTGGCCTACGGCGAACTCGGCGGCGCCATGCAGACCCCCGATCTCGGCGACTACCTGGCCGCCCTCTTCGGGGCGCTCGATGCCGCCGCGGCCGGCTCGTTTCTCTGGATCTACACGCGGGGCAGCGCGGGCTTCGGGCTGCTCGACGAGACGACCGGCACCTGGAACCGTCATGCCTGGGCCTTTCTGCGGCCGGCCCCGGCCGCCATCGGCGGCACGCCGCGGAGCTTCGCCTGGGATCCGGCAACGCGCCGCTTCACCTTCGCGTGGCAGGACGACGGCGGCAACGCGAGCGAAATCCTGTTGCCGAGTTGGGTGCGCGACGGCGGCTACACGTGCACGTGCGACGGCATCGCCTGCACGCCCGAACTGCGCGGCGGGCCGCAACGGCTCATCGTGCCGCCGGCCGCGCCGGGCGCCGAACGCACGTTCACGCTGGACGCGCTCGCTGCCTACCCCGCGGCAGCGGCCGAGCGCCCGTGAACGCCCGCGCCTGCGGAGTATGCAGCCAGCCTACGGCCGGACGAGGGGTACGCTGACGGTCTCGTCGAGGGTGAGCCATTTGCGCGCGAAGTTGCGGTCGGTGGTGGGCAGCGTGGCCTGCACGCGCACGGCCACGGCCGGCGCCGTGGCAAGCCGATCGAGATCGACCTCGTGCTCGTCGAACGCCACGACCTTCGTGTCGCGGGAGTCGTAGACGTCGCGCTGCAACGCGAATTCGGGCAACGCCAAATCGAGTTGGTTCACGATGACGCGCCCGACGCCGCCCGCTTCGAGCCCGCCGAGCCGCAGGTGGATTTCGAGGGAACGCTTGTCGGTCAGGAACGCTTCGAGCGCGGCCACGACGAGTGCCTCGGGGTGGGCCGCGACGTCGAAACCGTCGATGACGCCGTTGCGGTCGAGGTCGCCAAGCCCAATTTCGGCCCAGAGCACCCCGTCCTCGGGCGGCCCGAAGCCGCCGAGGTTGTTGCCCATGAGGTCGAACAGGTACTGGAACTGCCCGCCGAGGTCGAGGTAGAGGTCGGACGCCCCGAACGTGTGGGCGAGTTCGTGGGCGAGCAGCAGCGGTTCGTCGCCGACGAACACCGCGATCTTGTCGCCGTCGAAGGCTTGCCCGGCCGTGCCGGCGAGGTCGAGGAGCGGTGAGGCGACGATGACCTTGTCGAAGTCGGCAAACGTGTCGAGGCAGCCCGCCTCGGCGAGATGCGCTTCGAGGGCGTCGACGTAGGGGGCGTACAGGAAGTCGCCCGCGGCGAAATCGTCGGAGCGCAGGCCGGCGAAGACGGTCCAGTCGACGGCGAGCACGTCGCGCAGCCCCGTGCGCGCTTCGATGACCGCGTCGAAGTAGGCCACGGCCTCGTCGAGGCGCAGCGGCCCGCGCAACGCGGCCGCGCGGTTCTCGCAGGGGCCGCCGGGCGACGGCTCATCGAGGTCGACACGCACGAGCAGGAAGCGTTGGTGGCCGACGGGCAAGGTGTTCGCGAGCCCGTTCGGCGCCTGGGTGACACAGCGGCCGTCGACGCAGCGCGCACCGAGGCAGTCGGGGTCGGCGCAGCAAAACGTGGCCGGGTAGAAGACGTCGGCGCAGCAGCGGCCCGAGGTGTAGAAGAGCCGGTTCGCGTAGCAGTCGGGCACCCCACCCGGGCAGTAGGTCTCGGGGAAGGCCCACTCGCCGCACGCCACGTTGCCGGCGGCCGGATAGGCGACGAGGCTGCGCACGTCGTAGCTCAGGTCGGGGCCGAAACCGAGGGTCAGCATGACGCCGCCGTTGAGCATGAGGGCGTCCTCGGCAACGGCGCGCATGCGGGCCGTGAGCACCCGCTCTTCCTCGGGTTGCAGCGTGAAGCCGGGGTCGGACGGGAAATCGGCGTCTTCGAGGACCCACGTGTCGGGGTGTTTGCTGCGGAAGTCGACGACGAACGGCCGGCTGCCGCGGTTTGTGACCACCACGGAAACGTCGTGCGTTTCGCCGACGTAGGCGAGTGGCGGAGCCGCTGCGACGTGCACGTGCAGGTCGCCGAAGTCGGCGTCGGGGTTGCCGTCGGGCAGCGGTTCGAGGCGCTGGCAGAGGCCGTGGGAAACGAACCCCGGGCAGCCGCGACCGTAGACCTGCGGGATGCAGGCGCCGGGGCAGGCGCCGTCGGGCAGCAGCCGGGCGTTGCAGGCCTCGTCGGCGCGGCACGGGGTGGCGCTGGGCGGCGGGCCGGCGTCCGGGGTGTCGCCGACGGGCGCGTCGCCGGCGGGCGCGTCGCCGCCCCCAAGCTCGGGATCGGCACCGTCGTTGGAAAGCGCGTCGCGCGGCGGGGTGGCGGGCTCGCGGTCGAGACCGCCGAGGTCGCCCGGGGCGGCATCGGCGGTCGGGGGGACGTCAGGGCCGGGGACAAGCGCATCGGCGGCGCCGTCGGCAGCGCCGTCGGCGGGCGTCGCGTCGGGGCCGAGCGTGGCGTCGCGGGCCGCGCCGGCACCGTCGCCACAGGCTGAGAGGCCGAAGGCCAGGCAAACGAGCGTCAGGGCGACGCGGAAAGCGCCAGAAGCAGCCAAGCCCCGCCGCCGGCGCCCATCGGGGCGGCCGCAGGGGACACACGATCGGAGGAACATGCCTTTTCTCCGCCGGCGCAACCGAAAGCACTCACCGCCGGTCGGCGCCCTGGAACTCGAACGCGCCGAGGTCGGCGTAGTCGGGCGCCCCGCTGCCGAGGTTCGGGTGCGCCGGGTCGTCATAGCGCGGTGCCCCGGCGAAGTCCACGGGCGGGGCCAGCGCCCCGTCTGCGCGGTCGATGCAGGGCGACGCAGGCAGCAGACGCAGGTCGCCCCCGGGCACATCGACGAACAGCGGGTCGACATCGAGGTTGGCCGGGCCGGGGTAGCCGCCCTGGACGTCGGAGAAGGCGACCGCGGCTTCTCCGCTGTATTGGAGCCGAATCTCCGGGGAGGTGTTGCCCCAGAGGATGCCGTTGACCACGCTGGCCAGGGCGGCGCTCGACGAGACGAAGAACGCGCCGCCCCCGCCCGTTGCCGTATTGCCGTTGAAGGTGCAGTTCACGAAGGTGGGCGTCGCGAAGTAGCCGACCTGCACCGCACCGCCCCCGCCGCCCAGGGCGCCGTTCCCTACGAAAACATCGTTCACGTACAAGGAGTTGGACGCGCCGGCGCTGACGGCCCCGCCGTCCAGCGCGGCCGTGTTGCGCTCGAAACGACACGCGCTGACGAGACCGGCGCAACCGTCTTCCACGAGCGCGCCGCCCATGCGCGCGGCCTGGTTTTCCCGAAACACGCTGTCGCGGATCGAGACCTGGCTGTAGGAGAGCAGGACCGCTCCGCCATTCCCCGGCTGCGCCGTGTTGTGCTCGAACGTGCAACCGGTGAGGGTGGCCGTGGACGCCGACAGGTACATGGCCCCGCCGCCGGTTGCGACGTTGTCGCGGAACACGCAATTCGAGACGGTGGGCGAACGCTGGGGGCCGTAGAGTCCGGCGCCTTGGTCGTTCTCATCGCCGATGGCGTTGCCGCGCAGGACCGTGAACCCGTCGAGCGTGGCCTCGTCGGCGCCGTAGACCACGTGGTAGCACCAGTTCTGCCCGTCGAGGGCGGTCGCGTGCGCGAGCCAATCCCGCTCCGCGAGGTCGTTTTCGGTGCCGGCGAAACCTCCGTAGACGTGCACCCCACGGCGCAAGCGCAGGCCGTTCTGGCGCGTGGCGGCCGTGCAGAGACCGTACGTACCTGCCGCCACCCAGACGTCGCAGCGGCATGCGCTGCCCGCGAGGATGGCGGCCCGCGCGGCGTCGACGCCGGCCCGCACGTCGGAGAAAGCCGTCTCCCAGGCAAGCCCGTCCGGTTGCGGGACGGTCGAATCGACGTCGACGTAGCGGCGGCAGGGGGTGGCACAGTCGGTGACGAGCGTGCGCTCGAAGGCCCCCAGGTCCGCGTAGGGCGGGCTGCCCGCGCCGGTGTCGGGCACAGCAGGCTGGTCGAAGCGCGGCTGGCCCGAGAAGTCGGTCGGCGGGGCAGCCGTGCCGTCGGCGGCGTCGAGACCCGGCGAATCGGCGGCGAGGCGGTAGTCGGCGTCTTCGGGGCCGACGAAGCGCGGGTCGAGGTCGAGGTTGCCCACCCCGGCGTAGCCGCCCGCGACGTCGCTGTAGGTCACGGCGGCCGTGGCGCCGTTTTCGAGCACGATTTGCAGGCCGCCGCCCCAGAGGATGCTGTTCGTGACGGTGAGTTCACCGGCGTCGTGGACGAGGGCGCCATAGACCGGCGGCTGGTGCACCGTGACGTTCGTGAGGGTCACGTCGCTCCCGCGGCTGAACGCCACGTCGCCGCTGCCGATGGCCAGGTTGTCATGGAAGACGACGTTCGTGAGCGTGACGGCGCTGTCGCGGTTGAAGAGCGCCCCGCCCTTGCCGCCCGGTCCGTTGTGGGCGTCGGCCACGTTGCCGGAAAACGTGCAGTTCGCGATGACGGGCGCGCTGTCCTCGTTGTACATGGCGGCGCCGAGCCCCACTTCGACTTCGGGGGCGTGGCCGACGATCAGGTTGCCGCGAAACGTGCAGCCGACGATCGTCGGGGCGTTGGCGCGGTTGTAGAGCGCCGCCCCGGTCGCCGGGATGCCGTCGTCCATGCTGAAGAGCGTGTGCTCGGTGAAGGTGCAATTCGCGACCGTCGGCGAGACCCCGTCGTTCAGCATGCCCGCCCCACGGGAGTCGCTGGGGCTGTAGGCACCGGCCCCGCGGGTGACCGTGAAGCCGTCGAGCCGCGCGTCGTCGGCGCCCGTGACGACGTGCGCGCACCGCCCGAAGCCGTCGAGGACGGTCGGGTGGGCCGCGACGTCGCGCGCGGCGCGCGTTTCTTCGGTGCCGGCGAAACCGCCGTAGAGATCGACGGCGGGGCGCAACGCCACGGTGGCGGTCGGGGTGGCGCTCGTGCAGATGCGGTAGGTGCCGGCGGCCGTCCACACTTCACAGCGGGCGGCAAGTCCCGCGTCGACGGCGGCGCGGGCGGCGTCGAGGCCGGGCTGCACCGTGCGAAAGGCCGTTTCCCAGGTGAGGCCGTCAGGCGTGGGCGCGGCCGCCGCGGGCGTGACGTAGCGCACGCACACGTCGCAGGCCGGCCCGGCAAAACCCGGCACACAGCACACGCCGGCGCGGCAGTCGCCGCTCTGGCATTCGGCGTCGGCCGCGCAGGCGGCACCCCGCGGCAGGTCGTGCGGGCAGCGCCCGACGCCGAACGCGGTGGCGAAGATATCCTGGGCGTCGCCGGCCGTGACCCGCCCATCGCCGTTGCAGTCGGCCGCGCAACGCTGCTCGGGCGGGGCCGCCACGAAGCCGAGCGCGATGCCGAACGCGAGTTGCGCATCGGTGGCCGTCACCGCGCCGTCGCCGCTCGGGTCGCCGCTCGGGTGGCATTCGTCGCGGGCGCCGGGCGGCGGCGCCGCGCGCTGGAGCCGTTGCGGCACGGGGCTGCCCACTTCGTTCGGGCCCGCTGCGAGCCCCCCGCCGGCGACCGCGCGCAGCGCGGTGGGCCCGCCTTCGAGCGGATCGGTGGCACAGGCTCCGCCCGCGACCCCGCCGAACAGGGCGGCAATGCCAACCCAAAGCCCCGCGGGCCCCAGAACGCGAAGTCGGCCTCGCGTTCGGCCCAAACCACACCCCTTCATGTCGTTCCCCCGTGTCCCGCGGGACGTGCCGCGTGCGGTGCCCCCCAGCATAGCGCTCGCCGCGGTCCCCGGCGAGGCCCCGGGTACGTCGAGCGAATCGCGCGCAGGTCGTGCGGTACCGGTGCAACGCGGGCGCCCGGGCCGCTGCGGCACGCTGCCAACCCGCGCCGCCGGCTTGAGAAATCCGGCCGCTCGGGGTAGAAGCGGAGCGGGACTTTTTGGCAACCGGCGGGGGACGACCATGACACGTTCAAGACGGTTCGGCGGGCTGGCCGCGCTCGTGGTGCTGATTGCGGGCTGCGGCGGTTCCGGAACGCAGGGCAGCGAGCCCGACGCGGGCGGGGGGCCGGCCGATGGCCGGCCGGGCGCCGATCTCGCGCGCCAGCCCGACTTCTGGCCGCTCAGCGACCTGCCACGGTTCGCCGACCAGCGCGACGCGGAGCTCCTCGGCGACATCCCGCAGGGGCATTTCGGCGCGCCGTGCACCGCCAACGACGAGTGCCTGTCGGGCTGGTGCATCGAGTCCTACCAGGGAACGATCTGCACCCAGGAATGCCTCGAAAGTTGCCCGGAGGGCTACTCGTGCCGGGCGGTCATGCAGACCTATCCCGACGCCATCTTCATCTGCCTGCCCAACATCTTGCAGTACTGCAAGCCGTGCTTCGACGACGCCCAGTGCATCGGCGGCGGCCTGTGTCTCGACATCGACGGCGAGGGCCGCTGCAGCGGGCCCTGCGACGAGAAGGGCCTGTGTCCCGACACGTACCACTGCGCCCCCATCCAGCGGGCCGACATGGCGGCACCGCTCGACGTGTGCCTGCCCGACACCGGCAGTTGCGCCTGCACGGCCGACACCGCGGGCCAGATGAAGGCCTGCTGGCGCGACGACGACCAGGGCCGGCGTTGCTACGGCTTCCAGCAGTGCGACGGTGAGACGGGCTGGCTCGATTGCGACGCGCCCGCCCCCATCGACGAAGCCTGCAACGGCCTCGATGACGACTGCAACGGCACCATCGACGAGGACCTCGGCTCCATGCGCTGCGAAGTCGCCGTCGAAGGCCTCGGCACGTGCTACGGCACGCAGCGCTGCTACGGGCAGCTCGGCTGGATCTGCGACGCGCCGACACCCACGGCCGAACTCTGCGACGGCCAGGACAACGACTGCGACGGCGCCACCGATGAGGATTTCAAAGTCGGCGACGTCTACGGGCTCACCGACCACTGCGGCGGCTGCAACGTCGGCTGCGCCGGCACCATCCCGAACGGCACGGCGCGCTGCGACCCCGCGCAGGAGCCGCCGCGTTGCGTCGTCGACACGTGCGCCCCCGGCTACTTCCCGGTGCAGGGCAGCGCGTGTCTGCCGGCCACGGGCACGGGCTGCATGCCGTGCCTCAGCGACGCCGACTGCGATTTTGCGAGCAACCGCTGTGCCGCACTCGACAAGGGCAACGGCTGTGTCCTCGACTGCGGACCGCAGAACCCCTACGGCACCCCCGAAGGCCAGTGCGAGCCCGGCTACACTTGCCAGCCCGACGACACGGGCGCCCACTGCTACCCGACGTCCGGCTCGTGCACCTGCATGCCGCAGAACCAAGGCGAAGACCGCCTGTGCATGCGGCAGAACGAGTTTGGCCGCTGTCTCGGCAGCGAGGTGTGCGATCCGGCGGCGGGCTGGGTCGGCTGCAGTGCGGCCGAGCCGGCCCCGGAAGTCTGCAACGACGCCGACGACGACTGCAACGGGCTCATCGACGACGTCGCCGGGCTCGGCGGCGAGTGTTCCCGCGCCGTGCCCGGGGTCGGCACGTGCGTGGGCCTCTGGCAGTGCGGGGCCGGCCAGCCCGAGCCGATCTGTTCGGCGGCCGAGCCGCAGGCCGAGACCTGCAACGGGCGCGACGACGACTGCGACGGCACCACCGACGAGGCCTTCCCGCAACTCGGCAGCGCCTGCACGGTCGGCCAGGGCGCCTGCGCGCGCCAGGGGGTCTATGTCTGTGCCGGCAACGGGCTCGCGGCGCGCTGCAACGCGACGGCCGGCACCCCCCAGCCCGAGTTGTGCAACAACCTCGACGACAACTGCGACGGGGACGTCGACGAGCCCTTCAAAGACGCCGCCACGGGCCTCTACGCCACCGACGAACACTGCGGGCTGTGCAACTTCTCCTGCGCCGGGGCCATCCTGTTCGCGAGCGACACCGCCTGCCGCATCGACCTCGGCGAGGCGTACTGCGCGGTGCTTGCCTGCGAGCCGGGCTACTACCAGCCGCCCGACAGCGACCGGCTCTGCATCCCCGAGAACGCCACCGACTGCTCGCCGTGCGCCCAGGACGAGCACTGCGAGGCGCTGGCGGGAGGGCTCTGCGAACCGAGCGACGGCGGGCGCTTCTGCACGCGCGCCTGCGCCGGGCCGCTGTTCTGCGACGAGGGCTACGAGTGCGTCGACGGCCGCTGCGTGCCGCTCTCGCGCTCGTGCACGTGTCTCGCCGCCCACACCGGCGCCGTGCGCATCTGCCGCCAGACGACCACGTTCGGCACGTGCATCGGCACCCAGACCTGCGACCCGACGCTCACCCCGGGCTGGTCGCCCTGCACGGCCGCCATTCCGGCTGAGGAAACGTGCAACGGCAACGACGACGACTGCAACGGCCTCGTCGACGACGGGGTCGCCGAGCCTGCCGACCCCTGCGCCGTCAGCAATGCGGCCGGCACGTGCACGGGGCAGTGGCGCTGCGGCGACAACGGCAGCGGCGTCGAATGGTGGTGCAACGCCGCCACCCCGGCCGAAGAAGCCTGCGACTACGAAGACAACGACTGCGATGGCCAAACCGACGAAGACTACCGGGCCGAAGGCATCGGACCGTACGTCGGCTTCGACCACTGCGGCGCCTGCGGGGTCTCGTGCGTGGGGGCCATTCCGAACGCCACGGCGCAGTGCACGCTGACCCCCGCCGGCGGCGCGCGCTGCGAGGTCGGCACGTGCGATCCGGGCTTCTACCCGGCCGGTCCGCTCACCTGCCTGCCGGTCGGCGAAGACCTGTGCACGCCGTGTCTCACCGACGACAACTGCCCCACGCCGGGCGACCTCTGCCTGAGCCTCGACGGCGGACAGTACTGCGGGCGCGACTGCGCCGCGGGCAACCTGCACGGCACCCCCGCCGGCGAATGCCCCGACGGCTTCACCTGCCTGACGCTCGGGGGCGGCGTGCGGCAGTGCGAGCCCACGTCGGCCTCCTGCACCTGCCTGCTCGGCGACCTTGGCGAGACGCGCACCTGCATCCAGCAGAACCCGAACGGGGTCTGCTACGGCCAGCAGGTCTGCGACCCGGCGGCCGGCTGGTCGGCCTGTTCGGCGGCCATCCCCGCCGCCGAAATCTGCAACGCGGTCGACGACAACTGCAACGGGCTCGTCGACGACGTCAACGGCATCGGCCAGGCGTGCAGCAACGAGGTCCCCGGCGTCGGCACGTGCAACGGCACCCGCCAGTGCGTCACGGGCACGGCCGGGCTCGTCTGTTCGGCGCGCACGCCCACGGCCGAAGCCTGCAACTACCTCGACGACGACTGCGACAACCTCACCGACGAGACCTTCCCGGATGTGTACACGCCGTGCGTCGCCGGCGAGGGCGCCTGCCAACGCTACGGCGTCTTCCTCTGTGCGGCGGACGGTGCCGCCGCCGAGTGCAACGTCGAAGCCGGCGAGGCCGGCGCCGAACGCTGCAACGGCATCGACGACGACTGCGACACCTTCACCGACGAAACCTTCCCGCTCAAGGGCACGGTCTGCACGGTGGGCACCGGCGCCTGCACCCGCTCCGGGGTCGTCGTCTGCACAACCGACGGCCTCGGCACGCAGTGCAGCGTCGAGCCGGGCCCGATCGGCGCCGAGGCGTGCAACGGCATCGACGACGACTGCGACACCCTCACCGACGAAGCCTTCCCCGACAAGGGCGCCGTCTGCACGGTGGGCACCGGCGCCTGCCAGCGCGCGGGCGTCATGGTCTGCACCGAAAGTGGCCTCGCCACGGTGTGCAATGCCGTTCAGGGGCTGCCTCAGCCCGAGACCTGCAACGGCAGCGACGACAACTGCGACGGCGCGGTCGACCCCGAAGGGGCCGGCGGCTGCACGCCCTACTACCAAGACGCCGACGGCGACACCTACGGCGCCGTGGGCGTCGCCGCGCGCTGCCTCTGCGCCCCATCCGGGGTTTTCCGGGCGCTGCAGGGCCGCGACTGCGACGACACGGAGTTCCTCGTCAATCCGGGCATGTACGAGGTCTGCAACGGCCGCGACGACGACTGCGACGGGGGTCTCGACGAAGGGGTGTTGTCCGAGTGCGGCAACTGCGACGTGTTCTGCCGCATCGTCGACATCGGCCTCGACGGCGACGAACCCTTCGACCCCACCATCGAAAATTCGAGCGGCGTCGCCTTCGTGCCCGACGACGGGCTCGTCATCGACACCGACAACATCAACCTGACGTTCCTCTGGATCGCCAACTCGCCCGAAAGCACGGTGTCGCAACTCAGTACCGTCACGGGCTGGGAAGAAGGCCGCTACCGGGTGTGCAACGACCCATCGCGCACGGCCGTCGACCTGTTCGGCAACATGTACGTGGCCTGCCGTGGCGACGACGGCGTGGCCAAAGTCATCCAGGACCGCAACCTGTGTCCCGATCGCAACGGCAACGGCGTCATCGACACGGCACGCGACCAGAATGGCGACCACCGCATCACGGGCAGCGAAATCCTGGCGTACGGTCAGGACGAATGCGTGGCCTGGGTCACGCAGCCGCTCGGCGGCGACTACGACGGCATCGCGCGCGGCATCGCGGTCGACCGCAACAACCGCCCGTGGGTCGGCTTCTACAACTCGCTACCCGGTCGCGGCTTCATGGTGGCGCAGCTCAACCCCGACACCGGGCAGATCCTGCAGGAAGTGCGCAACCTCAATGCCGGCACCTACGGCATCGTCATCGACCATCAGGGGCGCATGTGGCTTTCTGGGCGCAACGGCGGCTGGCTGACCCGGCTCGACATCGAGAACAGCCCGCCGACGGTGCACTCCTACAAACCCACGCTCGGCTACGGCAACGGCGCCGAGTTCTACGGCATCGCGGTCGACAAGAATGACGACGTCTGGATCGCCAACTGCTGGCAGTACGGCATCTGGAAGTTCGACCCCGACACGACGCAGTTCAGCTACTTCGGCACCAACTACATCCCGTCCGACCGCGGCATCACGCGGGGCGTCGCGGCTTCGAAGGAGGGCCTGCTGCTCATCGGCCACTCGCACGCGGGCCGCGGTGCCGTCACCAAGGTCAACCTCAACGTCAGCCCGCCGACCTTTTCCACCATCTGGCTACACGCGAGCGACCGGCTCGACACGGTCGGGGTCGCCTTCGACTACCAGGGCTACGCGTGGGGCGTCAACAACATCGCGTCCACCGCCACCAAGATCGACCACGTCAACGGCACGGTCATCGGGCACTACCCCGTGGGCGCGAATCCCTACACGTACAGCGACATGACCGGCTACAACCTGCACGTGTTCACGGCCCCCGACGGCTACTACCGCCACATCGTCGCCGGCTGGCCCGGCTACGGCACCGAATGGCTGTCGCTCGACGTTGTCGCCGATGTGCCGGTGGGCACCTACCTGAAGTTGCGCCTACGCTCGGCCGACACCATCGGGGCGCTCTGGCAGACGCAGTGGTCGCCCTTCATCGGGCCGTTCCCGCCGCAGACCTTCCCCATCGATCTCAGCCAGGTGGCGGGCCTCGACGGCAACTACATGGAGGTCGAGGTGTGGCTGTTCGCGACCCAGGGCACCATCACCCCGACCGTCAGCGCGCTCAACGTGTCCTACACGGCGGCGCAGTAGGACGGCACGGGCGCCCGGGGCTCCCCCCTGGGGCGTCCGGCCCGCCGACCTGCGGGGAGCCCCGCGCATGTACGCAATGGCTATCGGGCCCCTGGTCGCCCTGCTCCTGGGCGCGGCGGCGCCGCCCCAGGCGGCACCGCTCGCCTGCCCGGCCGGGCCCGTGACGTTCTGCGGCGAAACGCTGTCCGCCGACACCCGAGAGCTGCGCTGCTACGCGGGCCGCGGCCCGCGCGGCTTCGACCTGCGGCCCGTCGCGTGTCTGCGCCAACTCCGCGAATTTGTGCTCATCTCGGGCGAGATCGAATTCGTCCAGACCCTCCAGATTCCCGACCTCCGGCCTATCGGGCAACTCCGCGAGCTGCGCGATCTCTGGATCGACCATGCCACGGCGGGCAACCTCGCGCCGCTCGCCCGGTTGCGGCATCTCAAACGCCTGCGCATCCACGCCTGTCCCGTGCGCGACGTGCGCCCGCTGGCCAAACTCGCGAACCTGAGGGAACTCGAATTGAGTTCGACGCGGGTCGCCGACCTCGCGCCGCTCGGCGACCTGACCCGGCTCGAGGAACTCGACGTGCGCTGCACCCCGGTCGTCGACCTGCGCCCGCTCGTCCGCCTCAAAGGGCTCGAACGCCTCGACCTGTCCGACACGAAGGTCACCGACCTGAGCCCGCTCGTCGCCCTCGAACGGCTCGAATGGTTGGGGCTCCGGCCCGACCAGAAGGTCGACCCTACCCACCTCGAGGCGTTGAAGAAACGCCTTCCCGAACTGCGCATCGGCCCAGGCGGCCGGTGTTGCGGCGCACCGTAGCCGCGGCACAGCTCCGGCCGCCGCGCCTCATGCCCCCTGGAGGTTGCCTGTGACCCCATCGACGCCAGCGCTCGAAGCGGCCATTCGCGCGGCAGCCACGCCGCGGGACGACGGCCGCAAACAGTTGACCTGCGTGCAGGCCCTGGCCCTCGCCCGGCAGCACGGGCTGCCGCCGGCCGAGCTGCGCGCGGTGTGCGACACGCTCGACGTGCGCATCTGCGCCTGCCAACTCGGCTGCTTCGCATGACGGCCGCGCCGCGGCGTGCGCCGGGCCTGCTGCTCATCGGGGCCAGCGCGCGCAACGTGGGCAAGACCGAGTTTGCCTGCGCCGTCGTCCGAAGGCTCGCTGCCGAGCGGGATGTGTTCGCCGCCAAGGTGACCACCGTGCACGCCGCCGACGGGCCCGAGGTCCACGGCGGGTCGGGCCCCGGCGGCCACGCGCCGCGCGAGGCCGGCTTCCACCTCAGCGAAGAACGGGGCGAGGCCGCGGGCAAGGACACCACGCGGCTGCTCCAGAGCGGCGCTCGCCGCGTGTTCTGGCTGCGCACGAGCGAGGCCGCCCTTGCCGAGGGGGCGGCCGCTCTGCTCGCCGCGCTGCCGCCGGGGGCCCTCTGGGTCTGCGAATCGAACCGCCTGCGCCTCGTCGTCGAGCCCGACCTGTTCGTTTCGCTGCACGCGCCCGGCACGGCGGTCAAGCCGTCGGCGTCGGCCGTGGCGCCGTTCGTCGACCGGGAGGTCCACTCGGATGGACGGTGCTTCGACCCGCCGCCCGAGGCCCTCGGGGTCGTCCCGGGCCCACGCTGGGCCGTGCCGCTCGATGCCACGCTCGTCGTGCTCGCGGGCGGCCACGGCCCGCGCCCCGGCGCCGCCGGAGTCGTTGCCGCACGGCCCGGCCGGCCGGGCTTCGCAGCCCCCGTGAGCCGGCTTGCGCCCTACTTCGCCGACGTGCTCGTCGTTGGTGACGGCCCCGGCCGCCACGCACCGCTCGGATGCCGCCACGTGGGGTTCCCCGAGTCGCCGGACTCGGGGCCGCTCGCGGGAATCGTGGCGGCCCTCACCGCCTCGGCGCACGACCTCAACCTGTTCGTCCCGAGCGACGCTGCCGACGTCCCACCGGCGCTGGCGTTGCGGCTGCTGCGTGCCGCGCGGCAGGCCGACGCCGCCGTGGTGCAACACCCCGACGGCCGGCCGGAACCGCTCTGCGCCGTCTACCGCCGCCACTTGCTGCCGCGGCTCCAGGCGGGCCTGGCCGCTCCGGCCTGCTCCATTCGTTCGCTCTTCGCGGGTTTCTCCGTGCGCTACGTGCCGCATCCCGGCGCCGAGGCTCTGTAGGGACGCGACAGACCCGCAGCCGCGGCGACGTGCGGCGCGCTACTCCGCGAGGCACTGCCCCGGGTCTATCTCGGCGGGCGCGGCGGGCGGGCTGAAGGCGGCGGTCCAGCGCGCAAGCCCGTTCGCGAAGCGGAAGTCGTCGATGGAGAAGTCGGCAAAGACCTCGACGGGGTCGCCGATGTACACGGGGAATTCGAGGCCGCCGAAGGTGCTGGTCCAGGTCAGGAGCGGCTCACCGTCGACGTACACGACGTTGTTGTCTTCGCCGCTGCCGTCCCGCACCCAGGCGAAATGCGTCCAGCCGCTCGTGGACGGCCCGGCCGGGAGTTCGTGGAACGCGTCGTCGTAGGTCGTGAAATGGCCCTCGTAGAACCCCACGTAGAGCGACTCGGTGAACACGAACCAGGAGTACTCGGGCACCGCGCCGCGCACGTCGACCCAGAAGTCGATGGTGAACGTGTCGTCGAGCACCAGCACCGGGTCGGCGCTGGCCTCGACATAGAGGGTGTCGCCGATGTTCGGGAACGTGAGACTCGCCGTGCCAAACCGCGGCGCCGTGGCGTCGGCAAACGGGCTGCCCCACCAGATGGAGACGTCGTGGCCGTACATGGAGGCGTCGGCCTGCGGGTCGCTGTCGGCGGGCAGGAGCAGCACCGTGGGGGCCGTGCAGCGCGCGGCGGCGTCGCAGGCGGCGTCGCTGGCACAGGTGATGGCGCAACTCGGGGCGACCTGCTCGGGCTCGCCCGTGCAGGCCGTGTCGGCGTAGAGCCCGCAGGCTTCGATGGGCGGCTCGGGGCCGCAGGCCGAATCGTCGTCGCGGGTGTCGGTGGAGCAGACGGCGTCGAGACACTCGGCGACGTCGACCGTGCCCTGGCACGTCGTCGGCGAATCGCAGGTGGGCCCGCCGGCGTATTCGGCCGGACAATGCGCCGCCTCGCCGCAGCAGTCTCCGGCCGCGCAACAGTAGCCGTTCTGGCAGTGGCCGCTCGTGCACTGCGCGGCGGCCGTGCAGCACTCGCCGGCGGGCAGTCCGACCGGCACGCTGCCCCCGCCGAGTGCCGCGAGGAAGACGAGCTGCGCATCGCCCGCCGACACCGACCCGTCGCCGTTGACGTCGGCGCGACACGCCTCGGCCGGCGTGGGTGCGATGAGCCCGACGGCGATCATGAAGGCCAGTTGGGCATCGCCCGAGGTGAGGTTGCCGCTGTCGTTGACGTCGCCCGTGTGCGGGCAGGCGCACGGGGCGTCTTTGGCAGAGCGCAGGAAATCGTTGGCGTGGGCCTCTCCGGCCCAGGCGAGACCCAGCACGAAGGCAAGCGGCACGCAGGATCGGCTCATGTCGAAGGCCCTCCAGCACGTTGGAGAACGGGAGGCGCGGGAGCCCGGCACCCGGGCACCATGCACCGGGTGGCGCGGGGGCATGCGGGCATTGTACTTGCCGCGCGGTCAATAGGAAGCGCGAGGCCCGGGGACGCCCCGTCCGGGCCGCCGTTTGCGGGGCTGCGGCAATTGACGGACCCGCTGCACGCCCGTACGCTGGCTCTCGACGGGGTCATTCGGTGGGCGTGGCAGCGTGGGCACGGCTCGCCACCGGGTGACCGTGAGGCGGGTCGGGGCACCCGGCGGAGGCGCAGATGAACGGCGGACGTGGGTCCATCGCCACCTGGCGAATGTGGGCGCTCGGCACCCTGCTCGCGTGGGCCGCCGGGCCGAGCGGCGTCGCCCGCGCCGATGCCGCACGGACGTACGCCTTCCGAAGCCTCAACGGGCCGTGGGGTGGCACGGTGCGGGCGCTGTTCGTCGACCCCGCCGACCCGAACCACCTCATCGCCGGCAGCGACGGCGGCATCTACCACTCCTACAACGGAGCGGCGAGCTGGGTGCCGCGCATGCAGGGACTCACGGCCGGCTACGGCGTCACGCACTTTCGCGCCGACCCGCGCGACCCGGCCGTGATGTACGCCACCGGCAGCCCGAACGAATTCGACTTCACGAGCCGGGTCTACAAGAGCACCGACCACGGCCGTTCCTGGCAGGATCTCGGCCTCTCGGGCAACTTCCAGGACGTGTGGGTCCACGAGACGCGCCCGAACCGGCTGCTGCTCGGCTCCCGCGACGCCCTGCGGCTTTCGGACGACGGCGGCGCCACCTGGACGGCGGTGCTCACGGGCCACGCGGTCTACGAGTTCGCCGCGCACCCGCTCGACCCCGACCGCATCTATGCCGCCGTCCATCCGGGCGAGCTCGCCGTGTCGACGGACGGCGGCCTCACCTGGCAGGTCCGGGGCACGGGGCAGAACGCGACGTACCGCAGCCTCGCCGTCAGCCCGAGCCCGCCTTACTGGGTCTTCGTCAGCCGCCGGCGCAACGACGGTGGAGAAGTCAGGCGCACGGCCGACGAGGGCAACACGTTCGAGACCACGCTGACGGCGCCCATCAACCGCGTGCGGGTCGCCCCGTCCGATCCCGCGGTGGTCTGGGCCGCGGGCGGCGACAACCACTTCCGCGTCGACATCCCGACGCGCATCTTCCGCAGCGCCGACTTCGGCGCGACGTGGCAGGATCGGACCCTCAGCTACGGCGGCATGGGCTTCGCGCTCGCCGTCGATCCGCGGGACGCCGGCGCCGCCTACGTGGGCCGGCTGGCGCGTGCCGTGGTGCGCCGCACGCTCACCGGCAGCACCGACCACTGGGCCTACATGGCGGCCACCGGCGTGTCCGAACTCGCGCTCCATCCGAGCGACGAGGCGACGCTCCTGGCCTCGGTGCCCCAGCACCTCACCTTCAGACTCGACAACCCCGAGAACCGCTGGGCGCCCGTGCTTTCGCTGCCCGGCTGGGACAGCACGTTCGACTACGCCCCGGACGACGGCCAGGTCATCGTGGCGGGCTGCGGCACGAACCTCTTTCGGAGCACCGACGGCGGCGCCAGTTTTGGCGTCGTGCAGTCGTCCGGCGGGTCGTACTACACGCGCATCCGCTTCAGCCCGGCCGAGCCCTTGCGCGTCTACGCCGGCCGCTCGCAGATGAGCGACTCGTACGGCGTCTGGGCATCGGTCGACGCGGGCGCCAGTTTCGAGCATCTCGCGGGCTTCAACGTGACGCGCATCGAACCCGACCCGTTCGACGGGCGCACGCTGATGGTCCTCGACTACCAGGTGCCCGGCGGCACGCGGCTCACGCGCAGTTTCGACGGTGGCGCCACGCTGGAGCTGATCGGCGGGTTCAACGAGTACACCGTCACGATCCGGGCCGACCGGACGGTGCCCGGGCGCTACTACTCGGTCACCGAGTACTCGAAGGTATGCCGCAGCGACGACTGGGGCGAAACCTGGACCTACGGCCTCGGTACGGAGATCTCGGGCGCGGTCAAAGACTTCCTCTCATTGCCCACCGGGGAACTGCTGGCGTTGACGACCGAAAACGGTCTTTGGCAGAGTCCGGACGCCGGCGAGAGCTGGAGCGAATGGCCGCACGCCATCTTCTCGCACGGCCTCTACAGTCTCACGACGCGCGTCGAGCACGGCGAAAACGCCCTCTACCTCGGCACGCGTTTCGAGGGCCTCTGGAAGTGGCTGCCCGTCGACAGCGAGCCGCCCGAGGCGACACTCGTCCACCCCGAGGCCGGTGCGGTGCTCGAACCCGGTGAGACCTACGGGCTCACCTGGCAGGCCAGCGACAACGAAGCCGTGATGTACGTCGACCTCTTCCTGTCGACCGACTCGGGCGCGAGTTGGCCCACCGTCATCGCCGGCGCGAGCCCCAACACGGGCACGTTCGCGTGGACCGTGCCCGCGCTCGAAACGGCGCACGCGCGCATCAAACTCGTGGCCTACGACCCGTCGTGGAACGAGACCGTGGTGGCGTCGGGCGGTGACTTCACCATTGCCACGTGCGTACACAGCGGCGACGTCAGCGGCGACGGCCAGCTCACGGCCGCCGATGCCCAGGCCGCCTTCCTCATCGCGCTCGGCGTGCTCGAACCCGTCGTGGCCGAGGCCTGTGCCGCCGACTGCAATGCCAGCGGGGCCATCACGGCCGGCGACGCCCAGGCCATCTTCGCCGCGGTGCTGGGGCTCGGCCAGTGCGCCGATGCGCCGCCGGCGCCCCGCCTGGCCGCACGCAGAGATCGTTGAGCGACGGTTTCGCCGCCCGGCCTCGGGCCGGCCCGACCGCTCAGATCTTGCCGCGCAGCAGCTCGCGCGTGACGAGCCCGCCGAACTGGGCCATGAGCCGGCCCATGGCGCGCATGTCGAGGTTCGAGAAGAAGTTGTCGGCCATGCCCGTGGGCAGCATGGTGGGGATGGCGCCGCGCGCGTACTCGAGCATCCAGGTGTTGTCGGCCGCGCGGTAGCCCTTGGTGCGCCCGCGGCGAAGGAGCGCCGCGTCGCCCGGCCGGTAGACGGTCTTCTCGATTTCGCCTTCGTGGTAGGTCCACATCTCGCCCGTGACCATGAAGTCGTAGACGTCGGCGAGATAGCGGCCCGAGTGGCCCTCGGTGCCGATGGGCGTGCCGAAGAAGATGAGGTACTCGCTGAGCGAGCCGTAGAGCAGTTTCAGCTGTCCCATGGCGCCGCAGGCCGTGTTGAACAGCCACGGGTTGTCGGGGCAGATGCGGCCGGGCCACGTGGCATCGAGCTCGGCGAGCATGCAGGCAAACGCCTCGGCAGCGGGCTTGCCGGCGGCGTTGCGGGCGATGGCGTGCAGTTTTTCCGGGGACAGGAGCGGCGTCAGCATGGGGGCCCTCCAGGGCGTTTGCGCAGCCGGGCAGCCGGAGGCCACTCCCCCGGTGGCGGCATGGTACGAGAGTGGGCCGGGGTGTCAATGTGCGGGGTGGCTGCCCCGCGGCCCCGCGCGGCCGGGCGCGGCGGCAGGCGGCGACCCCCGGGCTACCCGGCTAGCCGCCCCGCCCCCCCCGGCCCGGCTTGGGTGCGCGTCCGGAATGGCGTTGCCGACGGCCGCCGGGCGGCTGCCACCCGGCCTCGGCCCAGGACGACCCGCAGGCCGGCGCCGCTTCCTGAGGCCGCGCCTTCGACCTCTGCCTCCGCCAGCTCGAACGCCGCCGGCCGTCCGGCCGACTTCTGTCCCGGCTACGCGGGTTCCGATCGGTGCTGCAAGCTGAACGATCCGTGCGGCTTGACCGGCGACAGCCAGTGCCAGTGCGACAACACCTGCCCGTGGGACTTGACCGAGTGCACGAAGCGGGCTACCACCGGGCGTGGCGCGCGGTAGCGGGGGGTGCCCGGCCGCGGCGGCCGACCTCGCGCGGCGGCTGAACCGGACGCGCCGAAGGGAGCTACATGAAGAGCCAACTGACGGTCGGCGCACTCCAGTCGGAGGCCCGCAACTTCGCAGCATGCGAATCGGCACATCACGAACCTGCGTTGTTCGGTGTCACCGACGGCAAGGCGGTGGGAACCTACTTCGAGCACAGATTCCGTTCTCATCTCCGAGCACTGTTCGAGTTCCGAGAGGGATCTTCCGCCAAGGGGATCGATTTCCCGGAACTCGATGTTGACATGAAGGTCACGAGCATTCGCCAGCCCCAGTCCTCCTGCCCGTACAAGTCTGCCAGGCAGAAGATATTTGGCCTGGGCTACTCCGTGCTCGTCTTCGTGTACGACAAGGTGGACGATCCCGCGACTGCCACTGGACTCTTGAGCATCCAGCATGTCATCTTCGTGGAGAAGGAACGCACGGCGGATTTCCAGACCACGACGGGAATCCGCAAGATCCTCGAAAACAGCGGGAACAAGGACGATGTCCTTGCCTTTATGCAGGAACGTATGCTGCCCGTGGACGAGATCGAAGCCTTGAACATCGCCGAGGATGTTCTGGCTATGCCACCGGAGATCGGCTACTTGACCATCTCCAACGCCCTTCAGTGGCGGTTGCAATACCGACGCGTGATCGACACCGCGGGCACAGTTCCCGGCGTGCTCCGGCTGAAGTAGCAGACGATGATGAAGAGCAAAACCAAGGCGGAGTTCGGTGACTTCCAGACGCCTTTGGGCCTTGCCCGCGAGGTCTGCGCTGCCGTCGCCGCGGCAGGCTTCCGGCCGGCCTCGGTGGTTGAACCGACCTGTGGTCGCGGTTCCTTCCTGCAGGCCGCCGTCGAGACCTTCCAAGACGCTCGTGAGATTCTCGGCGCAGAGCGGAACGCGGAGTACGTCGAGGAAGCGCTGGCCAGGGTCGGCCGCATGGGCTTTGCTGGGCGCATTCGGGTTGTGCAACGCGACTTCTTTCAGACCGACTGGGCGAGCCTCGTCAGGGGTCTGCCGAAGCCGATTCTCGTTCTCGGCAACCCCCCGTGGGTGACGAACTCGGCCCTCAGCACCTTGGGCAGCCTGAATCTTCCTGACAAATCCAACCACGACAATCTTCGCGGCATCGACGCATTGACCGGGAAGTCGAACTTCGACATCTCGGAGTGGATGCTCAGGCAGAACGTCGACTGGCTCGCTAACACACCGGGCATGCTCGCCGTGCTGTGCAAGACCGCGGTGGCAAGAAAGGTACTCGCGTACGCCTGGAGACGGCAGGTGCCGGTGCGGCGCGCAGAGTTGCGCCGGGTGGATGCCCAGCTGCACTTTGGCGCCTCCGTGGACGCGTGTCTCCTCGTCGTCGATTGCCTCCCGGGGGGTCGCTCGACGGACTGCGAGGTGTACAAATCGATGTGCGCTGCGGAGCCTGAGGCTGTGATCGGACTGCGCCGCGGTCACCTGGTTGCGGACGTGCACGCGTTCGAGCGGTGGCAGGGCCTGCTCGGGGCGGGTCTTGGCGGGTGGCGCTCCGGGATCAAGCACGACTGCAGCAGGGTTTTCGAACTCGTCGCGACCGACACCGGGTACCTGAACGGACTCGGAATGGAGGTCGATGTCGAGGACGAAGTGCTGTACCCCCTGCTCAAGAGCTCCGACCTTGCGTCGAACAGGCCGCCACGGAAGATGCTGTTGGTCCCGCACAAGACGATGACGGCGTCGCCCGAAGTCATTCGGCGGTCCACGCCCAAAGCTTGGGAGTACCTGCTTGCCAATGCGCCGCTTCTTGCCAAGCGTGGCAGTTCGATTCACCGCGGTCGTCCCTCCTGCTCGCTCTTCGGCGTTGGAGAGTACTCGTTCGCGCCGTGGAAGGTCGCCATCTCGGGCCTGTACAAGACGCTCGACTTCGTGAAGGTGTCGCCAGCCGGTGGCAAACCGGTCGTGCTGGACGACACCTGCTACTTTTTTCCCTGCGCATCCGAGGAGGAATGCGAGGCGCTCCATCGACTTGTCCACTCCCGTCCGGCCCAGGAGCTCTGGTCGGCCCTCGTCTTCTGGGATGCGAAACGTCCCGTCACCGCTCAACTGCTCAATTCGCTCGACTTTGCAGCCGTTGCGGACGCCACAGGGATTCATTCCCGACTCGTTCGGACCCTCTCAGAGAGGCAGCTCGTGCCCTACATGGAGGGGGCCCATCAGCAGCTGCTGTTCCGGGATGCTCCCGCTCGCGCGGACCACTCCGTTGCCTCAGTTGCCGGAATCGACGCGTCAATGCCTGGTTGGGTTCCGAGGGCCACCGCCGCGCCGAGAATCAAGCCCCCGAGGGGTACTGCGGGCAAACTGTCGGGAAGTACGACCAAGGTAGCGAACGTACGCGAACGAACGCGTCAGGGTATGACGCCTCGGCCGGCCCAGTCAGAGGACAGCGCTTCGTAGCGCCGCGCCGGCCTGGTAACTCCGGCGTGCTTGAGCGTCGCCAGGCCCGCGGCCCGGTACGGGACGGAACGCTGGCCCCGACTTTGCGGTCCCCTAGAACACGCCAGACAAAAGGCCAAGAACGACAGGCAG